>CALHSA010000046.1 GCA_938038205.1 uncultured bacterium | reverse complement strand
CATAGGAAAATTTGTTTTTTACATAAGCTCTCCTAAACTGTGTCCACCTTGCTACTTGAAGTATTTTTTATTCTCGATTTTTTATGTTGCTTTGATTCGTTATTATCAAGGGGATATCGCTGATACTCAAACGGCGATTCGTATTTTGGAACAGTTCAGAAATGTTCTAAATTTGGAATTTACTAAGAGTGGTGAACAAGTAGGTGCATATTTTGGAGATTTAGTTTATCGAGGAAGCAAATATGATTCAATAGGTAAGCACAATCCACACGCTAAAGGATTTTACAAGGTTTTTACAAAGAGAATGGGTATTCTTGACAGGTTTTTTTCAGTTGCACGGGAGTTGTACGCGAAATTTTTTAAAAAATTTTTAAACAAGAATTAAATGGATACTTAATTTGGTTTTCTATTTTATTTCATTTTTAGTGAGTAGGATTAAATAGTGCTGGTCTTAACTGTTTACATTGCCTAGGTGATATTTTTTAGTTACATCTGATCAAATGCTTTTGCTTTGTTAATTTTTTGTAATAATTAGAACATATTCAGAGGGTTTGCGATACTTTTATACGCGTATTCCAGATAATTTTTACCTTACTACTTTGTTTTGTTTTTGATGTATAAATCTAAATCTTAAATTTAATCTCCAGTTTTGAATCCAAATTTTGCTTTATAATTAGGTTTTTGTTATAAGTTAATAGCTATGGAGATCATTCAAACTCGAGATCCTGGAGTTCAAGCTTATTCAGTCGTAGTAGATTTGTTAAAGCAATGTAAAAATTTTGGTGAGATTGATCAGGCACAAGTTAGGGAAATTTTTGAAACAATAACCCAAGCACTGGATAAAACAAAAAGAAATGACTATATTGAAATCAGAATAAAGGATCAGAATAAAAAAATAGGTCAAAACAAGGAAGAAAAGGTGTTAGTAATTCATTTTAAACCGAAGTCGCATTTTAATCGGTTACAGAAAGCTGCTTCAGAGTTGATTGACGAATTTGGTGAAGAAAATACCCTCAAGTTTACGCATTTTGTTGACGCTTTAACTAAGGATGCGAGAAATCTATGTTTGGATATAGTATTGGTGGTGGAAAACCCTTTGGTTGATCGTTCAAGCTATTTAAAACTATTAATTTTTTCATTTTATTATTGGAGGTTATATTCAACAATGGGTGAGGAATGGACACCGGATGTTCTAATAGGGATAGGGGAATTTTTTGATCTACTAAAGAGCATCACACTAAAAGGTGTCGAGGGCGAGAGCGATAGATTTGATTTATTCCAATACTTATTTGGCCTTAGAGAAGACAAGACATCTGGGCCTGGGAGCTATTGCCAATCTTATAGATCTTTAGGTGAACCCTCGCAAGCCGCCTCTTTTTGTTGGCCGAGAAGAGAGAATTGAAAAAAGGCTTAAAAAAGTGGTTATCAAGTAGTTCCATAAGTTACATAATTTTAATAAGTAAATTTACTTTCAATTTATTTAAAGCGTAAGTGAATAAAACACCACTAAACTACGAAAATAACTGAACAAGTTTAAGAAAGATTTATTTGTTAAAAGTAGTGTATGCTTTAAAATATTTACTAACCTTTAGGGAGCTTGTTTTTATAAAAAGAGTTTAAGAATCTCCAAGGAAGCTCCCTACCCTTTGATATGCCTATTCGAGGTGTACTAGTGATATAAAAATGCCTATCTGTGGGCTTATAAATACGAATTTTTAATTCTTCTAAACTTTTTCCATCATGTTTTCTGTTAATTCCTAAATATTTACACACTTTACCTGGACCAACTATAAGTTCATTGGAGTCTAAGTCTCTCAAAGATCGTATTAAAACTGCCTCACCCCTGCCCTCCTTACCGGTTACTATATTCAAACAATAATGGACACCGTAAATTAGGTATACATAAAGTGAACCACCCTTTAAAAACATGCTTTTATTACGGTTTTTTAAACCTTTATATGAGTGGGATGCAGGATCATTCTCTGAGTATGCCTCGGTTTCTAAGATCTCAAAAAATCTTTTCTCATCTAAGCTAATAATACATCCAATTAAGTCTCGAGCAACCTCACATGGAGTCCTTATAAAAAAATTATCATTAATTTTTACGAATCCTTTCAGGAACACTTTTTTCACATAACCCGTTTTTAGATAATTTTAACAATGGAGAAAAATGAATCAACTTTGAGGGAGCAAAAACTTCAGGAATTGCAAAAATGGAAGGAGCATGGATTCAAGTACCCTAATAATTTTAAACCTGCTTTCTTCTCAAATGATCTTGATAGTATGAAAACAGATGAGTTTGAACCAAGTAAAAAGCTTAAAATGGCTGGAAGAATAATAATGAAGAGGGATTTTGGGAAATCCGTTTTTTTTCACCTGCTAGATACATACGGAAAGTTTCAGGTGTATGGAAACAAGGATTCAACGGAGTCATTCGATTGGTTTCGCGATTTGGATGTAGGTGATATTATCGGTGTAACCGGATATCCATTTGTCACCAAAACTGGAGAAAAAACATTACACGCTGAAACTTTTGAGCTGTTAACAAAAAACCTTCATCCTCTACCAGAGAAATGGCATGGTTTGCATGATGCTGAAACAAGATTTAGACACCGTTACTTAGATTTAATCTCAAATTATGAGAATAGGGAAGTATTTCGAAAGAGAGCTCAAATTATAAAATGTATTAGAAATTTTTTAGATCAAAAAGGGTTTCTTGAGGTAGAGACTCCGATATTAACAAACATTAAAGCTGGTGCTAATGCGCGACCATTTATCACACGTCATAATGCTTTAGGTTGTAACTTCTATTTAAGAATAGCGCTTGAGCTGCCTTTAAAAAAACTAGTTGTTGGGGGGTTCGACAAAGTTTACGAGATCGGTAAAAACTTTCGAAACGAGGGTATTGATCGAAAACACAATCCAGAGTTTACTATGTTGGAGTTCTATTGGGCGTATGCTACTTTTGAGGATCTGATGGAGTTAACTGAAGACCTACTTGAGTACATTTGCAAGGAGGTTTTTCAGAGGTTTGAGTTTCAGTTTGAGGATAAAAGCTTCTCAATAAAAAAACCTTTTAGACGGCTTAGCATGGAGGAGTGCTTGTACGAGTATGCAGGTATCGAAAGAAGTGTAAATCTGAGAGAGTTAGATAACTTAAAAAAAATTGCAAAAGATAATCAAATTGAGCTTTTAAATCCATCTGACTGGGGATTTTGTATTCAACAATTGTTTGAGGAGTTAGTTGAGGATAAGCTTGTTCAACCAACATTTGTAACTCATCATCCTTACTCTGTAAGTCCCCTAGCTAGGCGTAATGATGAGGATCCAGAGATCACCGATCGATTTGAGTTGTATATTGCTGGGTTGGAGATTGCTAACGCTTTCTCTGAGTTGAATGATCCTATTGATCAGGTTGATAGGTTTCAGAGGCAATTAGATTTAAAAAATAAACAAGATGAGGAGGCGCAGGAGATTGATTGGGATTTTATTCAGGCTTTAGAGGTCGGGTTGCCGCCAACTGCTGGTGAAGGCATTGGAATTGATAGGTTATGCATGCTCCTTTTGGGCTTAAACTCAATAAGAGAGGTGGTTTTATTCCCTCAATTAAGACCGCATGAATGAATCCCGAATTTTCAAGGGGCTCAAGTAAAACTTTTAGTATTTTTAAAAAAGACTCTATCTTAAATTTTAGCTTTGAGAGACGCGTAATTAAATTAAAACCAATAATTTACAACGATATTTAAACGCAATGGTGTATTTACATTTTATCTAACATTCTAAACTTTAAAAGTAGTGTCTAATAAGATGATAGTGTGCTTTAATTTGAGTTTTAAAGTAGCATAATAAGCATTTTTAGTATTTTACTTAATTGTTAATTACGATTTTTAATTAAACATTTTTACAATTCAGAATCTAAAAATTAACTTTAATTTTTTAAAATTAAACTCAATCCTGGTTCGGTTATAGGCTATTTTTAAAGTATTCTTTTATTCTCTAGAAGAGAATGTTGTTGCAAATTTTGCTTATTTAGACTTTTTTTAAATTTTGCTACCAGGCAACCCGGGTCTAATTACTACATATACTTAATATTAAATTTTTCTCTTTTTTGTAGTTTTAAATAAAACTCTTGTAAAAAAGATACAAGAATTAAAAGTAAACAAATTTTTAATCTAAGCTCTCTACTGATCTCTGAGTAATTTGAATCCGAGGAATGGATTAATTCCTCAATTCTACTGTAATCATCCTTTAAAATCTCTTTCAATGTAAAGCTTGAAGGTGTTCCACTGAAGGAGATTGATTCTTGTCTCCCCTCAAGTGTAAATTTTAAATCGCAAGTTACCTTTGATTGTGTATTCGGGTAAATAAAACACTTGAAACGTAATCCTATTGGCGCATCTTTACTGGGCTCAATGTAATTCTTAGCCTGAATTGTACAGTCTAGCACTAAATACTTTGATTTTTCATCCGCAGATTTTTGCTCAGTGATTTTTAATCTAATATTCCCCATGAAATCGGGGAAAAAACGCCAGATTAGTGATACTTTTTTTGTGGTATGACTTATTATTCGGAGTCGACTTTCATAATTAAATTCATCCTCTAGCACAGGAGATTCATAATTTTTTCCTAAATTTTCATGTGCAAATCTTACCCACTTGTCTAATTCCTCAGGTAAAATAATATTTGCTGATTCAATTAATTTAGCAGTAATCGAATCACTCTCAGTCGAATTCTTAGGTATTAAAGTTTGTCCCTCACCCTTATAAAGCTTAGTTGAAATAAAATACATTTTTTTAAAAAAGTTTTTTAAAACTAATTATTAGAATAAGTGATAATAAAATTTTAATCAAATCAGAGTGTCTAGCGCATCCTTAATCTCATCCTGTGTTCTTTCTGTGTATTTCATCGTAATTCTAACATCACTGTGCCCTAAGGCTTGACTGACTAATCTTATGTCCTTAGTGTGATTTAATAGCCTGATTGCAAAAGTGTGTCTTAGCTTGTGGGGATGTAAATCAAACTCACCCCCTACCCTTTTTGTTATTCTCCAGATTGTTTTAGGGGATAACATGCATCTCTCAGGTTTATGCTCTTTGCCGTAAAAACTTAAAAACAGGGGGTAGTTTTGAGAATGAACCCCTCTTTTTAACTTTTTTTTTAAATACTGATCACGAATTTGAATAAATTCTTTTAAATATTTCCTTAGTTTAGTTGAAATGTAAACATCTCTAAATTTATTTCCCTTTGATCTTAGATTTCGTATCCAGTTTAAGTCAGATGTTATTTGGCTTAGTCTAAGTACACGGGCTTCATTGGCTCTTACTCCCGTTTCAAGTAAAAAAAGCACAAAAAAATAATCCTGATACTCTCTAAATCCTCTAGCACAAGATAGTCTATTTTCAATCTTCTCCTGCAGCTCCTTTATCTCCGAGCTCGTTAAATGATCAGGTCTATTTTTAGAATTAAATGAGAATCTCACTGAATCTGCTGGATTTCTGTTCATAACCCCCTCCTGCTGAAGCCATCTGAAAAAATGCTTAATAGTTGATAAACGTCGACTTATTGTAGATGGACTGAATCCTTCACGAATTAAAGATTCAATAAATAACTGTATTATATTTCTATTAATATCACTAACTAAATCAATACCAGATGTTTTAATAAAGTTAAAAAAAAGTTCTAAATCGTTTCTTTTAGCCCGTTTTGTATGATAAATTCCGGCGTAGGTATTGAGATATTGTAGCTTAACCTGATCTAAAACCTCACTCAACCCTATTAGACAATCATAATATGTTGAGGGCTGGTTTTGCAATTATAAAAACAGTGGGTTCCCGTAGTATTTTTTGAGGGTTCATCTTGTGCTCCTCAACAGACATGCTTAAGATTTTCTGTTTGCTGTGGTCCAACGATACACCTATACATAGATGCGTAGATGGGTGAAGTACTTCTAAGCAAGTCATATAGGTTTTCTCGCTTCTATGAGGAGCTTCGATAAAAATACAAGTTTTTTTATTCGCTTCATACTGGATTTTTAAAATAAATTTCCTTAGAGCCCTATTCTCAATTGGAGGGTACCCAAAAAATTCAAATTTGTTACCATCAAATCCACTTGCAGCTAAGGTCATAATGATTGAGTTTGGGCCAACTAATGGTCGTACTTCAATTTTTAACCTGTGTGCTAACCAAACCACGTGTGCACCAGCATCTGCAAGGCAAGGGTACCCTGCATCCGTAATTAGACCAAACACCTTATACTTTTCAAATGCACTTTTAATTTCGACGACATCTGGTTTCTTGATTTGAATTAGGATTTTGTCTTTAAAACTTACACCTTGAGAGGCTAGGTAACGAAGAGCTGCTTTCTCTGATTCACAAAATATTACTTGAAGTTGCTGGAGTATACTTTTCTGTGTGTAAATACTACTTCCAGGGCCAATAGGGGTAGGGATTACCCACAAAACTTTATTTGGGTTCACTATGAATTTCTAATTATACTATTAAACGTGTGAGCAGAAATAAACTTCTGGTTCAGATTGAGTACGATGGTAGTTTCTCTGGTTTTCAGTTACAACCTAATACTCAGACTATTCAGGGGTTAATTGAGGATAAATTAAAAATTTTCTTTAGGATTAAAGACAGAATTCCAATAACTGTATGCTCTAGAACTGATGCAGGTGTTCGAGCAAGTGCTAATCTAATAACATTTACGCCTCCAACAGAGATACCTTGTTTAGAAAAGTTTTGTGTAGCATTAAGCAATCTCTGTAAACCTTTTGTTAGCTTCATCAAAGCTGTTCAAGTTACTAGTGATTTTAAATTTTCAAATACAGTGCTGGCTAAATTCTATAGGTATTATTTCTTTGTTCGCAAAACTCCCCCAACTTTTCAAAGAAGATTTTACTGGCACCTCCCTGATTTACCTGATTTAGAAAAGCTTAACAAGCAGGCAAAATATTTTTTAGGAACACATGATTTTTCTGCTTTTCGAGGTCGATACTGCACAAGCTCTAACCTAATTAAAACAATTTTTTTATCAAGGTTTTTAAGACTTGGAGAGTATCATTACGTTTATGAAATTATTGGCTCTGGTTTTCTTCACAAAATGGTAAGGAATATAGTTGGAACACTAATACACTATTCAAAAAAAGGCTTGAGCTTAGATTGTTGGATGAATAACAGTGAGCTAAAAAAATTCTGCGCACCTCCTCATGGCTTATGCTTAGAGGGGATTAAATTAAAATCTGGTGAGATTTTCGGACAGTTTCCCGAAGAAAAAGATATTTTGTCCCGCGGCGGGACATTTATGAATCAAGTTTTGCTCTAGTATAAATATACTTAAATCCAGTTTTGTTGTAATAAAAATATCCTCAGTTAATTAAAAAGCTTTCATTTTTTTTAAAAAAGTATTATGATTAAAAAATAATTAGTTTAGTTTTTACTTAATTTATAAATTTCATCATTAATGTTACTATAGACGCAGTGGCTAAAGTTATTCCCTTGTTCCCCGGCTCGGTCTCTTCAGAAGAGGTAGAGACTATACATCTAAAGACCGAGGATATTGATGGTAAGTGGTCAAGCTTGCTGCCATTTAATCCTCCTATCAAGCCTGTAGTCTATGAAAGGATTTTTGGTTTTTTTAGGAATGTTCAAGAATTAGTTGAGATTAACTCGGACGGAAGCAGTTTTTTAGTTGCTGCATTACTTTTTAAAAAACGTGTTGAAGCTATTTGTAATACGCAGTTATGGAGGGTTTTCTATGAGGGTTTGCTTCAGCAGCCTGACCTTCCAACCTCTGTTTTAGCTCTGCAAGGTTACTCTCCAAAGCCTGTTTCGTTGGATGGATACTCCAAACAATTCAGGGTTTTTTTTTCACCCCAAACATTCGCTGAACTTGTAAGTTTTAGGGAGTATATATCTAAACTCAATAAAAGTGTTGGTACTTTTTTTAGCTATGTGGTTGCTTTAATACTTCATGGAGATGGTTCCAGTTATTTATCTGCACCTACCTCTAACTCGTATGCGGTTATGTGGGAAGAGCAGGATCGTTTACTTTTACGACTGCGAACGGCTCCTCAGTATAAGGAGATTACCTCAAGAATTTTAAAAAAAGTTTCTCATTTGTACACTTACAGGTCTGAGTATTTTGATGTTGGCAGAGTTTATAGGGTAGGGGAAAATTTAAGAAAGTACCCAGTTGTAATTGTTAATCTAGTTGAGAATCCCTTATCTGCAACACCACTACAGTGGCTACGATGTTGGTGGTATGGATTAAGCATTAGCTATCAAACGAAATACTGGATGGGTTTCCTGGATCAGATTCACTTAGAGAATTCCTTTAAGCAGCTTGATGCTCTACTACTTCAAAATGGATACGGATGCTTTATTCTTGATAAAGAAAATTTACAAAGATTTATCTCGTCACCTTTACTGAAATCTCGGGACTTTGAGATTATAAAGATTATAAATTTTTTAGCACCCAAGACTGCGATAGGCAAATCTATGTCTGGTGTGTCACCTTTGTCAGTTGTAATTTGCAAAAGAACCTCAGCCAAGTAGCTTTTAATGAAGGTTTGCGCACTGCTACCATTGAAAGATTGTGCAAATTTAAAGATTTTATCGGCCTTTATTTTACATAAAATTTTCGAAATTAGTAAAATAAATGTATCTTTCTTAATCATAACGGATTCACCACACCTTGGTAGTTCTATCAATCTGCTCACAGGAGCTAATTGTTTATCATTACCAGTTGAACATTTTTCTTCCTCTTTTGGTAAGGCTTTTGGTGTTATCTCGCGGGGCGCTGAGATTTTACTTATCATATTACCTGGGATTGACTTCGATAGATGGTTCAATTGGATCATTGAAAACAATATTCAAACGGTAATCACTCTCTCAGATTCTGGTGAGAATGATTTTTTCCGTTTTTGTGCTGATCATATTTTTAATAACTCTGATATTGTCACTGCTGTGCTAGATTTTAGTGATTACAATTTTAAGTCTAAATCAGTTACTAAAATTAAAGGATTCAAGGAGGTTATACCCTCTAAGGCATACGCAGAGTATCATATTCCAAAATACGATTACGCTTACTTACAAAATCTTGTGCATCAGGTTGCTAATCTCAAAGTTAATGTAGAATCAAAATTGAATTTTAATTTTCCATCCTCGGACTCACCTAACCACAAACTTAATATTTGTTTTACTGAGGATGCTTATTTTAATTACACCTACAAAGAGAACATTATTTGGTTAGCTAGTAAGGGATTTAAAATATCTACCATATCTCCTGTTTTGGCTTCAGAAATCCCTGAATCAACAGAGCTTTTATGGATAACTGGAGGGAACATATTTGACTATATAAATCTAGTGCAGAGTAATAAAAAGTTTTTAAAATCACTTGCAGGTTATTTAAGATCAGGAAAGGCCCTTGTTTGTGAGGGTTTAAATTCTGCTTTATTATGCAATTCAATTAAACTTGGTAATGAATATGTTAAGTGTTTGGACTTTCTTGATTTAGAGGCAAGATTCTGTTTGAGGTCAGCTAAATTTTGTGAGCTAAAGGAATCTTCGAGGTTTCAATTTGGAGTTTCAAGTTTCCGTGGCTTCAATTCTCCTCAAGTTGAATTTAACATCGAGTTGCCGAATTTTTATTACAGGTATTATGATGATTTCGATACTTTGGTACTAGATTTTTTTCTTCCAGCTAGTAATATTATCTTAACCAATACTTACATACCGTTTTATTTAAACGAGAAGTTTGTAGATCGAATCTTTAAATGGGCATTAAATTGTAGTAAACCAACACGATAACGAAAATCCTAACAACCCAGACTGGAATTTAGTAAAATCTATGTGTGCTTAATCTCGTTGTTTTGTTTGGATTACTGGTTGTAGGCTGCTCCACTGTTTCTAAAGATACAAAAAATTCACTGTCACTAAATCCAATTAATATTGAAGAGGATGTTAAACTTGTTCATCGCTTTGAAATCTCAAAGATTAAAAGAATTGAATCTGAGGTTAGGTTTTTGGAGGGTACTCCTAATAACAAGATCGAAGGAAGCTTGATTTGTTTTCATAAAACCTGTGCTCCTATTTTAAATTCGCCGCAATCACTACCCAAAGTTTTAAAGATAAAATTTATTGATTCAAACCCAATATGGATGGCTACAGATGAATATTTTATTGAAAGGTCTCTCGATATTCCTGAGAAAAACTCAAAAAGCAGATTTTTAAAAGGAGCATTAAAACCGCCAGCAATTTACACTGAGGA
>CALHSA010000045.1 GCA_938038205.1 uncultured bacterium | reverse complement strand
GTTAACCTCCAAATACTGAATGATTTAATACTAGATTTTGACAATAAATATCCTTTTAGTGATGAAATATATCAAGCGATCAGAGAGGAGCTGGCCTGGAGTGAGAGGCTTTTCAAAGTTTATGCAAATCAATCAAAAATAAAAAAATGTTTATTTCGTCCCCCAAGATATGAAGATACCATAATTCCAGAGAATCAAATTCCTCTTTGGGAAAAAACCGGGTTCCCTTTAATAGTTGCTTCAAATTGGTTTTGCTATAATTTCTCGCCTGAGGAGGCTTTAGAATGGTCTTCATTTGGTATTCAAGACCCATCGATCGCATGGATTTGGAAGTATTTTGATTTTGATCCAGCAACCGCTAGAGATTGGATTATGGCAGGTTACCCTGTCAAACAAGCACTCGAATTGATAAAACAAGGAAAAGGACCAGCTACAGATAATTAAGAAGCTAATTGATTTGTTAAATTATTAAACTTATACTGGTGAAAAATGCAAGCAAATGTTCTTATAACTGGTTGTTGCGGATTTATTGGCTCTTCACTTACTGATAGATTACTTGCCAATGGATATACCGTTTATGGTATTGATTGTTTCAATGATAATTACTCAAAATCCATTAAGTTAGAGAACATTAAATCAGCTCTCTCTAACAGCAAATTTACTTTACTTGAAAAAGATTTAAATCAACTTGAGCTCGATGATATCAGCAAGTTGAACATTAAGTATGTAATACATTTAGCAGCACAACCAGGAGTTAGAGATAGTTGGGGCCCTGAATTTGTAAAATACGTGAAAAATAATATTGATGCAACTCAGCGATTATTGGAAATAATCATAAGATGTCCATCCTTAAAACGTTTTATTAATGGAAGTAGTAGCTCAGTTTATGGAGACAATAATTCTGATAAGCCTATCCCGATAAATTTCCCAACTAATCCTCTGAGCCCATATGGAGTTACTAAGCTAACAGCAGAAAAACTTGTAAAAGCTTATGCTATGAATTATGGGTTTGAGTATGTAAATCTCAGATTTTTTACGGTCTATGGCCCGAGGCAAAGACCTGACATGGCCTTTTCAAAATTTATAAAGAAAGCAATGGCAGGAGAAACATTAATAATTTTCGGCGATGGCACTCAAAAAAGGGATTTCACATTTATTGAAGACATTGTTGAAGGTATTGTTTTGAGTATGAATCAAGGTAGTGGTGATTATAACTTAGGAAGAGGTAAATCTATTCAATTAAGAGAAGCATTAGCAATAATCCAAGATTATTTTCCTAATATAAAAATTCAGTTTGAAAATCCTCAGAGAGGAGATGTTAAAAGCACTTGGGCTGATATTTCGAACTCAACATTGGATTTGGGTTATTCTCCTAAAGTTGACATTCAGGAAGGCTTGATAAGGCAAATAGAATGGATGAAAGAGAGAATATCCTATTAATTAATTTAGCTCTTCTAGGAGATGCAGTTTTTTCATCGGCTCTTATATCCTCAGCTGAAAAACACAGATTTACAGTTTGCTGTACGGAAGAATCTTCTGAAATATTTAAGATGTTTCGTAATGTTGTCCAAATAATAAAGTTGAATAAAAAATCTTTTGGTAGTTTTATGAATGCTATTAAAACCCTATCTAAACTCGAATTTAATTACGGGATAAACTTTACCTCCTCATTTAGAGGACGAGTCTTACTTCAATTAAGTCGGGTAAAAAAAAAATTTTTTACCGCTCAGACGAAAAAAAAAGTGAATTCTTACAGAGGACTGCTGACGAATTAAACGTTAAGATTCCTAGAGTATTCTTACCTGACATTAAATTAGAGTTATATTTACCAGATGTCTTTGTTGCTTATTTTTTTGAGTCCAGTAAAGTAACAAAACAGTATAAAGACTGGTTTTGGCTTGCAAAAGTTATTGCGGAGAATTTTTGCCCAGTTGTGATTTTGGGTAAAACAAAACTAAATTTAGGTAAATTTCCAAGCATTATAGACCTTAGTGGATCCACATCGATTAGGGAAACGTTTGGGATCGTAAAAAAATCACTAGCAGTAATCGCCAATGACTCCTACGGAGCACATCTAGCTCTGGGATATAATAAACCACTCGTTTTGTTTTTTTGTTCAACTTCCGACTCTCATGGATTTTTTGAGCGAGAGAATATACTAAAGTTGTATCCTCCAAGACTTACTTGCTGGCCTTGCTCTGATGGAGGTTTGAATTATTGTCCAAATTCAACCTACTCATGCCTAAATTATCAGGTAAACCCTGACGAAATTTTAAATTTTTTGAAAAATGGATTATAAGATCATTTCAAACACTGCTAACATTCCAAAAGATCAGATAGAGAATATAGTGAATTGGCTTCGTTTGTATAGGAGGAAAACCAAACAACTGTCTGGGCGAGAAGAACCTTTTGTTTTAAACTTGGGTGATAAAAACTTTCACTTAAAAATAGCATCCATTGGAGGTATTTTATCAAATCTACCTTTTTTTCTAAGGGCACGTTTAGGTTTGCGAAAACTTGTTTTTGAACAGAGAGCTCTTCAACTAGCAAACAAATTTGGCATTCAAGCTCCAAAATTTAGTGGAAACCTGATTTTAAGTATAAAACTTTTAAAAGTAGGTTTTATAGTAACCGATTTCATTCCAGGAGTTACTTTGGCTGAGTTATCAAAAGCCGACCCAGAAAAAGCCAAATTAGCGTTTAAAAATTTAGAAGTCCAAATCAATAAAATGTTAGCAAGTCATTTGTACCACAAAGACCTACACCCTGGTAATATTCTAGTTACCAGTGAGAATGACGTCTATATTCTTGATTGGGCTTCTGTTGTTCCTTCATTTAAACCGAGATCAGAGCTTCTTACACTCTATATCACTAGATGGAGAAGAGCATGTATAAAATATAATCTGAGTGATTTTTTGATATCTTACTTTTGCAAAATAGTTTGTAAATTACCAACAGATGAGTCACTCTACTAGTTATTTAATTGTCCTTACCGGTTCAATGGGAGATTGTATTAAATGTGCTCACGCTCTTACATTTTTCAATTTGCAGAACCAGAAAATTTGGTGGCTAATTAATGAAAAATGGATCGAATTAAGCATGCTTACTGACAACATTAAATTTATAACAGTTAAAAACAACATATTTAGCTATATCAAGGAGCTTTTAAGAACGCAAAAATTTGAAGTAATTATAGACCTCCAAAGAATTTTAAAATCTGGAATTATATCGTTTCTTAAAGGTAAAACTAGAATAGGTTTTCATAAACAAGATTCAAAAGAGTTTAATTACATTTTTAATAACACTTTTGTAACTCCATGGAGCAAATCAGAAACTAAAATTGATAAATACATTCAGATGTTTAAATTAGCTGGATTGAAGCTAAATAATCAAATAAAAACGGAAAAAATTGAATTTAAAACTTCACAGGCGGCAGTAATTCTGGGAGGTTCGTGGGCCAGTAAAAAGTTATCCCCTCAATCATTAAATTATTTGATGGATTTTTGTTTTAAAAGTGGAGCTGAGTCCGTTTTTTTACTTGGAGGTTTAGACTGTATAAATCTTGCTAATTTTATAACCAAAAAAGACTACCCTACAAAAAAAGTAATTAATTTAGTAGGTATGCCACTAAAAGAAACAATAAACTTTGTGAGGAATTTTGACGGTTTTGGAGTTGGAGGAGACACAGGCTTAGCTCATTTATTCGCTTTCTTTCATAAACCTTACTTCACTATTTTTGGACCTTCTTGCCCTAATAAAAATACTCCATATGGCTTACGGGATTATATTGTAACCCCTAATCTTACTTGTTCCCCTTGTGAGAAAAAAAAATGCTTTTTTGGAACAAATTTTTGCTTAACTCAAGCATCAAAGAAACTTTTAGAAAAATCTTTAAACTGTTAAAAATTTTTACAAGGTATAAAAAATTTAGCTATTTTTTTAAAAAATTCCTTTAAAACCTTGAAGGCACAAACTTTGATTATTCCTTATTCAATGGTAAATCAACCTATTCTTGGCTCAAATAATGCCGCTAAATATATTTATCTCAAATTTTTACCCTCTTTGCGAAATTACTTAAGAAAAATTCTTCCTCCAGACCAAATAGATGATGTAATTCACTCGACGATTATAAAGGTTACAACTAGGCTTCATCAAATCAGAGATACTAAGTTTTTTAAAACATGGGTCTACAAAATCGCAAAAAATGAAGCATATATGTATTTACGCCGTCTCAAAAAATGCGTTCCTTTAGATGAAAATAGTCTTATTTTTATGAATGATGAATTAAATAAAATAACACTAAAAAACCTAGAATTAAAAAATCATAACGAACTTAAACTATTTTGCCTTGGATACTCTATCTCTGAAATAGCTTCAATCCTAAATACAAATGCGTCCACTGTAAAATCTAGAATTTTTAGATCTAGGGATTTTTTAAGATCCAAACTTAGGTAGCAAATACTTTTTTTGATTTCTTGTCTTTTTTAGGTCTGGTATTTCCATATGTTCCCGCAAAAATTTTTCCCCTTTTTGTTCTTCTATCTCCCTTCCCCATATAACTAGTGTAAAAAATTACTACTCAATTTTCAAAAAACAATAATTTTTGTTTCACCGTTTCTCTTAAAGCAAATTCCTATTGAATCATGAGTTTGCTGATTAACAAGAATTGAGATTCTATCCTTAACTTTATTACCAATAAAATTTCTGATGCTCACATCCCCAGAATATAACCGTGAGATTTGAAGTCGATCCAGAAACACTTGATCAAAATCTCTGAAATTCAGCAAATCTGCAAGAGGAGTATCATGGTTTAATTCACTATAAGGTATCGCTGATTCAAGCAAAAAAGGTCCTACTTTAAATCGACAAAGCTTATCTACAATACCTCCACAGTATCCTAACTCAAGCCCTAAATCATTTGCGAAAGACCTAACGTAAAAACCCTTACCACACAAAACGTTCACTAGTATTCTATTTTTTGAGACCCCAAGCAAATCGATCTTGTAAACCTCTGTTTCCCTTACTGGTATATCCACCTGTTGACCCTTAAAAAAATACGAATAAGCCGGCTTACCCTTAATTTTAACACTACTCAGTAATGGGGGTCGCTGAAGTATTTTCCCTTCAAATTTCTTTAAACATTCTCTAACTTGTCTTTCGCTTAATGACACAGTTTCCGTTCTTAAAATCTTTCCAGTTGAATCGAAAGTATCAGAAACTACTCCTACACATATTTCTACAAAGTAACCCTTTTCTAACTCATGAATTATATTAGTTATTTTAACGTAAGAGCCAACTAAAATAATGAAAACACCTGAAGCAAAAGGATCTAAAGCACCTCCGTGGCCTACATTTTTAGTCTGATATATCTTCCGTACGGTCTTAACAACGCTTAAGGGTTTTACCCCTTCTGGCTTGTTAATAACTAAAAGTCCTTTATGATTCTCCAACCCGTTGCTTAAGAGAATTCAAAACCTGATTAACTCCACTTTTCCTGGCTATATTCTGAAACTCCTGCCGATAATTTAAAGTTAAACTAACACCCTCAATAATAACATCAGTAACTTTCCAACTTTTATCAATATTCCTTAGCCTATACTTTATTGAGATCTCCTTATTATCTTCAGCTTTTACTACTGAACTCACCTCAGCGGAATCTCCTGTTACTGATTCATTCAAAAGCCTCACACTTTCGGAGTTAATTTTTGCAATTTTATCTATATATGAGGATGTTAAAAGTTTTTTCAGTAATCTTTGAGCTTCTTGTTGCTGAGATTCATCCATATCTTTCCAAACAGATCCAAAGGATCGCTTGGCCATTCCAGAAAAATCAATGTATTTCTCAACCTCTATTTCCAAAGCGTTAAGGTGCTCTTTTGATAAATCCGCCGATTTTTTTTTAAATTCAGAATTTATCTCTAAAACCCTCTTTAAACCTTCTTGAATAGTAGAAATTGGTGTACTTTGTGGTATCAGAAAATAAACTAAAGTCAATATTATTAACCTAAAAAGCTTACTCATTTTTCTCAACAAATTTACCAACTATTTTAGTTATTAAACCTTCAATATCAAGACTATCCACAGTCTCAGTAATATACGATTCAGGTTTAACTAGTTGATCTGATGAGCCCGGGGATATCTTTATGAATTTATCCCCTATAAGTCCTTTAGTATTTACTGAAAAAATATCATCCTCCCTTATATTAACTTTATTAGATACAGAAATCTTCACCACCGCCTTAACACCATCCAAATATATATCTTCCACCTGACCTACTTGTACCCCAGCTAATTCAACCGAAGCACCCTTTTTTAAACCTCCAGCGTCAGAAAAAATGAGATACAAATTATAAGAGTTCGATTTAATTTGATAACCAGCTACACCTAAACTGAGTGCCAACAAAACAATCAAAAAAACCACAAAGAGTAAACCTGCAAAAAGTTCAATCCAATAACTTCTCTTTAGGTACTTATCAATTAAATCTGATTGGTCCATGTTCGTACCCATTTAAAAACTGATTAATATACTCATCTCCTTGAATAACTTTACCATCCTGTATTTTTCCACTACTAACGATTTTACCCGAATAGATCAACCCATAACTAGTACAAATCTGAAATACATCTGGTACATCATGACTAACAACTACAAGATTTTTCTTCTTTTCACTTTGAGTTGTTTTTATTACGTTATATAGACTTTCAACGTTCTCTGGATCAAGGCCACTATCAGGCTCATCTATGAAAATCCACCTAACATCTGATATTAAAGCCCTAATTAAAGCTCCTAATTTCCTGGCAGACAACGGAATACTTTTTGGTTCCTTATCAAGAAATTCGGCGATTTTCAATTGCTCACAAACACTGACTACGTATTCACATAATTCTCTTGTAAGCGAACCCTCAACTTTTGGTAAAAAAACAATATTATCCATCAAAGTTAGAGAGTCAAATAAACCACCAAATTGAAATACGTATCCAACATTCCTGGGAAGTTCTGTGATTCCATCAACGCTTATTACACCCGAATCCAAACTCAGTAATCCGGCAATACACTTACTTAAAACTGATTTACCTGATCCCGACGGACCAATTAAACCAAAAATTTCCCCATCAGGTATTGTTAAGCTTAATTCATTTAGTACTATTTTTCGGCCAAATCTCTTTGTTACCTTCTCCACTTTTATCATAGTTAAAAAACTAAAAAAGATAACGTAGAAACAATCCAGTGAGGATAAAATCAGTTACAAGCACTGCTATTGAGGAATATACAACAGATTGAGTTGTAGCCAAATTTACACCAGAAGCTCCTTGCTTAGTATGCAGACCTTTAAAGACAGATATCGTCCCTGATATGAATCCAAAGACGAAACCCTTAAGAATACCGGATACAATATCTGAATATTCAACATTGGATTGCATTTGAGATATAAAAAGACCTTTAGATAACCCCAAAAATCCGACACCAATGAGATACCCTGACAAAATCGCAATAACCATTGAGTACGCGGTAAGGATCGGCATTGAAATAACAAAAGCATAAAATCTCGGTGCAAATAAGTAAGTTACAGGATTAACTTTTAAGCTTTTTAAGGCATCTAACTGCTCGGTAATACTCATCACTCCAATTTCTGCCGTGATCGCACTTCCACTTCGACCTATAACCAACAGGGATGTCAAAACTGGGCTCAACTCTCTAATAACAGCTAAGGCAACAGCTGAACCAGTAAAGCCCTCAGCCCCAAATTTTCGTAAAGTGTATTCAGATTGCACCACCATTACACCACCAACAAAAACTGACATAAAGGTTATTACGGGCAAACCATTTGTCCCAACTCTAACTAATTGCTCAAGAAAATTTTTTAGTCGCGTATGTATGCCAAACCCGAATATTAAACTTCCAGTGAAGATCACCAGTTTACCAATTTCCTCTAATTGATTAAGACACCATCTACCCAAAAAGACTAAGCTATTTATTAGTCTCATCAAAAAATATCTCTTACAAAAGTTATAGATAGATCGTATGGAAGGTAATTTTCTCTTTGTAATTCAATTAAAAGCTTTTCAGCAAGTTCTCTAGTCGGTTCAGGTCCAACATAAAGCCGGTAAAAAGTTACCCCTGCAACCGAAAAAGCCTCAACTGCAGATGCAAAACCATTCTGAGATAATGTTTCCTTCAGTTTTACAATCGTGTTCAAATCCTTATCCATATTTACAAGCACGTAGTAACCAGGCTTAAGTCTCTCAAACTCCACATTATTTGATGAGTCAGGAAGTAATGATTTATCATACCTGGGAGCAGATGAAAGTCTAGCTTCAAGTACCCTTTTTAGAGCAACATTTCTTCCAAAATAATAGCCGGTAAGGTAGATTATAAAACCAACAACCATTGCAACAAATACCCAAAATAAACCTAAGGTTAAAGGTCTTTGGATAAACATAATTCAGAACCTATTCTTGATTATAATATCAGCTTACAAGAAACAAAAACCCAAAATATTATTTGACAGGCTTTAATCTACAAAAATAGAATATCTTAAAACAATGTTAAAATTTTTAAGGATTTGCTTACTCTTTTTTTCATTCATTCTCGTATCCGAGAGTCCGTATATTGCAGCGATTAACATTCGAGGTCCTATTTTAATGGGAACAGCTCTATTTATTGATAGAGTTATTAATCTAGAAGCCAAGAATGCAAAAGCAATAATTATATATTTAGACACCCCTGGTGGAGATCTGCTCTCAACCCAGAAGATAATTCAAACCTTCTTAAATTCTAAGATACCTATTATTTCATATGTTAGTCCGGCTGGAGCTACTGCAGCCTCAGCTGGATTATTTATTTTGATAAGCGCGAATATAGCTGCTATGGCTCCTGGAACTTCCACTGGTGCAGCAACTCCAGTTCCATCCACTGGAGGTGATTTAGGGAAAGACATGCGTAACAAAGTTGTTGAAATCACCTCTACAATAGGTAGAGCACTTAGCGAAGAAAGAGGAAGAAATATAGAATGGGTAAAAAAGGCAGTTGAGGAAGCAAAAGCTGCAACAGCTCAGGAAGCATTAGAGTTAAAAATAATTGATGTTATAGCAAATAGTGAAGCTGATTTATTTGAGAAAATTGAAGGGAAAGAGATTAGCTTAGCCGGCGAGAAAGTAACTATTTCAGGACTTAAAAACTTACCTATTAAAACCTTTGAAATGAATTTAAAAGAACAAATTTTAGAAGTTTTAAGTAATCCCACAGTAGCTATGCTTATAGCTACAATAGGTACAGTTGGTATAATAATTGAGCTTTATAATCCTGGTTTAATTGTTCCTGGAGCGCTTGGCGTTATCTGTTTGGTAATTTCTTTAGTAATTAATCGAACTGTAACTATATCTTTTGGTGCAGGATTACTAATTCTTACCGGCTTGATAATGGTAATTATAGACATCTTTTTAAATTCATTTATTCTGGTTTCATTAGGAGCTTTGGCAATCCTTGGTGGACTTTTTTACCTTATCAACCCAGATGTTCCTCCTTTCGAAGTATCTGTCCAGCTATCATCCTTAATTCCAGTCGTTCTAGTGCTTGGAATAATTTTAGTCTGGGTAATTCAAGGTGTCATAAGATCTCTAAAATTAAATTATCCTTCAGGAGGTAAGGAAGCACTGCTTGATCTAACTTGCTCAGCTTTAACTGATTTTGAGGATGGAAAAGGTAAAGTTTTTCTAAACGGGTCTTATTGGCAAGCCAGACTAAAAAATCCGGCTCAAAGAGTAACCAAGAATGCCATCCTAAAAGTTGTAGGAACTGAGGGATTAACTTTGATTGTTGAAAAGGTGGAAGATAATTAATTTAAAATTCAATTTAAATACCAACCTAAATTATTTTTCATTTTTCTCTTCCTGATTTTGATTATCAGTCATAGTACATTTAATTTCATTATCCTGCGATAATTTACACCGACCAATATTTTTCTTGCACTCGTCAATAATCATTTGCTCTATCATTTTACGAGCTTGTAAATCGGTTTTTGTAAGATAATCTACAGCATTTAACTTTTGAGATATACAAAGAGATTGATTCTCAAATTTATTTTTACAATCCTCTAAAGCTTTTCTCTCAAGCTCAGGTAATTTGAGTTGCAATTCCTGCCTAGCGTTATCCTCAGTTGTCCCAGTAGCCTTTAAAACTAAGTATGTATACTTCTCAGAAGTATTCTCAAAACTTACCTCATACTCAATGGTCTTAGTGCATAGGATATTTTGAGAAAACAGATATACAGCACTTAAAACAACGAATATTCTCATACCAGATTCTTTACATCTAAAAGCTTTTTAACCTCATCTTCACTAATATCACTGTTCACCAAACCCATCTTATATATCGCCTCTGGAATAGTTAGATTATTTTGGATCGCAAATTTGTATACTTCAGCAGCTTTATCGTAACCAATTTTCCGAGTAAGAGGGGTACACAAACTTGGAGATTTTAGAACCAACTCCTCACACCTTTTGCGATCAATATCCAAACCATCAACCACATTAACTCTAAGATTTTTTAACGTAGAGCTTAGAATCTTCGTAGAATGTGTAAGAGAAAAAGCTACTAGTGGTAAACTGGTATTCAGTTGGAAATTTCCATTAATTCCGCTTAGTGTTATGGCTTGATGCAAGGACATTACAAAGCAGCAAGCCATCAAAGCACTTTCTAGAATAACTGGGTTAACCTTACCAGGCATAACACTGGAGCCTGCCTGAACTGATGGAAGTATATACTCTCCGATACCTCCTCTCGGGCCGCTAGATAGGTGCCTAATATCATTTGAAATTTTGTAAAGAGCAACAGCCAACCTGTTAAGAGATCCACTAAGCCCTACTACCGCATCTTGAGAGCTCTGAAAAGTAAAATTATTACGGCAAATTTTAAATTCAAAGCCAGTATACTCATTCAAAAGCTTCACTACCCTTTCAATAACCCTCTTGTTAGAGTTAATTCCTGTTCCAACGGCCGTGCCTCCCAGCGGGAGCTCATAAAGGTGATGAATATTGTTATTTAAAGATTCTTCACACATTTTTATCTGATCAGCCCATCCAGAAATTTCTTGTCCAACACGAATAGGAACTGCATCTTGTAGATGAGTTCTACCTAATTTAATTATCTCCCAGAACTCCTCAGATTTGTCTTTAAGAGCCTTATAAAAGGCCATAATTTCGGGAAGTAAAAGTTTGTTAATTAAAGATACACCGGTTACGTGGATACTAGATGGTATAACATCATTTGAGGATTGTCCTAGGTTGACATGATCATTCGGATGGATAAAGCTTTTTGTGCCTGGCTCAAGCCCCGCTTTTTTAAGACTAAGATTTGCAATAACCTCATTACAATTCATGTTAGTTGATGTTGCGGAGCCAGTTTGAAATACATCTAATGGAAAATGATCAATATATTCTTCATTAGCCATTAAATCATGACACGCCGCCACTATGAGGTCAGCCTTTTCCTTATCGAGCAAACCCTCTTCACTGTTTGCTGTAGCATAGCAGGACTTTATCAGTATTATACTCCTTATTAACTCTACTGGCATTTTGAAATCACTAATCCTGAAATTAAGTCTTGCCCTTTCGGTATTAGCACCCCATAACTTATGCTCATCAACTTCAATGGAGCCTAAACTATCAGTTTCAACCCTTTTTTTCATTCACATAGGATACAAAATTTTTTTTAAGTGTACAGCCGGGGTCTGCCTCTTAAAAATTTTACCCATATCTCTTAAAAAAAAATTGCAAATTCCGACAAATATTTAGCTGAATGCAGAAGTCGCTTGAGGTAAGATTTCATCCTGAGGATCTCAAACTACTCATTCCTCAGGAAAAAATAGTATCACGAGTGTCTTACCTCCTATCTTTACCACAAGCCAATCTGAATGAAATTGCTTTTGTATGTCTTCAGGATCCAGTCATAAACTTAAACATTCTTCTTAGAGGTTCAAAATTCGTGAATCAGGTGAAAATCACAACGGATTTAGCAGTATTAATTTTACGCTTAGGAGTTAGTGATCTTAAGTCGCTTTTAAGCGAAATCTCTAATCCAACCGTTGAAGTAAATCCAATGATCAATTTCTACTACCAGAAGAGAGTACTCAAATTAACTCGTACAGCGGTAGTAGCCAGAATTCTTGCGGAAGTCTGCGCAAAACACTTAGCCTCAGAGGTGAGCTCCTTAGCATTACTTTGTAGGATTGTCGAATTACCACTCATGATTAAACACCCAAAAGAGTATACGGAGTTAGTTGAAAAAACCGTTTCCTCTAACTTTTACCTAAAATTCCCCCAAATTTTCTCAAAGGCTATTGATGCATTAAATATTATTTTTCTCCAAACGATAGGTATGAACTCAAACCTAATTAAAATTCTGAATCCAAATGAACCTGCAGTTGAAGATCAACTGATATTAAGGTGCCTAATCTTCGGGGCTGAGGAGCTAGTTTTTGCCTTTGAAACTAATAGGCTAAACCGTTACTCACCGGGGTCTCAACTTCCAAGTAATTCTCTTCTTCGTTTACTACCAATCTCAGAACAGAGTTATGGAAGAGCCTTTGAAAGAATTACGCTATTTCTGCATAAGAAGGC
>CALHSA010000044.1 GCA_938038205.1 uncultured bacterium | reverse complement strand
TGGATTAACTTTCTCCGAGACCGTAACATTTGTTTCTCCTCGAGAAAAATAGTCAATTTCGATTTGCTCACTAACAAATTCCTGGCACACTTTCTTCTCTTCAATATGTTTTACAAGATTGCCTTTAAGGTGATAGTAAAGAAAAGTTATTATAGCTGCACCTTTTGATGGATCATATCTGTTTAATGCTTCTGCCAATGAGAGATTTACAATGCTGGTTAACTCTTCTTCCTCTATTGAGGCCCCCCATTTGGCCAAAAGTGACCTTGCTATTTTTAGAGATTGGGAGTAAAGTTCACGAATATTAAATTCCACTACCTTCTTTTTCTTAAATACTTTTACTTTGCTTCAAGGAATTGTGATAATAAAATAGAAGTATACGAGATAGTGGGCAAACCGTTTTCAAAAAAAAATGACACAGAGATCTTAATCCTTGAAAACCGTAAGTGGGCAGAAAGCATTGCTCGAGCCGTTGCGAGAGCGTGGAAATTGGACCCAGAGGTGGATGGTTTAATAGGTTCTGCTTTAGAAGCTTTGGTTGAATGTGCGAATCGATTTGATCCTTCGCGCGGAATACCTTTTCGTGCATACGCAAGACGAAGGGTGCATGAGGCTGCATGTGATGCAGCGAGAAGTACTAAAGCTTGGGCAGAGGGTCAGGTTTTTTCAGGTAGTTTAGAGGCGAAGGCAAGAACGACTGCCTACGAGCTTTTAAGAAGGTTCCCTGAACTTAGAGATGGTTATATTCCTTTTGACCGAGAGGGTAGCTCTCTTCGAAGTTCAGTTAGGCAGTTATTGTTAGGTGCAACGATAATCTATTTGAAAGAGAGCACTGATTCTCAGGATAGTTTTGATTTTCACGATTATAAGAAATTACTGCTAGCGATTAGTAACCTTCATGTTGCTCATCAATGGATAATATGGAAAGTCTATTGGGAAGGTTATAGCTTAAGAGGTCTAGCAGCTGAGTGGAAAGCTGATCCTCTAACAGTTATTAGGGAACACCAAGCAATCTTAAATTACTTACTGGGTGTGTTTAATAAAAAACAAGGTTTATCTCCTCCAAAAGTAAGACCATCTCTTAAAAAAGTTATAAGCAATCAAAAACTAAATTTAGGTACTGTTCCTTTTTTAAAATTTTTAGAGGAATTAGGGAATGAATGATAATGAAAAAAAAGTAAAGGAAATATCCAGAATTAAAAAAGCTGAGCCGGTGAAACCGGTTGAGAGGGTTAGTAAAATTGAGAGTGTTAGTAGAGTAAGGCAGCCTACTTTAGCCCTTTCAGCAAAAGAGAGACAGAAACTTTTGAAGTTGTTGGAGGAAGAAGCGAATGAATTGGTAAAGAATGGACTAATTCCTGAGAAGGATAAAGATGTTGTTACAAAAGCTGTTGAGTACGCTTTAACTAGCTCTTTTATTGACGATGATAGTGATGTAGAGTAGTAAAAATTAATCTTCAAAAATATAGCAGTATGTGTTAAAAGAGATCTGAAGCGTGTCTCGTATAATAGCGGTTCTAAATCAAAAGGGTGGGGTCGGTAAAACGACAACCGTTGTTAATCTTAGTCATGGATTGGCTTTGAGCGGTAAATCAGTTCTAGCAGTTGATTTAGATCCGCAGAGTAATTTATCAGCAGCCTCGGGTTTTTTGTTTTTTGAGGAGGATGAGCTTGTCAGGGCAACTGATTTAGATTTCAAAACCATATACGATGTTCTGAAGGGGGAGGTTAAACCAGAGGAGTGTATAGTGCGTGTAAAAGATTTCTTTTTACTACCTGGTAGTCTGAAACTTGCAGCAGCTGAT
This sequence comes from uncultured bacterium, assembly GCA_938038205.1. Lineage (GTDB taxonomy): Bacteria > Bdellovibrionota_C > UBA2361 > JANWWW01 > JANWWW01 > CALHSA01. The sequence goes on along the minus strand of CALHSA010000044.1, from coordinate 9,445 downwards.
TTGGAGTTTGGAGGTGTAGTTGGTCGAGAGTTGATGTTGAAACGAGCATTATCCTCATTAGAGTACGATTTCATTATCATTGATTGTCCTCCGAATCTTGGAATTTTAAGTGTAAATGCATTAGCTGCTGCTACTGATGTTTTGATTCCTGTTCAGAGTGAATTTTTAGCCCTTTTTGGTGTTAAGCAGCTAATTGATACGATTGAGCAAGTTAAGCAGATTTATAATCCTGGGTTACGAATTATGGGAGTATTAATCACTATGGTTGATAGGAGAAAAAGATTATCACGGGCTGTAATAGAATCAGTGCAGAACTATTTTGGAGATTTAGTTTTCAACACTTGTATAAGTGAGAATGTTGCATTGGCTGAGGCTCCAGCTCGGGCAATGACGATATTTGAGTATGCTCCTAAGAGTCAGGGAGCTCAGGACTTCATGGATTTAGTTAATGAGGTTTTATATGGGAAAGAGATTCGAGTTTCGGCTGAATCCTCTTGACACTCAACAAAGATCTAATTTTCTAAATTTAAAGTCTGATTTCCAAAATGTGCCACTTGATCTTTTGGATTTTGATCCTGATCAACCCAGGAGGTTAATTAGACAAGAAACTATTAACCAGCTAGCGGAATCAATTAAGGAAGTTGGAGTTTTAACACCAATTTTAGTTAAGGAACAGGATAATGGAAGGTTTTTAGTTGTTTCGGGAGAAAGACGGGTTAGAGCGGCTAGGATAGCAGGTCTTGTTTCAATTCCAGCCGTTATAATGAGATCACAGGATCCTCTGAAGAAATCTTTGTCGCAATTAATTGAGAATATTCAAAGGGAGGATCTTAATCCTTTAGATCGGGCTTACGGCTTAGCTTTTCTTAGGACAAACTTCAACTTGAGTATTAGAGAAATAGCTGCAAAAGTAGGTTTATCAAAGAGTCAGGTTCAAAGAAGTCTTCAGTTGTTAGCCTTACCGCAATCATTTCAAGAGTTAATTAGGGAGGGTATGCCTGAGTCTAAGGTTTTGGAGTTATACAGGCTTAAGGTTGGGAAACTCCAAGACCAAGAAGGGGCAGATGTGAAAGATTTAAGAGACGAGCTATCTAAGACCAGAAATCAGATTAGATCTTTAAAGCGTTTATCTTATGAAGAAACTGAGGTAGAGAACTTCTTGAAGGAAAAATTTGGAGCTACTGCAGTACTAGATAAAAATAAAAGTTGTTTAAAGGTAATATTGTATTTTAATACCCTTGATGAATTAAAAGAGAAGCTCTTAAAGAATTAACTTGAATGAAAGTTCAAAATAATTAGCTTAAAAAAAGCTGTTTTTTTTTATAAATCAAATTATAAATAGTCGGTAACTTAAATTATGTTACAATGTTAGATGAAAATGAAGCTTAGTGAGTTGCCTGGATTAGAAGAGTTAGTTACTTTAAATCCAAAGTTAAAAAAGCTAGTTGAGAAACATACCAAGCTTGATCAACTTGTGTCTGAGCTGAATCAGAGGTTTTTTTTAACTGCTGAAGAGGAGAAAAAGCTAAAAATTTTAAAATTTAAGAGGCTCAAAATTAAAGAGGAGATTATCAATCTCTATAATAGGTTAAAACCTAACTTTAATTTTGAGTTCAATTATTCAACTGTAGGTGCTGTGGTTGTGAATTAATCGACCTATTTGGGTCGTCTTTGGATTCTGCCCCCCGTTAGTGGGGGGCTTTTTTATATTTTAGTTTGTGAAAAGTAGTGAGGAGTTATAATCGTTTATTCGATTCCTATCTCCCAATCTAGCTAAATCTATTATAGCTCGGCTCTTATAACTTGTCATCCCACACCTGTATGAGCCATATATTTCAAAAGTTTTACTCTCAGTGGATGTTTTATTTTTGATGCTATCAATTACTAATTGATCAGATAACAATGATTGAAGTTGTTGATCCCTTGAAAACTGGGTAAAAGGCCCGTCTAAAGAGGATCTAAAGTCAATTATACTTAAAATTTGATTTGGTTTTAACTGTGGTACTAATGCTTTTAATACTAGGTCAGATACAGTGTTTAAGTCTAAATATGTTCTTATTGATTGGACTGTAGTAAAAGGCATAATTCGTGATACTCTGTCGATTGTAAAACCGGGAACAAGAGTAAGCTGGTTAAAATCAAGCGGTTTGAAGTTACCAAACAACGAATATCCGTACTCACTTTCCATACCTCGACACTCTCCAAGATCCACTGAAACTGTATCAATGTCCATAAAATCAACTAGACTTGCAACAGTTTGACAAGCATCAAGGAAAAATCTCCGCCCCATTTGATCTGTCCAAATTTGTCCATCCTGATCAAATCCTAATTCCCTAAAAAGGTTAATTAACATCTCTGCTCTGTCTAATTGTACAGTTGTAAATGGAACCACAGAACCAAGAGGGAATTTGGAATCGTAAGGAATAATTTGAACAATTATGGAACAGTTTTTGGGTTTGAAGTACCCCTCAGGTAAGTTTAATTCAGTTCTTTGAAGATACTTAATCCATAGATCAGTATTATAATTCACCTCCCTCGTATCATCGAAAAGAAGTAGCGTTTCAAGGTAATGAGTGGCCGACTTTAAATAAATCTTTGAATCGATTGATTCGATTGCATCCTTAAGAGATGCATTAAACGAATAACTCTTGATCAAAAACGTAGAGTAGATTAACGAAAGGATTAAAATTATACTTAATGTTGTCAGTAAAACTACTCCCTTTGTATGTGTCAAAATTTTCTACCGATAACTTCAACAAAAAAAATCATCCCAAAAGAGAAAGAATAAATAATAGTCTGTAAAATTAATTTGTAGATAATGTTAAGATCTGATAAATCCACAGATATAACGGACAAAAAACCAATGCTTGCGGAGAATATGGGCCAGAACAAATCTAGCGTGAAACTTTTAAAACTCCAAAAACCTAGAGCTTGCACTCCGGTTATAAACCAGTGAAAAATACCACTTAGACTTAGTGCCAAGGCAAGATAAGCTGAATCATATTTTAAATCCGGAAATATTTCTTTTAATGAAATTATTGGGATTTTTATCATGAAAGTAGAAATTAAGGTAAAACCTAGGAATAAAACCTGAAGCCAGATGGCAACTAGATTTTCTTTATGTCTTCCCTGTGAGTAAAGATATCGAGTATTTACTAAAGACATCATTGCAAAAGGAAGCCCATAGCATAAACATCTAAGGGTTACAGATACCCATTCTGATGTATCTGATGTAATTGATGAGTTTAAAAATACTAGTTCAAATAAAGAGTAAGCAATACTAATTATTAAGCCTGCAAAGAAAAATCCGAGACGAGACGAGATATAAAGGGATTTTTTCAGTAACCTAAGCTTATCCTCCATTGCTACCATATATGATAGAACAACTTGTGAAAGAGAAACACCAATAACTCCAAAAGGTATCTGGTAGATTCTGTCAGCGTAATTTAACACAGCAACACTACCAGGTTCGAAGAAAGACGCTGTAAAAGTTGATATAAATACAAGTATTTGATAGGACGATGAGATTAGTACCCCTGTTAAAAAAAAATTAACAAACTGCCTTAATTCATTTGCCGGAAAACATTTACTCAGAGATATATGGCTGCTGAGCTTAAAGGCACAAATCGCAATAATACCAATCGATATCATAAAAACGGCGGTACTAAACCTCATAATTCCCTGGTGCATGTCTTCTGGAGAAAGTAACAAGACTGCGGAGAGAGAAAGGTTAACTAAAATCTGAATTAATGCTGCAAATCCATACCTTTTACGAAAATTAAGAAGGTTATTGTAGATAAAAACCATTGTCATAGCTAATAAAAACCAAGATGTTAAAGTTAAAATCTTACTAGCCAGAACAGTAATCTCCTCATTAAAACCCGCAGCAAAAAGTTTAACTATTGATTTTGGGAAAACTGCTAAAAGACTTGATATTACAAATGAGGTAGTAAAAAGAATAAAGGTAACATACAGCAAAAATATATTCATAACTCCTTTCTCTTCTGCATTTTTTAAAACTGGCAGCATTGCATTCGATGCAGCTCCCTCTGCAAAAATACTTCTGAAAAGATTTGGAATTTTAAAAGCTAAAATGAATGCATCGGCATATATTGAGATACCAAAAGCTCTTGCAAATAGCACTTCTCTCAAAAAGCCTGTAATTCTACTTAAGAAATTGTAAAAACTAAGTTTTAAGGCATGCTTAAACATCTAAACCTATTTTTTTTGCGATAGTGAACAGTTCTGACTTAATATCCACGCATCTAGTTTTAATCTTTCCCGTTTCATCTTTGAAAACATCAAAATCAATCAAATCTAAATCTTGCCATCTTCTTATTACTATTCCATTTCTTTTCTCAAGCAGAAATTTTACAGCACCATAACCAAGAGCAACACCATACTCTAAATCATACGCTAGAGGTGCAGAACCTCTAAGCTCAAATCCCAAATCTTGATGAATGAAAGTGGTATCTAAATATTTTTTTCGTAACTCTTTTCTAATTAAATCCCCTATTAATATTTCCCTATACTGAATTCTTCCTAGGGAGTCTTTAGGTACTTGGAATTGAAAATTAGAATTCATTTTTGAAATTATTCCCTCAGCCAAAAGAATAACACCGTAATTTTTATTTTTATTAATCCTGTAATTTAAAACCTCATCTATTAAATTAATTACATCTTCTAGAGAGGAATCGTCTTGGAGCTCTTCAGGTACTACTAGATAGGTTGAGAATGCCGCTAAAGCAACTCCGGTGGCTAAAAGCCCGGTATTTCTACCCATACAAGTTACAATAAACCAGCGATCAGAACTAGCTGCATCTGCTAGCATTGTTTGAACTAAATTTGCTCCAATGTTCCTAGCAGTTGAAAAACCTAAGGTTGGGGTATGATCAGGTAGCGGCAGATCATTGTCTATTGTTTTTGGACAAACAACAACTGATAAGTCTTGATAATGCCTTTTAATTTCGGATGCAAGGAATGTTGAACCATCTCCCCCAATAATGGCAAGTTTGTCAATATCATTTTCAGCTAAAAAATCTTCAAATTTTCTCTTAGTTTCTTGTTCTAGAAGGGGATTAAATCTACTACATTGTATAACTGATCCTCCCAGAGCCCTAATGGAAGTTGTATTCTCAACTGTAAATGTGACTAAATCTTCCCTCCAATCATTTGAGAAACTTTTAAAAGATCTTTTTAAACTAAGTGTTTCTATTTGATTCTGATTCGCAAAATAAACGATCGATGAGATATTTGAGTTTATTCCCGGTCCTGGTCCACCACTAACGAAGATCCCAATTTTTCCCTGTTTTTTTTTCATTAAATTACTGATTGTTTATAATATGTTATTATATTAATTCACAAGTTCTAGGAGTGATTTTTCAAAAACTTGAGAAAGATGTTCCGAAGTTTGAGAGTTTATCGAATCTTGGAAAATTAATCTCTCTCGTAAACAGTAGCAAGCATACCTCCAAAGATAGGCCTTTAGAGACAATAAACTCATTAGCCGATTTGCATAGAGTTATTTTTCATATTTTTAGCCTGTTGAGGAAAAGCAAACTCTCAGCAGAGGAATATGAGGAGGCAAGCATTATACTCTCAAAAGTAGCAGCAAAAATTAAGGATTTATGTGAAAAAAAAATACAGTCTGGTTTAGAGATTAGTTTAGTAAGGCAGCTTGATGATGAACTAAAAAAACTTGAGAAGGTTTGCTCAAAAGCTGCTAACTGGCAACAAATAAAGGCAGCTCTTGAGAAGATATGTGAGCTATTACTCAAATTAGATAAAGAAATTGCTGATGAGATAGAGGATATAAATGAGACACTGAAAGAGATAGATTTTCCTGATTCGACTATCAAGCTTAATGTAAAGGTTCGTTCATCAAATGGTTCACCCATTGAAGGGGTAAGAGTTAGCTGTGGATTTTTTGGAGATAAATTCACCTCTAATCATGGAGAGGCCTGTTTTGAGCTTCCTGTTGGAGTATCATTCTTTCTATCGTGTTGTGAAGTCAAAGCGACTCCACTTTTTGTTCTTGGAAAAGCCAAGTCATCGAAGGAAATTACTTTTCAAATCTTATAAAATTCTTTGATCGATTGGTTTAATTCTAAAATCCTTCTTACAAAAATTTATTTAAACAAATCATTTCAAACCTTTTACGATTTCGGTTTTATAATTATGAGTTTATAAAATTGTTTAACTTATTCATTTAATTAACTCAGCATCTTCAAAATGGAGTATTGAGCGGTAAAAAGTCGAAGCAAACCCTTAGACAAAGAGGTTATACATTTAGTCGAATAGGCATTGGTGAATAGATTAAAACTTTATTATCTTTCATATAAGATACTAAATGCATGCTAAGAGTAGGTATAAAAACTTTTTTAGAGGAATATAACAAGCCAGGTATCTATTAAAAATATTATTCTAGTCGCTAAAACCGATAGCTGCAGATTATGGGTTTAGTTTAGATAGCTGTCTGGTAAGTGGAGCTTAAGTTTTAAGCAGGTGAATTTTTTATAAAACTTTTTTGGTTACTCAAAAGGGTAATCTGCGGAACTATATGACTTTGCAAAACATTCTGATCAGAAAAAATGTTTAAATTTAAGTTAAACACTTAATATGATCCTTATGATATTATTGAATATAGCTAAAATAAGCTAACAAGGATGGGGGATGAAAGGAAGCAATTATTCAAAATTAACCTTGAAGAAATATTAAAAGAATCTAAAGAATCTGATGAGGAAGAGATTAAGAAAGATCCTGAGCCGGTAACTGAGCCAGATATTCACACTGACACTAATTTTTTCATCCAATGGTTGGAGTCTCAGTTAAATTCAGGCTTCTTAGATCATAATGCTACGATAGCTTTAATCCATAAACATTTATCCAAACCTGATTTAAGTGAGGATCAGAAAAGAAGGCTTAAAGAGCTTTTGGCTGGTATTGCTGTGAAGCGAGATGTTGCACCAGCTCATTACTCAGCAAAAACAGCTAAAAAAAAAGTATTGATAGTTACGTTCTTATCTGTGCTTGCTGTTTGTATTCTGTTGTTAGTGTTTTTGATTAATCCTGTAAGTGTTGTAGATAATGAAAAAAAAGAACCAGTTTTTCACAATTTGAGTATCAGCGCAAAGTGGGAATTAAGAGAGGAGCCAATTCATTTTAGCTTTATTAGTATTGATCCGCTTCATGGCTTGCTACAGGATGGACCAATAGTAACAGACTCAAAACCGGATCCAGTGGTGGTAAAAGCCTCGGATGGTTATAAAGACTCAGAAACAAGCAAAGATGCAAAAAACTCAGAGAGGTCTGTTAAGCAAACTCTCAATTTTCCAATGAATTGTGAGGTCATTGTAAGCACGCCTGTTCTAAGCTCTCCTAGGATTGATGCAACTGAAGTGGGTTTTTTAGAGGTTGGGGCTATAGTTAAAGTGATTGGGGAGAGTGGCTCATTTTATAGGATATCATCAAAGGATGGAAGGGATGGATATATTTTGAAGCAGGATGTTATACAAATCACAAAAGTTATCACCCCAACTCCAAACGATAGCCCTGTTAGTCCTTTCTCTCCAGAGGCTGTGGATCCTAGACGGCCCTAATTTCCTCTATTTTCTCGCATATTCTTTGAAAATTTAAGGGATTCAAGCTTGCTCCTCCAACAAGTAAACCATCAGTTACTTCGGCAAATTCTTTGCAGTTATTCTCAGAGACGCTTCCCCCATAGACTAATGCTAATGGTTTCTCTATCTCAAGAATGTATCTGGTTACCTCTAAAACATCATCTTGGGTTGGGGATATACCTGAACCAATCGCCCATACTGGTTCATAAGCAAGCACAGATCGTTTTATTAAAGATTTGAAACCCCTTACTTGTGCTCTAATCTCTTTTAATCGATTTTCTCTAGTAACTGTTCGAACGCTCTCTCCAAAACAGATTATCGGGATCATATCATGCTCTAAAACCTTTAAAACTTTTCTTTTTATTACTGAGTTACTTTCTTTAAATAAATTTCTTCTCTCAGAGTGCCCCACAATAACATAACTTACCCCTAAATCTTTCAACATTTTTGGGGATATCTCACCAGTGAATGCTCCAGAGTCTTCATAAAAGCAGTTTTGCGCTCCAAGTTTGTAAGGAGTTAGCTGGCTTAGGAGGTAAAGGTAGGTAAATGGGGGGCAAAAAACAATCTCAGAGTTGCAATTTCTTGGTTTAAAGGCTGAAAAATACTCTTTTATCTCAGCCTCGAGTTTATTCATCTTCCAATTAGCAATAATTAGCTTCATTATCTAATATAAATGTACAATGGCTGGTCTCCTCTAATAATTTTACTCTCTTTTAATGTTTCAAATGGAAATGAGTTAGATATTATGATTTTTCCTCTAAGAGCACACACTTGATCAAGGATTTTTGTATTACCGAAAGGAGACAAAAAAACATATATGTAGTCAAAATCATTCAAATTTACCCTTCTAAGATCTGTTAATCTAATTGAGACATTTCGATTTTTTCTGTTTAAGAATGCAGCGATTAACGCTAGCACAGGGCTTAATTCAACACCTGTAAAAACTCCATTTGGGAATTTTTTTGAAAGATGGTTCAGAACATGCCCGATTCCACATCCCAGATCTATAAACCTGAAAGGCTTATCTTTTGGTAGAATTGATGCTAGTTTATCAATACACTCTTTAGAGCTTAGAAAAATGGGTGCTTTTGTAAAAATAGTTGGAAAAAAAACAAGGAGAAAAAGCACCGCGATAAGTTCCACTATTTTTATGATGCTACTCTACTCGTGCACTATTCTAGCTCCAAAAAAAGATTTGCACGAGCCACTAAATTGTGAATTTCGTGTTGGAAGGGGTTTTAATCCTAAGAAAAAACACTATGGAGTTGATTTAATTACAAAGGAAGGTTGTCCGGTTTTAAGTGTTGAACAAGGGTTAGTACATTTTGCAGGAACATTAAGAGGATATGGAAAAACCGTTATTGTGAAACACTCAGATTTTTTCTCACTTTACGCCCATTTAAGCCAGATTATTGTTAAAAAAGGTCAAAAAGTGCAAAGGGGCGAAAAATTGGGTTCTGTGGGAAGAACAGGTAATGCATCAACTCCTCATTTGCATCTTGAGTTATTTAAAAATGGTCAGATTCGCTACAGACTAGATCCTAACATCTTCTGGAGGTTTACTAAATAGTGCTTAGTTTAGAAACTCAGTTTTTGTATTATTATACATGTTATTATACATGCGCAGTAGTTTTTCTTGAGATCTTAAATAGGCATCAGCCTGCTTTTCTGCCACGATTGGGGCAAAAAAACCTTTCACACCAAAATCTACAAGACCTGCCTCTAATCCCTCTTTTAACCCTGGATTTCGCGTGACCCACACATACCTTGTTCGACCATTACGATCTTCTATTGGTACTCGATCTTTTTTTGGCTTTAATACG
>CALHSA010000043.1 GCA_938038205.1 uncultured bacterium | reverse complement strand
AAATGAAATGCAAACTGATTTTGATAAATTTGGCAACTATATTAATGATCAACTTGGGATACTCATAGGCAGCAGTGATTTCACTGATTTAGAGAGAATACTTAATCAACTTTGTTTAATATTAGTTAATTTTATTGAGATACGAAGCTGCTTTGTACTTACACTCACCGAAAATGAATTTAAGTGTGTTTTTAAATTCGGTCTTTTGAATGATTTTGAAACTTCTTCTTTAGATACGCTGAAAAGATATCTTTTGAATAAGATCAAACTTAAGGTTAATTGTGATGAGGTAAAAGATAAAACCTCACTGGGTGGAGTTTGTGAATTGGGCGGTAAATTCCTCTATCTTTTCCCGCAAGATGGAATAAATTTTAAAACTTTAGTTGGATTTTTTGTGGATCAAAATTGTACCGAATATTTTGAAAGGATTTTAAACATCACATCAGATTTAATTAATCTTATTCTTAAGCTACACAATTATGAGAAAGAACTAGTTGCATATACCTCTCATTTGGAAAATTTAGTCAATGAAAGAACGCTTAAAATACAAGAAGAAAAAAGAAAAGCAGAAGAGGCAAACGCATCAAAAAGCAGATTCATATCAAATATGAGTCACGAGCTTAGGACTCCATTAACGGCAATTGTGGGCTACTCAATGATTCTTAGGGATGGCCTTTTGGGGACATTCAACGAGGAGCAACGGTCTGCTCTCGACAGCATTGTGACTGCAGCAGAGCATTTAAAGAGTTTGATCGATGATGTACTTAATCTAGCTCGAATTGAATCAGGCAAGGATGTACCAAAATCTGAGCAAGTAGAAATTGAGTACTTGAATTCAGTTATTGAGATTGTAAAACCATTAGCAGATAAAAAAAACATAAGTATCTCTTTTGAGATTGATACTGAAGCTAGTAGTTGTAAGTTTTTAGTAGACAGACGTCATTTACGGCAAATAATGCTTAATCTGTTATCGAATGCAGTCAAATACACACCAGATGGTGGCTCTGTTAGAGTCAAAGTATCAAAACTAGCAGACAAATTAAAAATTGACGTGATAGATACAGGAATTGGGATCAGTGAGGAACATCTTGAGAGACTTTTTGATAGATTTGAGAGAGGGGATGATGAGTATAGTTTAGCTCAGGAAGGGACCGGCATTGGGTTATCGATTACCAAAAGTTTAGTGGAGTTAAATGGAGGAAGCATATCCGTTAAAAGTCAGCTCAATCAAGGCTCTACTTTTACTGTCTTTCTGCCACGTACAAACATCGAAAGTAGAGATTTGGTTCAGGATAGCAGCACCTCATTTGAAGATTTAACTAACATATCAGTTCTACTCGTAGAGGACGACGTTATATCATCAACTTTGATTGAAAAAGTTCTTGTTAAGCTTGGTGCGGCAGTTACTAAGGCTGCTTCTTTTGAAGATGCAATTAAAAATATAAATTCAAAAATTGATATAGTAATCACAGATATAGGTCTTAAGGGTCAAAAATCTGGGCTTGAGCTTCTAAAACAGGTGAAGGATTCTGGTATTAACGTTCCCGTAATTGTTCTTAGTGCTAATAATGATCCTGCTTTATCGGAAACAGTTTTTAAACTAGGAGCAGATGATTTTATCTTAAAACCATTCAATTCGAAGGAATTGGTATCAAGAGTTAAAAATTTAGTGTCGAACTACTTATTGCTAAAATGAAAACTGTTGAAGAAATCATATCTGTAATAAGAAAAAGCGTTCTTAAAGATGGAGATTTCCCAACCTCTGCTAAAACTATATCAGAATTGCAAAGACTAGCAAATGATCCACATTCAACGGCTCAACAAATGACCGATATAATATTAAAAGAACCATCTTTAGGAACAAAAATATTATCAGTTGTAAATAGTGCCTATTTTCGCAGAGTAAAGCCAATCCTAACAGTATCAGAAGCAGTCGTAGTTCTAGGTTCAAGACAAATTAGTGATATATGCGGATCACTGCTAATATTATCAAAATTTTCTCAAGGAAGTTTATCAAATGAACTTTCTAAAGCCCTTCAAAAAAGTATAATGAGCTCCTTGATAGCCTCATCTTTGGAGAATGGCGAGGTAAATTATATAGCGAGTATTTTTAGAGGGTTGGGAGAAATTTTAGTTTGTTACTATCTTCCTGAGATTGCATCTAAAATAGCAAAAGTTGCTGAATTAAAAGAGTTAGACTTTGAGGGTGCTTTTAAACTACTATTTTCTAAGGATTTAATTGACGTCACTCTTCAAATATTGGCAGACTTAAAACTTCCGGTTATTTACCAACAGTATCTTAAAGCTTGCAAATTAATATATGAACCGGATGCTTCCCTTGACACTTCACGTCGAACTTATCTGAAAAAAGCCCAAATACTCGAGTCCTCTAGGGTCATTTCAAACTCTGTAATTGAAAACAAAGAAATTGATTTTGATAAGATATCTGAATTTTATGGTATACAAGATTCTAAATTACTTGAAACAGCACTGAATGATGCTTTTGATGGTTTAGATCAGTTCCAAGATTATACTCAAGTTAATCTTCAAAGTTTAAAAATAAAAAAAAGTAAGTACACTAAAACAGACGAGGCTTTTTATGAAAAAAATGAACAGCTTTTAATTCCCATAAAAGAGGCAATATCACGAAATGCAAATACTGCATCCCTTCTACTGCTAGCAACTGACATATTTAAATCATCTTTTGATAGAATAATCCTTTACTTAAAAGTCAAGGATTTAAACATTTTAAGGATTAGAATATTTGAGGGGGTTAGGCCAAGTAATCTAGCTGAGTTTGAGCAACTTGAGGTGAGTGAGAGCAATATTTTAGGTAAAGCATTAAAGTTGGGTAAACCTTTGATATTAGATTCAGGATTATTTAAGGATAGTTACCCAGCTTTTTGTATACCTATTGGTAATTATGATATACCTGTTGGTGTGCTGTATGCAGACAAAATTGAGAGACTGGATCATGTTTTCGAACTATCAGACCGAGAAAAAGCTTTAATTCATGAAGTTCATTCATTAATTAACTCTAGTTTAAAAAATGAAAAAAAAACTTCTAGTTATTGATGATTCTGAAGTAGTTCAGCGACAAATAAAAATTTTTTGCTCGTTACTTGGAATAGATGTTATTTGCACTGATGATTTGCAAGTTGGACTAAGCTTAGTTGAAAGTGAAAGATTTGACGCCATTTTATTAGATATCCGTTTAGGGGATTACCATCTTAAAGAGGAAGACTTGAAAAAACTGTCACAGTTCTCTCAACAAATTGTTTTAATGTCGGCGGATTTTATAGAAAATGAAAGCTTACCTTTTTTGTTAAAACCATTCACTGCCACTGATCTTGAAAAATTAATACTTAAATAGGAATATTCTCGAGAGTAAAAAATAAAGGTGTTCAAGAAAAGCCTAATTCTTTTACTGATAATTTTTACTTTATCAACCTTTTCCGCGTTACCTTCGATTTTCTGCGGAATTCCATATTTCAATGACATGGATGAACAGCGTCATCAGAAAGAGTTAATTGAAATGATTAAACAAGGAAGATGGAATCCAGAGTATTTTAATAAACCAGCATTGCACTTCTATATGAGAATGATTCCAACTATAATTTCATACTTCTCACTGGTTTTTTTAGGTAAGCTCAAAAGTTTTGATAATATAGTTACCTTCTCTCCTTATGTTCGAGGAGAACTCTCGTGTTCTTCAAATCCTCCGGAGATTCTTTTAGTAAATCGTTTTTTTTCGTTCTTTTTAGTATTTATTGGTATTTATGCACTTTCTGTTTACATACTATATAACTTTAACTTTTTTTTAGCTCTTTTATTCTCAATCTCTACCGTTTTAGCACCCGGATTTTATCAACTTTGTTGCAAATTAAGTGTTGATCCTCTAGGCTTTTTTTTTGCTTGTCTTGTTTGTTTAACCTCATATCACTTTTATGAAAAGAAGGATGCCCGTTTTTTAATGTTAAGTGCCTTCTTTTCTGGTTTGTTGGCTGCAACGAAGTACAACTTTAGTATTTTTGCTTTGGTCCCGATTATATTATCTTTCACTAGTAAAAACCCCTGGTTTTTGAGCATTAAAATAGTATCAATTATTTTTTTATCTTTTTGTTTAGTTAACCCTTTTATTTTTTTGAATTATAGGCATTTTATTGATGACATTACGGTTCAAATTACACATTACAGAAAAGCGGTAGATGTTCCATTTTTGCAGAGATTGTGGCTTAACTTTTTGTGGATTCAAAGCAATTTGCCTTTATATGTTATTTTAGGATTAGGCATAAGTTTGGTTCAAAAAACAACGAGAATCTATGTAATTACAATAGTAGGTATCTCACTAATGTATTTTTTGGAAATGTCAGTTTTTAGGCAACTTTTTTACAGAAATTTCTTCCCATTAATTCCTGCTTTACATTTTGCCGCCATTCTTGGGATTGACACCATTTCAAGAGCTAAAAGAGCTAGATCTATTTTAATTATTTCCGCGTTACATCTTCCGATTTTTTCGATCAGATTTTTGTTTTCAGACCTGACATGTTTTGATTCACGTAAGATTCTTGATGAATGGCTTAAACAGTCGAATCAGAAAACTTTTTTAAGTGGGCAAATTTGTAACAGGGCTAAAACTCAGAGGCATTATTATGTAGAGGTTTTTGATGAGAAAAATTTTTCTTATGAAAAAATTGCCTCTGAAGGGGGGCGTTATGTGATTTTTAGAGATTTTGAGAATGCAAAGAAAATTGATTTTTTTGAACCAAAAATTTTCTTTTTTGGGAGAAAAGAGACCCTTGAATTTCCAGAAAAAAAACTTTTTTCGTCGCTAAATATTCCGATATTTAATCCTCCATTCTTGATATTTGAGGTTAATTATTCCAAATATTTAGAGCATTTAATTAAGAAGGATAGATTAAAAAAGAAAGATTTAAATGCTTGTGAGAGTTGGTGTATCATCCAAGAACCTTTTACAGAACTACTCACCTCCCAAGAGATGACCTTAATGTTTGAGAATCCACATCCTAAACCAAATTTAATACGGTTTATTTGCGATCATTTGAAACGTGAATTTATTGTTTACAAGAGAATGTTAATCGATATCAAAGAGATTCCGTGTAATAACCCAATATTTTTTGTTAGAGATATTCTTAACCCAACAAAATATTACATCCCTGAAGATAGACTTATCGGAATCAAGGTAAAGAAAATTAATTAAATTTCAAATAGATTTCATTATTTCTTCTGAGATCAAGAAAGCGTCGAACTAAAAGCTCTTTTCCTTTTGAAGTAGTTGTCGAGTCTGATTTTATAAAGTTTATTTTTGCCAATGATTTCTTCAATTTATAGTTTTCGAATTTTAATGATATAAGTTTGTAAAAATTCTCTTGTGCTAAATTTTTAAGATTTTTTTGACGAACATTAACAATGGTGCAGAGTGATATAAGTAAAGGCAATGACAAAAACAAAATTATTTTTCTCACTCTTTTAAAAGTTTAAAATAATCGATGTTGTATGAAAATAAAGAAAATAGTAGGGTTTGAGTTATTTGATTCTAGAGGGCGCCCGACTGTAGCTTGTAAAGTGTTCTCTCAAGAAGGTGCTTTTTTGGCTATCGTGCCTAGTGGAGCATCAACTGGATCGAGAGAAGCTTTGGAGCTAAGAGACAATGACAAGGGTAGATTTAGAGGTCTAGGAGTATTAAAGGCTGTTGAAAACATAAACGCTGTTATCGCACCGGAAATAGTTGGAAAAGAGTGGGAAAGCCAGAAAGAAATTGACGAGTTTTTAAATAGCTTAGATGGAACTGAAAACAAGAGTAGATTAGGAGCTAATGCGATTTTGGCTGTTAGCATGGCTTTTGCGAAAGCGTTTGCGGCTAATAAAGGTGTAGATCTTTGGCAACTATTTGGTGTTGATGGGTCTCTCCCTATACCATTAATCAATGTCATTAATGGTGGGGTTCATGCTGATAACCGATTGGATTTTCAGGAGTTTATGATTGTTCCCCATGGTTTTAACTCCTTTAGGGAGGCTGTTCGGGCAGCTAGTGAGGTTATAATGACCTTAAAAAATTTAATAAAAGATCGAGGCTTCTCAACTAACGTAGGAGATGAGGGTGGATTTGCTCCAAATATTTCATCAACTGAAGAAGCTCTGAACCTAATCATCGGTGCAATTGAAGCATCTGGATTTGTGCCCGGGAAAGAAATAAGTCTGGGATTAGACGTTGCTGCCTCTGAATTTTACAAAGATGGAGTGTACAAATTTAGAAAAAGCGGAACGGGGGAGTACTCAACTCAGGATCTAATCAGTATCTATGGCGAACTTTTGGTTAAGTATCCTTTAATCTCGATTGAAGATCCATTCTCTGAGTTTGATGAAGAAGGTTGGAAGGAGTTTTATTTAAGATTTGCTGATAAGTTAAAAATTATTGGTGATGATCTTATATGCACTAATATTAAACTAATATCAAGTGCTCACAGAAATAAGCTTATTAATGGTGTACTAATAAAGCCAAATCAAATCGGGAGCGTATCAGAAACTTGTGAGGCCATTGAGTATGCAAAAAAAAGTGATTTGGTAGTAGCAGTTAGTCATCGTAGCGGAGATACCGAAGATTCTTTTATCGCTGACCTTGCAGTTGGTTTTGGAGCTGAGTTTATCAAAACTGGCTCTATTTGTAGGGGCGAAAGAACAGTTAAATACAATAGATTGTTAATTCTTGAACAGGAATACTCACTACCGTTTAAAAAGATATAATTTATGTGATTTTTTATTATCTACTTGGATCAATATCTTTACTCATTAATGTATACCCTAAAAACAATTTTGAAACGTTAATAAACTTACTAAGTGCATCTCTCTTCTCATTCACAATGTGTAAATTAGTACATTATAGTTTTTTCAAACTTCCTTTTTTTCTTACGTTAGCTTCAACTCTGGCGCAAATCTGGTTATTAGACACAATAATGCAGTTTACAAGATTTGGAGGAGAGCTAAGCTTTTTGATATTTTTGGGTTTTGTTTTTCTTAATTTTATCTCGTTTACCCTTCTAAGGTTATTTGTAAAAGTTTTTGCTCATCTTAAATCTTTTTCTCTTTCATTGGCTATTTTTATTTGGGAGTTACTTCCCTTGCAGCTTTTTAGATGGAAGCTTGTTTATTTATTTTCATCGATGAATTTTATCCCCTTGAGTGTTTCGGTTTTTGGCTCAAGTTTTATTTCTATGTTAATCACATTATTTTTTAGTTTCTTGGTAGAAAAAAAATTTAGATCTGCTTTTTTTGTGGGTACTTTATTAATTCTGATTGAGATTTATGGAACGCTCGGTTTTCCAATTAATGTGATTGGTAATTTAAGCGCAACACTTATTCAGCCTAACCACTCACTTAATGATAAACATTCAATTCAACATATTCCCAACCTGATTAAAGATTTTAATCAGCTGATAAATCATAGTTTGAAAACTGACTTAATTATTTACCCTGAAAGCATTTTTTACTATTTTTATTCAACTACAACTACTCAAATTTTCGAAGATCCTGTTTTCTCTCGTATTTTTCATAATAAGAGTTCAATTATTGGAGCGTTAACCACTGATAGCGAAAAATTTTTTAATTCAATTCTT
>CALHSA010000042.1 GCA_938038205.1 uncultured bacterium | reverse complement strand
CCTCTCATGGATTTAATAAATGCGCTTATGGTATCATAATGAGCGTCACCATCTCCATCATAGACAACAGTCTTTTGTTGGATGGATTCCTCGGCAACATTAAGATCAAATTGAATAACTTTATTCTTGTCTGGAGTTGTTGTCATTACACCTAACTCCAGAGCATTTAAACACTTGCGCGCATCACCATCTGATTTGGTGACAAGTAATTTAATAGCGTCATCACTTATCTTGATTTTAAGATTTCCGAGTCCACGTTCTTTATCTTCGAGGGTGACTTTGATAAGATTAGATAAATCTTTTTCTTCAAGAGGTTTTAATTCAAAAACTTGAGATCTCGAAACTAATGGGCTATTGACATAAAAGAATGGGTTGTGTGTGGTGGCTCCAATAAACCTCACGGTACCACGCTCAATGTGGGGTAACAACACATCCTGTTGAGCTTTATTAAAACGATGAATCTCATCCACAAATAAAGTCGTTGTCGATTGATGAAGCCGATTCAGCGATTCAGCAGATTCTACAGATTTTCTTATTTCGCTGACATTGCTTTCAACTCCACTTAGATTGATAAAGCGTGACTTACTATAGTTTGATATGACTTTGGCAAGGCTCGTTTTACCAACACCTGGAGGACCATAAAAAATGAGTGAAGCAAAGCGATCCACCTCGATGGCTCTTCGCAGCAACTTTCCCTCTCCTAATAGGTGATCTTGTCCGATATATTCATTCAACTTCCGAGGACGCATCTTTGCTGCAAGAGGGGCGTCAGGATATTGATTTGTATTGTCTATGATATCAACTTCATCCTCATTGTTTTCGAAAAAATCACTCATTTGTTTTTTTGTTTAATTTCGAAAGTTAGGAAATATTTAGGTCTTTGGATTGTTGTGACTCACTTAACTTAAATTGAGTATAGTCTTTATTGAATAAGGTTAAAAGCAAGTAAGCTCCTATCTATTCTTAATAATTCTGGGTTTTCAATATATTCTTTGAGTTGTACTAAACCACACTGGACAGTTCTTGATAAATAACGCATTAATTCCGCATTCTTGATCAGGTTATGATGGCTCGATGAAGTGCCATTTCGCCCTCGTTCACGATCCATTTAAAAAATTTTCAAATTACATTGGTAGGATTATTCATAATCTAACTAGTTGGCTGCATATAAGCACTACATGACACTCCACTGTTTTTTATATAAACTCACATCCAAAGAATCTTATCTAAAATTTTTATTTACTTTGATTTCATTAGTAATGACTCTTTTAAGTTTTTTGTAAAAGTCCTCTAATATTAAACCCCAATAAAATATTTTGAATTTAAATTCAATGTATCAAGAATTTTTTTAGCAACCAGCAAACTCACAATTGTGGAAGGAAACGCAGTTAAAATAATTAGAAGGTAATTCACTTCCGGACCTAATAAGTTTCTACAAACTATAATCCAATATTGATGAATAAAAAATATACCAAATGAATAAGTAGCCAAAAAAGATAAAAATTTGAATTGAACACCTTTATATTTATTTTCGATAAAAGAAAGTAATGATAAAAAGAATACAACCGCAAAAAGCTTTTGAATCTGAATAATATTTATTGCAGAGATTGTGAAATGCCCATCCAATAATGGTATATAATTTTGGCGGCCATAATAAGCTGCCATCCAAGTATCTAAAAATATAAATATTATATAGGCTATACCCGTGTAAAACGTGAGTAATGATGCCCTACTAATAATAAAATCATGTCTCTGTTTTAAAAAAATTCCAAAAAGAAATACGCCAAAAAAGTGAACATAACAATAAATTGGGACATTGTGTTTATCTGGTCGAAATGAGAATAAAGAAACCAAAAGAAAAAAAATGAGGGTCGGTTTAAAATACTTGGATTCTGCGATTAACTTAATTATCGGAGTAGTTAAAAAAAACAAAAAAATCATTGGAATAAACCACAAGGGCTGATTTAACCAATTTCCACCGACTAATAATTCATAGGCTAAATCCCTAAAATAAAAATCGATACCTTCACCATGAATTATGCTAATAGAAAATTTGTCTTCCATTCCAAATACATTGACTATCGAGTTGAATACAATGTAGGGGATGCCCAAGATTAATATGTAAGGCACAATTACAAATTTAATTTTTTTATATATATAATTTTTAAAATCGTACCTATCGATTAGATGCCAAAATAAAAATCCTGTAATTACAACAAATATGAATGTTCCATTATAAAATATTGAAAAAATAATAGGGTTTGTATCGCCATTACCACCAAGGCAGTGAGTAATGAAAACAAATATAATTGCTAACCCCCTAAACCACTCAATGCTTCTAAAATAATTACTCATATTCTTTAGATTGCTACTACCTCTCAATAGGAACTTCTTAGTGCATCAGGGACAAACTTCCCAGAGGACATGCTTTTGCCAACCTTTCTCTGTTTTACACTATTCATTTTAATTTCATAATCAATGGCTATTTCTCCAGCTTGTCCTCCTCATCTAGCTCCACTAGGTTAATTTATTTAAGCAGATAATCTTTTTGATTTCTACATAAGTCTCTACCAGAGGCAGTATCAGCTAAATGCAATCTAGTATTCTGTTGAATGCTTTTAAGGTGATTCCTCACAGCATACTCAACCTTTTGCCAATAACTTTTCTTATGGTGCTTGTAATAAAACTGACGTGAATGTGTATTCCTATCTTATTTCCATTATCCTGTGCGGCGATATTTAGGCGATCATCATGATTGTTCATCATCTATTAATTGTTTGGGCTATACTTAAGCCTTTTTGAAAGTATCGTTAGTTTAAAATGCTATGGGTTAAAAAAAGAAAATATCATATCAATTAGTGAATTCTAAAAATGTTAATACTGTTATTTTCCAGGACCAAGCAAACTTTTTTTGATGCAAAGTTATTGGTAGTTTTGTCTTAATTATACAAAATTTTATAATCTCAGAAAGAGGGAGTTGATATGATCTTTTTAAGAGTTTAAGTCTTTACGCATGCTTGGCGAAAGATCGAAAAGTAAAAGAACTAAGAGTAAAAGGTCGTCTACTAGTATAAACTTTTCACAAGAAAGGGCATCTTGCTTTTTCTTTATAGGTTTGTTGATTATAGCAATCTTCGGTTGTGTAGCATCCGGGGCACCAAAACAGGGGTTTTATGGAATATTATTTGTATCGCTCGGAATCCTTATTGCACTATTTCCGCCAGCATTCATTACACCGAAGTGGCTGAATATTGGATTGTTTTTATTTCTTATTTCTTTGGCATCATCGCTTCTACCTCGCAGTTTTGCCGGTAGCCAGAGTTGGAGGGTTGACTTAGAATCTTTAGGTTTAGAAACAGGAAATCTTATATCACCTCACTCATCATCAACTGTCGAATCAATTATTGTTGTGGCAGTGACTATAATTATTGGATTGTCTTCATTTGGCCACCGAATAAGTAGGAATAGTTTTCTTAATATTGCTGCACTATTTGTAATTGCCGTAGCTTCTTATACAGCGATTTCAATGCTTTTCGTACGAAATGAATGGAAGTGGAGCTGGGATCCAAATAGTGGATTTGGATTTTTCGCTAATCGTAATCATATGGCCACATTAATGGTGATGGGATCTTTAGTTGGGATAGGTAGTTTGTTTATCTACCTTAAAAAAAGGAATTTGATAAGATTTGTGATAATTCTTTTGGCAACGGGTATTATTTGCTGGGGCATTTTAGGTTACTCCATTAGCAGAGCTGGATTAATTTTGTTCATTTCTTTTCAAATTCTTTGGTTTCTGTTTGCATGGAAAAAGCATCTTGACCACAGGCTAGTAATATCTTTTTTAGTTTTATTTATTCTCACAGTTTTTTTATTTATTCTATCAGATACAAAAGTAGAAGAGCGTTTAGAAAGTCTACTGTCTAAAAAGAAAATCGTCTCAAAATCAACTAGCTTTGATGGGAAAAGTGATTACACCTCGATTTTAGGCTTAAGAAAGTATATTCATGCTGACACTTACGAGATGATAAAAACTGAGCCTTGGACTGGCTCAGGCCTTGGAACTTATGAGTTTATTTTTCCGTTATACAAAAATAAGAGCGTTTTTTTTAACGAGAGAGTATCATTTTCAGATGTCCTTCACCCCGAAAGCAATTGGTTGGATCTTACCGCCCAGGCTGGAATACTAAGTACATTATTGATATTAGTCTGTATTTTTCCATTATTTATTTCTATACTCCTAAGAAATAGAAAATCTCGATCATGGTTACTTTCTCTATCGTGTATCCTTTCTGGTTTTTGTATTTTAATACATGGGATAGTGGATGTTCCTGGTCAAAAAATTGGAATTATTATGAGCCTTATCCTTTTAATTGGGATCACCCAAAAGTCTCATCACAACCACAGTAGATTCCCGAAACGATACTTATCATTTGCTTATCAGGTATTGGGTGTAGGAATTTTTTCACTGGGTCTAATTCTTGTTCACTCACAGTGGTTTAGTTCAATGTCGATTATTTTTTCTGATTCTAAAATACGCATGAATAAAATTCAAAATTTGTACGATTTAAGTGTCGATGCCGCACGCGAAAACGATACTAATGCCCAAAAAGAATATATTATTTCAGCAATAGATGTTACTGAGAAAGCTATCAAGAGATTACCTCTAGATTCAGATCTTCATTTTGTTAGGGGGAAACTTTATAGCTTTCTAGATGGTAGTGAAGACAAAATTAAATCCTCTTTTGAAATAGAGTCAAAACTCGATCCAACTTGGATTTACCTACCTCTTAGGCAAGCACAAGTCTGGTTATTTGTTGATATTAATGAAACTCGCAGGCTTTGGTCTGAGGTTTTGGAGAGGTCAAAGAGGATTGGCGAGAAATATTCAAAAAAGGCCTGGGACAGAATATTGGATCAGGCGAGAAAGAACCCTATTCAAATTCGTGATACATACCAATTAGTAATGAATAAGGATGACTCGTATTACATTATGAGGTGGATGGATTTCGCTGGTAAGAAAAATATTCATTTCCAATTACCTAAAATTTTACAAAGCCAATTTTTGAGCACTAATACCAAAAAAGATATATTAGCTAGGTGTAAAAGTTTACCACCCAAGGATTACGAAAAATACTTAAAATTCACCAATTGATTCATGCTCACGAATAGAGGGAAAAGCGCTCCTAAGACAGAGAAAACAATGAAAAGCATGTGCATTTAATATGTTAGAAAAATATGATGAATATTATTTATGCCCGATTAATTTGATTATTTTCAAATAACTTAACGATAAGATTTATCATTAAATTTCAAAAGCTATGATGTCCTCGGACTCTTCGAGTTCTATAACATCTTGTATTGTAAAACCATTGAGGTGATTATTGACCATTTCGCGCATTTCTCGAAAGCATTTTTCTAATCCTGAACTTAAATCGCTGCCTGAGCTAAAGTCGATTGGGTCAAAAGGCCCGTCAATGATTTTGAGAATCATTCCAATAGAGATAATATCTTTCGATTTTGCTAATAAGTATCCACCATTAGTTCCTCTTTTACTGTTTAGAATTCCACTTTTTTTTAGATTTAGAAGGATTTGCTCCAGAAATTTAATTGGAATTGACTCTTTTTTTGAAATCTCGCCAATATGAAGAGGTTTATTATCCTTGTGCCTAGCAATAGAAATAACGGCTTTTATTGCATACTCAGCTTTCTTTGAAATCTTCATATCCTGCAATACTATATTCAAATTGTAGACGTTCAATGCTGTTATTTATAATTTAAATTTGGTTACTTGAATTTTATTGATTAAAATAGGAACATTTGCTAGTTTTAAAACATTAGGGGGCGCTTTGGTTTCGACTGATGATGTGAAACTTAAGCTGCATGCCGAGGATGATTTGTTGGCCTCGTAAAAAATCAAATCAAAAAAATATAAATGCAGATTCTAACGAATTAGCTCTCGCTGCTTAAGTCGGCGACGTTTTGTTCCTGATGCCTGTTAGGGAAACAAAACGACGACAACAGGCTAGGCCTTCTATGGGATGTCCGCATCGTCAGCCGAAATTAAAACAGGGCAAGCTGGACAAAAAAGTTTGTTGGATGCACTTTTTGTCCAAAGAAAATATCCAACTATGCATGTAGAGGCTTGGGCAGAGGGTTATTAGGACAGGGGTTCAACTCCCCTCGCCTCCACTTTTAGAGATTAATTGGAGAAAATTCTAGTCTTCATCTAGTTTCGATTTATATTTGGCAAATTATCATGGAAAAGTTTATTAATAATTTCTCTCATGGAGTGATTTAAATTATAAGATAATAATCTTGTAAAACCTAAACAGCTTTTTGGAATCGTTATAAATTCATATTGAAATGTCAGTCACTATTGATTTATCCAATAAGCGAGCACTGGTAACAGGTGGCACTCGTGGTATAGGGAAAGAAATTTCTAAAAAATTATTACAAGCAGGTGCACATGTTACCGTTACGGGTACTAAAGAATCTGAAATATCTAATTTATCGAAAAGTAACAAAATTTCTAATCTAGATTTCAACTGTGTTGATTTTACCTCAAATGAAAGCACAGTAAATTTTCTTAACCATATAGCAAACTCTCATGGGTATGATATTCTAATAAACAATGCAGGAATCAATATTGTATCGGACTTTCTTCTCATTGACGACAATTCATGTGAGCTCATTAACAAAGTTAATCTGACTGGTCCTTTGAAGTTATGTAAAGAATTGGTCCCTTACATGCAGAGAAAAAATTGGGGTAGAATCATTAACGTGGCATCAATCTGGAGCGTTGTTAGTAGAGAGGGCCGATCTCTTTATTCAACAAGTAAAAATGCTTTACTTGGTTTGACCAGATCGATAGCACTAGAATTTGCAAGTAAAAATATATTAGTGAATGCAGTTAGCCCTGGTTTTACATTGACTGAACTTACCCTTTCCACGAACACTCAGGAAGATCTGAAGGTTATAGAAAATGAAATACCAATGAAAAGGTTAGCAATGCCAGAAGAGATTGCTAATTGCGTCCTATTTTTAGTAAGTGATTTTAATCAATATTTAACTGGGCAAAATATTGTGATTGATGGAGGATATACAATCCAATAAAATGGAAATAAAATCCCAAATCAATAATTATGAAGTAGAGTTTGTAGATGATATTGTTGAAGCTCTAAGAATTGAAGTCAAATCTGATGACGTCTTTATCGTAGACGATAATATATTTAAAATATATGGTCAAAAGCTCTTTAGTAGTATTAAAGAGAATAGGATAATTCGTATTGATGCCAGTGAGAATCAAAAAAGTTACAAAAGCATAGAACTTTTAATTGATCGATTAATTAAGGCAAAATTTAAGAAAAATCATCGCATCATAGCTGTGGGTGGGGGTATTACCCAAGATTGTGCCGCATTCATCGCTTCAATTCTTTACCGAGGAGTTAAGTGGCTCTATATTCCAACTAGTCTTTTGGCCCAAGGGGATAGCTGCATTGGAAGTAAAACTTCAATAAATTTTGGTAAATATAAAAATCTAGTTGGTGGATTTTATCCACCTCAGAAAATATTTATAGACACTGTTTTCCTTAATTCATTGGAATATAAAGAACTGCAATCAGGTCTAGGCGAAATGTTACATTATTTCATAGTATCAGGAGAGTCGGATTTTAATATGTTTAAAGAAAATTATGTTTCTTCAACAAACGAAAAGGGGCCTCTATTAAAAATACTTAGAAGAAGCCTTGAAATAAAAAAGCGCTACATTGAAATTGATGAGTTTGATCAGAATGAAAGACAGGTTTTTAACTATGGGCATTCTTTTGGTCATGCTATAGAATCACTAACTGAATATCAAATACCTCACGGAATAGCAGTTAGCTTTGGAATGGATATTGCAAACTATATCTCAGTGAGAATGAATCTCATTGATGAATCAACAAGGAGGAAAATAAGAGAACTACTAGAACTTATATGGAATGGGTATAGTATTAAAAATTTAGACGTGCATTTGCTAATGAGAGCTTTATCCAAAGATAAAAAAAATGTTGGGAATAAACTTGGCTTAATTTTGAATGAAGGAATTGGATCAATTAAGAAACATCTCATAACTCCAGACGATGAGTTTAAATCATGGATGTATGATTATTTTTTAAATGAGCAATAAAAAAAGTCTTTTTTCTGCTCATGTAACAGTTTTACATTCCTTAGTATTTTTGCTCAATAAGTATGAGAAACATAATTAGATCCAAAGCTCCTTTAATTTCTGACTTTGAATTTATTGAGAGTATATTTGAGGTTTGAATTTTATCAAGATTATGGTTATTTCATTATAATCATAACCAATCAAGCTGGTATAGCAAAAAAAATGTATACTGAAAAACAATACGAAGATCTGACTTCTTGGATGTTGGGAGAATTCAAAAAAAAATCTATCAATATTACCAAAGTTTTTCATTGTCCACATCACCCAAGCTATTCTGATTGTTCTTGTAGAAAACCTAAACCTGGTATGATTCTAAAAGCTGAAAAAGAATTCAATTTGAACTTATCTCTATGTGTTTTATTTGGTGACAAGGATAGCGACATTGAGGCTGGTAGACTTGCTGGAATAAAAAAATTAATAAAAGTTTAGCAAATTCATGGCCTTTTAAATTATAATTATTAATGAAAATAACACTTAGAGATGGCAAAAGTTTTAAATGTGATGAAAATCAAACAATTTATGAGGCCGCCAAGTGTAATAATATCACCTTGGAGCATTCCTGTCTGAACGCTCGTTGCAGGAGTTGTGTTGTTCAAGTTATCGAAGGTAAAGTAAAAGACCGAGTCGAAGATTTTGTAATATCTTCGGAAGAAAAATCAAAAAACATCACATTATCTTGCAATGCAATACCCATCTCAGACATTGTGCTAGATGTCCAAGATTTGGTAAACATTCCATTTTATGAAAAGAAAATTATACCTGCAAAAATCGATCTTCTAAGTAAAATTAACAATGAGATCATTGAAATTAGATTAAGGCTACCTCCTTCATCTAATTTCAATTATACTTCGGGGCAGTATGTAAATATTTTTAAAGGAAAAATTAAAAGAAGTTATTCGGTGGCTAATTCATTTGATGGGTCTGGGAAATTGCAGTTTTTCATAAAAAAATATGAAGGTGGTTTAATGAGCGATTACTGGTTCAATAATGCAAAAATAAACGATCTGCTAAGAATCGAAGGTCCTTTAGGTACATTTTTTTTGCGTGAATCTACCAAAGAAAATATCATTTTTCTTGGAACTGGAACAGGTATTGCTCCTATTAAAGCTATCTTGGAGAATTTAAAAACAAATAATGACAAGATAGTTAAAAAAAATTTTTGGATATTTAACGGTGCTCGATATAGTGATGATTTTTTTTGGAAACCAGACAATATTGGATTAGAAAATATTAAATATATTCCGGTAACATCTAGAGAACGGAATAACAATGTTGATGAATATGGCTATGTTCAAGATGCTGTACTCAGAAAAGGAATTAATTTAGCAAAATCTCAAGTCTATGCCTGTGGCTCCAGTGAAATGATTTTTGCCGCGAGAGAAAAATTAACATCAAACGGGTTGGAGGCTGACCATTTTTTCGCTGACGCTTTTATCCAATCCAATTAAACTATAATAAATGAAAGCAGTTATCTTAGCAGGTGGTTTAGGAACTCGACTGTCTGAACAAACCGTTTCAAAACCGAAGCCAATGGTAGAAATTGGGGGAAGGCCAATTTTATGGCATATATTAAAAATATATTCTCACTATGGAATTAATGACTTTATAATATGTTGTGGTTATAGGGGATATGTAATTAAAGAGTATTTTGCGAATTATTTTCTACATCAGTCAGACGTCACTTTTAATATTAAAGATAATAAAATTGAAGTGCACCAAAAAAGAGTTGAGCCTTGGACAGTTACCCTCGTTGATACAGGGGAACAAACAATGACTGGTGGAAGATTGAGAAGAATTAAAGACTATATCAAAGATGAAGAATCCTTCTGTTTTACTTATGGAGACGGAGTTGCAGACATCAACATTGATGAACTTTTGAAATTTCATAAAGCTCATGGAAAACTGGCAACATTGACAGCAACTTTACCGCCCGGTAGATTTGGAGCATTAGACATTGATCTTTATAAAATTAATCGTTTCGAGGAAAAGCCAAAAGGTGATGGGGCCCTAATTAATGGAGGTTTTTTTGTATTATCTCCAAAAGTTATTGCCCGTATTGATGGAGATAAAACTATTTGGGAGCAAGAACCTTTGAAGGGACTTGCTAAAGATGGTGAGCTGATGGCGTTTAAGCATGAGGGGTTCTGGCAGCCAATGGACACACTACGTGATAAGACCAAACTACAGGAATTATACGAATCTAATAAAGCACCTTGGAAGTTATGGGATTAATTGGAAGAGTATCCTCAGAATTTTGGAAGAATAAAAAAGTATTTGTAACAGGCCATACTGGTTTTAAAGGTTCATGGACTTCTCTATGGCTTCAGTCGATGGGTGCAATAGTCAAGGGTTATGCTTTTGCACCAAATACAAAGCCAGATTTGTTTAGCTTAGCCAATGTAGCAGATAATATTGAACATGAGATTGGAGATGTAAGAGATTTATATTCTATCACCAAATCAATGAAACAATTTGATCCAGAAATCGTCTTACATATGGCTGCGCAACCCCTTGTTCGATATGCATATAAAAACCCTGTCGAAACCTATGAAACCAATGTGATGGGAACTGTTAATGTCTTGGAAGCAGCAAAATCATGCAAGAGTTTAATTGCAATCGTTTCCGTAACCACTGACAAATGCTACGAAAATAAAGAGTGGGTTTGGGGTTATCGAGAAAATGAGCCTATGGGAGGTCATGATCCTTATAGCAGCAGTAAAGGATGTGCAGAGTTAGTCTGTACAGCATATCGTCAATCATATTTTGATTCTAAATGCTCTCCAAATCTTGCATCTGCCAGAGCAGGAAATGTAATTGGTGGAGGAGATTGGGCAGAGGATAGATTAATCCCTGACATATTACGAGCTTTTGAAAATAATAAAGCCGTAATTGTACGAAATCCTTCGGCAACCCGTCCCTGGCAACACGTTTTAGAACCTATATCTGGATATTTTGTTTTGGCACAAGCTTTGGTTTCAAATCGTGGGTTTGAGTATGCAGATGGATGGAATTTTGGACCATTAGATGAAGATTGTAGGCCAGTAAACTGGATTTTGGATACTATGACAGATAAGTGGGGAGAAGGTGCTGGCTGGAAAGTAGATCAAAATGAGAACCCTCACGAAGCAGGATATTTGAAACTGGACACTTCAAAAGCAAAAAAAATATTAAAATGGGAGCCTAAGTGGCGATTAGCAGAAACATTAGAGACAATTGTTGAATGGCATCGCAAATACCTAAAAAAAGAAAATATGCAAGAGGTTTGTCTAGAGGAAATTAAGAGGTATACATCAAATTAGAATATGGTCAGTTCACAAGAAAAATTATCAGATATTAGAAATAAGATTTCAGATCTTGTTAAAGAATATGCAAGCATTCAGTATGCTCCCAAAAAGTTTGTTCCTGGAGAGACTGTTATACCTCCATCTGGAAAACTTTTGGGTGAGCATGAATTGCAAAATATGGTCTCTGCATCATTGGATGCTTGGTTAACAACTGGAAGGTTTAATAAAAAATTCGAGGAAAAATTAGCTGAATTTTTAGGAGTTAATTTTTGTTTAACAGTAAATTCGGGTTCTTCTGCAAATTTGGTAGCTTTCAGCACCTTAACTTCGCCTAAACTAGGAGACAGAGCCATACAAGCTGGTGACGAGGTCATAGGGGTAGCTGCAGGTTTTCCGACAACCGTGAATCCTATCATTCAGTTTGGTGCAGTACCCGTATTTGTTGATGTAGACATTAGTACCCATAATGTAAATGCAGATTTGGTAGAAGCAGCGATTACTTCAAAAACAAAGGCAATAATGTTGGCCCATGCTTTGGGGAATCCTTTCAATGTGGAAAAAATTAAAGATTTGTGCGACAAATATAACTTGTGGCTCATTGAGGATACATGTGATGCGTTAGGAGCAGAATATAATGGGAAGAAATGCGGCACTTTTGGTGATATTGGGACTTTGAGCTTTTACCCTGCTCATCATATGACTATGGGGGAAGGTGGCGCAGTCTTCATGAATAGTATGAAACTAAAAATGATTTCAGAGTCCTTTAGAGACTGGGGAAGAGACTGTTATTGCCCACCCGGTTGTGACAACACCTGCGGATGTAGATTTGGGCAGCAGCATGGAGAATTACCCTTTGGTTACGACCATAAATATGTTTATTCACATTCAGGATACAATTTAAAAATATCAGATATGCAAGCAGCTTGTGGCTTGGCGCAATTAGATAAGCTTGAATTTTTCATACAAAAAAGAAGAGAAAACTTCAGTTACTTTTATGACAAGTTAAAAGGACTAACAGACTTTTTTGAATTACCTGAAGCAACTCCGAATAGCAATCCTTCATGGTTTGGTTTTCCCCTAACATTAAAAGAATCTGCAGGAGTTAGTAGGGTTGAGCTTACGCGTTACTTGGATGAGAATAAAATTGGTTCCCGTTTGCTTTTTGCTGGCAATTTAATTAAGCAGCCATATTTCAAAGATGTGAAATATCGAGTGGTCGGAGATTTAAGTAATACTGAAAAAACTATGAACTATACATTCTGGTTAGGAGTTCAACCGTATTTAGATGAAGAACATTACGATTACATTACTGAAAAATTAGAAGAATTTTTTGGTTTAAATTTTTAGAATTCGTGACATTCAAATCTCTACATTTCGAGGGTCTTCACCTTATTGAAAATTTTAATTCTGTGGATGATCGTGGGCTTTTTGTAAAAACATTTCATAAAAATGAATTTTGCAAGATGGGGGTAAATTTTGAGATAAGAGAATCCTATTACTCTAACAATAAAAAAGATGTAATAAGAGGTATGCACTTTCAAATACCTCCTCATGATCATGAAAAGTTAGTTTATGTTACCAGTGGATCTATAAAAGATGTTGTTATCGATTTAAGGAAAGAATCATCAACTTACTGTAATTACATTGATATAGAGCTATCTGCAGAAAATAAAAAATCAATTTTTATACCTAAAGGTATGGCTCATGGGTTCAAGTCTTTGGAAGATAACACAACTACAGTATATAATGTTGCAACTGAGTACAGCCCTCAGAATGACTCTGGGATACGTTTTGATTCCTTTGGTTATGATTGGGGTGTTACAAATCCTATAACTTCTTGTAGAGATAAGTCATTCTTAACATTAGATGAATTTTCTAGTCCATTCTAAGAAATGAACCTAATGATATTGTAAGGGGATGAAATTGCTAATTACAGGGACAACAGGTCTAGTTGGCAGGCATTTATTGCCAAAGCTGTTACTTAAAGATCATAAGATATTGGAATTAACAAGAGATATTGAGAGATCAAAAGCACTTTATGATGAAAAAACGCAAAAGGTATTAGCCTCACATCCTTGTAGTCAGATAACTGAACAGATTAAAGAATTTAGCCCTGATATTGTAATTCATTTGGCGGCCTATATTAGCCCCAAGGATGATCCAGATACTATGAAAAGACTGATCGATTCGAACGTATTCTTTTTATGTAAGGTCCTAAACTCGATTAAAGGAAGTGAAACTAAATTATTTATTAATACTGGTACATTTGCAGAATACTATAGAGGTGATGATCAGCTAGATCCGGCGTATCTCTACGCTGCAACGAAAATAGCATCGCGCTTTTTTGTAAAGTACTATAGCAAGATTAATAACTATAAAGAAGTAACAGTTGTACCTTACACAATTTATGGTGGAAATGAAAAACAAAAGAAGATCATTGATATTATACAGGATTCTATGTTCTCAACTAACAAGGTAGATTTGTCTCCAGGTGATCAAGTTTTGGATTTCATTCATGTTGATGATGTTGCAAATTTTTATGTGCACATTGTCGAGAATTACAAGTCAATTGATGATGGTAGTACTTTTAAACTAGGCTCTGGATCTGGAACGACATTACGAGAACTTTCAAATTTAATGGAATCAATAACTGGCAAGAAAACTAATATAAATTGGGGTGGAAAACCATACAGAAAATCTGATGTACATTACGCTGTTGCGGACACTCGTGAATTGAGAAAAGTTGGGTGGACCCACTCCATTGATTTAGATTCATACATCAGGGATAGAATTCAGAATCAACATAAATAAATCAAATTTGTTCAAAAAATTAAAATTTGGATTTTTAGCACATGTTTCCAGTACTGCTATTGATGGTTTCTGTGGTATCATTATATATCCAATCCTACTTTATTATTTAACAAGCAACTTAGCTGGGCTATGGATATTTTTTTTGAGTTTTTCAACTTTAATAGCAATGGCTCAAGCTGGTCTCGCGCCTGTTGTTACTAGACTTTCTGCAGCAGTTAAAGCAGGTAATACGAGTAATGGTACGGAATGGGCCAATATCAATTTATGCTATAAATTAGTAGCGCTAATTTCTCTAACGATTTGTACTTTTATATATGTATTTTATATAAAAAAGGTATTGCAAAAAGAGAACTTAGAATCTGAAGGATCGATATGCTGGCTTCTCTTAACAATAAGTTATACGATACAGTTGTATAATGTAAAAAATTTACATCTTACAAATGGATTGGGAGAGGTCGGATGGGACAAAATAGTACGAATAATAACGACGCTAATCAATCTCATTGGTGTTATTTTTGTATTGAAATATGATTATAGCTTTTATCATTTAGGAACAGTCTATTTAATATCAAGCGTGGTATTTGCAGTACTATCAAATAAAATATTTAACATATTTAATAAAAATTATATAATAAATAAAAAAAGAAAAACGCCGCAATTTAATGAAATATTAAAATTATTTAAAGCTAGCATCAACATACTAATACTCAATATTACTTCATTTATAATACTACAGTTCAGTCAATTTGTTGTTGAAAGGTTTACTGATTTATCAACCTTAACACTGTATTCAGCACTTATTAAAATTATTCAGCTAATTATAACAATAAGTTTGGTCATTTCACAGGTGATGTTTCCTTACTTTGCTATTAGATATAATGAGAGAAAATACCAAACTGTAAAAAAACTGTATAAGATTAATATTATGCTTGCTGCATTAATATTTATTTTATTTACAACTCCAATAATAATGTTTGCTGATGAAATTATAACATTTTGGTTAGGTGATGATGGATTTCTCGGCCTAGAAGTTTTTATACCATTATGTATTTTGGGTTTTGTATATATCATTCAGAGCGCACACGCTAATGCAGTCATAGCAATAGGTGCTGATACTTTTATTAAGCCAGCAATTATCATGTGCTTAAGCTGTCCAATTTTAACAATTAGTGGATATGTAGCAATAGGCCTTGAGGGTATACCAATTGGAGCTGCATTAGCATTATTTGGTCCTGCATTATATATTATCATTAGAAGTAAAAAAATAATAAAAGAAATAAATTAATGGAAGAAAAAGGACTTATAACTGTTGGGATTCCAGTGATAAAATCTTGTTTTCTTAGGAAATCAATCAATAAGGCGTTAGAGCAAAGCTACCCAAAATTTGAAATATTAGTTCTCAATAATGCAGAAAATAAAATTACTCGGAATGAAATTAAATGCATTGTTAATGAATATTCAGATATAAGAATTAAATATTTGGAAAATAAAAAACAGATTCCAATGATAAAAAATTGGAATTTACTACTTGATCATTCGTTGGGTGAATTCTTTACAATATTATGTGATGACGATTTATGGGAACCTGATTTTCTTCAAGAAATGTATAATTTAACACTAGATTTTCCGGAAACGAATTTATTTCATAGTCGGACAAGTTATATTGATGGAAATGATGAAACGATATCTCTGGGACCTAATTGTCCAAAATATGAAGATGTCCTTGATTTTATATATTACCGGTTAAAGGGGTATCGTAAATTCTTTTTGTCTGACTTTATGACTCGAACTGATATTTTGAAAAAAATTGGGGGTTTTGTAGATTTACCGAGCGGATGGGGTAGCGACGATCTGACGTGGTTTAAGATTGCTAGTTATGGAGGAGTAGTTTGTAGTAATAAAATTTTATTTAAATACCGTATATCGGAAATAAACATATCAAATAAATCAAAAGTATCCTCTAGAATAAATGCCTTAAATATTCAAAAAAAACTAATATTAGAAATAGTAAATAATTATGATGAAGATGTATTCTTAAAAGAAATAAAAAAAGCACGTATTCAAAATGAAATAGATAAGCTATTAAGTATAAAAAAAATTCTATTATTGAATAAGCTTATACGGAAAAAATATAAAATGACTAATTTATTATCATTACCAATTTCATTTTTAGTTATAAAAATATTTTATAATGGCAGTTGACAGTATTTTATATTCATTTCCCTATATTGGGTTTTTATTGTTGTTTCTTTTTCTAGCCTACACTGAGGAAAAGTATAAGATTTACAGTATTAGGATTGGAATGTTTTCCGCTTTCCTAAATGTAATATTTATTGGGTTTAGAGGATATGTTGGCTGGGACTGGTATAAATATGAATTAGCATATTCCCTTAGCAAGGAGGATAGATTACTCGATATTGCATTCAGTAGTACATACCCTGGCTTTTTAATATTGATTGACGTTCTAAATTTAATTAACGAGAACTATTTTTTCTTACAATTCAGCATATGCACTTTTGTATCCATCATATTTTATAATTTATTTTCTTTTTACAAAATAAATGTTAGCGCTGGATTTGCATTAATGATTGGATTTTGTTTAAATATTCAAATTGATTTATTAAGAAATATTCTATC
This sequence comes from uncultured bacterium, assembly GCA_938038205.1. GTDB lineage: Bacteria > Bdellovibrionota_C > UBA2361 > JANWWW01 > JANWWW01 > CALHSA01. Next base: position 6,199 of record CALHSA010000042.1, on the reverse strand, counting down.
AATCTCGCTTTTCTTTGTATCAATAAGATATATCATAACAAATCAATTTAAAAAATATATTCTGATAAATTTAATCGGTTTTTCTATTCATTCTTCTTCAATATTTTATTTACCATTATACTTTATTTTAAAGAAAAATTTATTTAATTTATTTACAGTTATTTTTACAATTGGGATTTTTAACTATTGGTTTATTTTTATAGATGTAGAATATTTTCTTAATATAATACAAAATTTCTCTCCTTTCTTAATAGAAAAATTCGAAGCAATGTCATCTTGGGGTTATGGTAATCGTAGTACTCAAAACCTTAATTGGTTTATACTAAAATTACTCGCAGGGATAGTTTTATTATATCACTACAAAAAGGTCTATATTAGAGAACCACTAAATATTATATTTATTAATTTGACATGTTTAAATATTTCATCCTTTCTATTATTAAATTCTTTCAATAATTTATTCATAAGATTTCAGTTATTGCTTGCATTCAATGTTATTTTTGCATCTATTATTTTATTGAAATATATAAAATATAAAAAATTATTCATATTTATATTTATATTAACAATAATCCTTTCATTAACACAAAAATACGATTCAATAATCTTCAAATATCACAATATTCTTTTTTCTAGTGATGATATTGAACAAAGAAAGAATACATTTGGAGTTGTTCATATGAATCAAATTTCCGGTAAATAAATTTATTATGCACATTACCTTAATTAACTGCGGTCATCAAATTGATGGCCTATATGGAATGATGACAGGTCTTAGAAATGACACTAAAAACCATTATCATATCATTGACGCAGAAAGAGATGAATTTGATTTAGATCAAATTGGTGCAAATAATATAACTGTCTACCGGTTTTTAAAAAAGACCCAAAAGCCCACTTTTTTTTCTTTGGCATCAAATTGGTTTGTTTATTATTTACGACTCACAAAGTTTATTTTAACTAACCCTTCAAAGGTTTATCACATTGAATGGATTAATAGGAAAATAGCAATCTTCGAACACATTTATTTTTATATTTTATTAACTTTATGGAACAAAAAGATTGTCTACAAAGTGCATGATCTAGACACAGACAATTTGCTCTCAAATAATATTTCACAAAATTCGAGTTTGGTTTGGCATAAAAAATTCTTTTTTAGTTATGTTAACCGCTTTATTGTTTTAAATGAGATCATGAAAAAAAATCTCATTTCGCTTGGTATTGATGATCATAAGGTTTCTGTAATAGCGCATGGAGTTAACAACTATCAGCCTTCTGAATTGGTTGATATTACCCTTGCTAGGGACAAACTTGAAATTCCTAAATCTTCAAAGGTTTTACTTTTTTTCGGTAATATTCGTAAATACAAGGGGCTAGACCATCTACTTAATTCATTCAACGAAATATCAACAAGATATACCGATCTATACTTATTGATTTCAGGGAAATTTGATAAAACTCTTACAACTGAATATAGAAAATCATTGCAAAAAAAAATCGATGCTTCACCTAATGCAGATAGAATTATATCTCACCTAAGATTTATAAATACAGAGGAAGTTCCTACTTTCTTCTCTGCTTCTGACGTGCTAATATTACCTTATGAATTTATATATCAAAGCGGAGTCCCCTTTTTATCTTTCGCCTTGGGAACACCCGTCATCACTAACAATGTGGGGGGGATTTCTGTAGACATTATAGATGGATTTAATGGCTATGTTTATGAAGGTAATGAAAATCTTAGTAAGACACTTGAAGGCTATTTAGAAGGACGTATAAGCTTTAGAGATTCTAAATATATTATAGAGCATGTTAATGAGGAATATTCATGGGATAAACTTATGGGGCGACATGTTGAAGTTTATTATGATTCACTAACAAGTAATAATTAAGTTTTCAATATCATTATGTCTTTCGAAGATCATTATTATAAAAGTTTCACTAAAAATATTAAACTCACTGAATTTTTCATCACAAAGAAAAAGACAAATATGAAATTATTTTTTGATGAATTAATCAGAAATTTTAAACTAAAATTCTCAGATCCTCACAACAGATTATTTTTTATTGGTAATGGAGCAAGTGCTGCTTTTTCGAATCATATGACTTTAGATTGGCAGAAAAATGCAAAAGTTTCCGCTTATTCATTAAGTGATAGTTGCTATATTACTGCCCTTGGAAATGATCAGGGCTTTGATGATATATTTCTTGAGTATATAAAGTTAAATAATATTTCAAAAAATGATTTCGTTATTGCGACTAGCTCTAGTGGGAATAGTCAGAACATTATTAGCCCATTATCCTATTGTAATGAAAATGAAATCCCAACATTTTCTCTCACGGGTCTTAATAAAGATAATATTGCTTTAGATATCTCAGATTTTGGCATCTTTGTTCCAGCAATGACCTATGGAATAGTAGAGTGTATACACCAATATTTTCATCACCTATTACTTGATAAATTTATGGGAGTAGCCGAGTGGAACAAAACTGAGCCTCAGAATATGAATATAAAAAATTTCTCTTTATGATTCGAATTGGAATAGCGGGTTACGGCAAGATTGGAAAAATTCGTCATAAATTTATAAATCAATTTCCTGATGCAAAGATTACTTGTATTTATGACGTCGAAGCTCCAGAGGAGATAGATCCTGAAATAGTTTTTTTTGATTCTTTCGAATCTTTAATTAAGCAAAATATAGATGCAATTTTTATATGTGCTTACAACAAATTTTTAGCAAATTACACTAGGGCTGCACTAGAAAAGGGGATACATGTTTTCTGCGAAAAACCTCCAGCAATGCATATCAGTGAAATGGATCAAGTATTGGAAACATATGCAACTTGCGGAAAATTATTGAAGTATGGGTTTAACCATAGATATCATTACTCCATTATCGAAGCCAAAAAGGTTATTGATAGCGGCATACTTGGTAAACCTTTATGGATGAGGGGAGTCTACGGTAAAGCAGGTAGCATTGATTATGATAAAGAGTGGCGGAATTACAAAAAAATCTCTGGAGGCGGTATTTTAATAGATCAAGGGATTCACATGGTTGACTTGATCCGCTATTTTTCAGGTATGAAATTTGAACATATCCACAGTCATGTAGCGACATGCTTCTGGGATATTGATGTAGAAGATAATGCTTTTGCATTAATGAAATCAGAATCTAATTTTATTGCCACATTACATTCTAGTGCAAATCAATGGAGGCATAAGTTTTTGTTAGAGATGTGTTTTGAAGAGGGGTATATTAATTTAGACGGCATTTTGTCAGAAACAAAAAGCTATGCACCCGAAAAATTAATAGTTGGGAAACGCTCACATGAAAATATTGATCATGCCATGGGAAAACCTAACGAAACTATTTCTTATTTTGACAATGATGATTCATGGAAGCTAGAAATTAATGAATTTCTTTCCGCTATAATTAGTGACACTAAAATTTTGCAAGGTACGCCTCAGGATGCATATGAAACACTTAGCTTAGTGACAAGAATTTACGAAAACTCAAAATGAAAAAAAAAATTCTTACCTCTACTTCCTCATTCGGATCATCTGATCCCAAAGCGATCAAAATCCTAAAAGACTCAGGGTTTGAAGTTGTAAATAATCAATATGGGAGAAAATTATCAGAGGCTGAAACAATTGAATTTGGCTCTGGGTGTATCGGAATAGTTGCAGGAGTTGAACTTTATAACAAAGAAGTCTTAGATCAGTTAGAGGAATTGGTATGTATTAGCCGGGTTGGTGTAGGAATTGATGCCATTGATATTGAATATGCGGAAACTAGGGGCATAAAAGTCTTTAACACTCCTGACGGACCCACTCAATCTGTTGCCGAATTAACATTAGGCCTAGCCATTAATCTTTTGAGGCGTATTCATTCGGCTGATTCGAATATGAAAAACCGGATATGGAAAAAAGAAATTGGTTCATTATTGTTTGGTAGGAAAATAGGGGTCATTGGTTTGGGTAGAATCGGCAAAAAAGTTTCTGAAATGTTTCAACTATTTGGCTGTGAAATAATGGGAACAGACTTAAATCCAGACACACAATGGGCGATGGAAAGAAAAGTTCAAATATGTACGCTTGAAGAATTACTTAAAAGATCGGAAATTGTCTCTATTCATACATCAAAAATTGATCATGAGGTTTTAATAGGAAAAAACGAACTAGATCTCATGGATAGAGACAGTTTCTTGATAAATGTATCTAGAGGAGGAAATGTTGACGAATCTGCCCTATTCGAGCAACTTCACTCCAAGAAGATAGGGGGTGCGGCTGTGGATGTTTTTAATGAGGAACCATATAATGGAAATTTGTGCGATCTTGATAATGTAATTTTACTGCCTCATTTGGGATCATATGCACAAGAAACCAAAATTAAAATGGAAATTGAAGCTGTAAATAATTTAATTAATTATCTAACGGATCGAGATAATAATTAGAACAATATAGTTAATCTTTTCATTATGAAAAATTTAAAGATCACTGCATTTGTTCCGATGAAGGAAAATAGTGAACGTGTTAAAGACAAAAATACTCGTTCGTTAGGCGGTAAACCTGCATGTCACTGGGTTTTAGGTGCTCTTTCCAGGAGTGAATATGTTGGCGAGATAATAGTGAATACAGATTCAAAAAAAATAACTAAACTAGTAGAAGGCTTTGAAAAGGTAAATGTTTTGAAAAGACCAGAATATTTACTTGGAGATGAAGTGTCTATTCAACCATTAATCGAGCACGATATAAATTACGCGAAAAACGATATTATACTACAAACTCATTCTACCAATCCACTTCTGACCACAAAAACAATTGATTTAGCTATATCAGAATACATTAATAGTATTAAAACACACGATTCATTATTTTCAGTAACGCCTATTCAACAAAGGTTTTATTCCACTGATGGTAAACCGATAAACCATAATCCAGACCAATTAATACAAACTCAGCTGCTAGAACCAATTTTACACGAAAATTCCTGTATTTATATCTTTTCGAAAGTTTCTAACATGAAAACAAAAAATAGGATAGGTTCTAATCCAATTATATTCAACATGGATCCTTTAGAAGCAGTTGATATCGATGAATGGCATGATTTTCTTTGGGCTGATTTTTTGTTGAAACAAAAAATAGGGTAGGGAACAGGTTGATCAAAAAATCATGAAAAATAAAAACTTAAAGCTGAAACTCAATGCTAATCAATTAACTATTGGAACTTGGGTAACTATTTCATCTCCAAAAATCATTGAAATATTGGCAAACTACAATTTTGACTGGATTTGTATAGATATAGAGCACAATTTTTTCAATAACGAATCTATTACTAACCTTATTAGAACCATTCAATCTTTCAATATCGCCGCTTTGGTCAGGGTTGATGACAATGAGCCTGTAATCATAAAAAAATGTCTAGATTCTGGAGCTGATGGGTTAATTATACCAATGGTAAACACCCCTGAAGAGGCTAAAAATGCTGTGAGTTATTCTTATTATGCTAACACTGGTAATAGAGGTGTAGGTTTATCAAGAGCACAAAACTATGGTTTATCCTTCAGCCGTTACAAAGATTGGCTTGAGGAAAATCTTGTTATAATTGCTCAGATTGAACATTACAAAGGAATTGAAAATCTTGAAGAAATTGTCGATGTGAAAGGTATTGACGCTGTGTTCATCGGGCCAAATGATTTGTCATCTTCATTGGGTTTTCCGGGAGAACTTGATCACCCTGAAATGGTTAAACAATTAAAAACTTTTAGGGAGGTATGCAAAAAAAAGAAAGTTCCATTCGGCGAACATTTGATATATCCCAAATTAGAGGATTTAAGAAAATTAATTGATGATGGTCTCAAATTTATTGTTTACGGAGTTGATTTCAATTTTTTGATTCGAGGAATCAGTGACAACTACGATCAGATAATTCAGTAATCATGTCAGAATATATTTATTTTTTTGATTTAAACCAAATATTGTTGGATCGCTACCCCGCAAAAATTTCAACGCTAATTAATGAAAATAAATCTAACAATTTCAAATTTTTATTTTTATATACAGAGATTTATGGTGGTGAAAATACCCAACCATTAAAATTACCAGAAGGATCTATAGTAATTTATAACAGGACATTCAACGATTCAGTCCTAGAGGAATTATCTCAAAAATATCCGCCAAAAGCCTTTATTTCCTTTG
>CALHSA010000041.1 GCA_938038205.1 uncultured bacterium | reverse complement strand
TTCTAAATTTGACAAATGCTTAGAACTACCTTAAAATAGAAAAAGGTTCTATGTTAAATCGGGTTGATTCTCGAAAAGGAAATTTACAGCCAAATAATCAAGGGAGGGAGGTTAAGAAATCGGTTTCTAACAAAAAACCATCAAACTCAGGTCTAGATATTTATCTGCCTCGACCGAAACGTTTTGAAATGCCCTTTGAAGCGATTCTCAAAAATATTTAATTAATCTTTAAATTCAAATTACTTTCATATTACAAAAAAATCAGCCTGGTTATAAGGATTACCATCCAAACAGCTCAATCCATTACATTGGACCCAAGCGGATTCGAACCGCTGACCTCAACAGTGCGAATGTTGCGCTCTCCCAACTGAGCTATGGGCCCAAGTTTGGCTTATTAATTAAAATATATACTATCGAATAGATGTTATAAATATTCTCAAGAATAAAAAAGCTTGTTGTCTTTTAGTAGCAATATAACTTCATCCTTCATAAAATAGCAAGCATGAGAGAATTTTTGCTAGCTTTGATGGTTCTATTTTTGCTTGGACTTGATTCCTGCTCTGAGGATTATGAATTTTGCCCCAACTGTAGAGTAGATGAAACACCAACTAAAACCTCCACAGTTACTGTAGTTACTCCAACAAAAACTCGACCAAAAACTCCAACAGTAACTCCGGAAGAAACCCTTACAGAAATGGAGTAAGTAATTTAAATTCATCCTTCAGTCTGTTAAAATACCCGCATGGTTGATGTTTCGTTAATTAAGCAGTTACGGGAGATTACTGGAGCAGGAATTACTGATTGTAAAAACGCATTAGAGGAAAGTGGTGGAGATATAAAAAAGGCAATTGAAATTCTGAGAAAAAAAGGTTTGAAAGATCTTGAAAAGAGATCAGTAAGGTCTGCATCAGAGGGGACTTTAGGAGTTTATGTTCATCCAGGTGATAAAATTTGTGCTGTAGTTGAATTGAACTGTGAAACAGATTTTGTTGCTAAAAACGAAGAGTTTAAAAACTTAGCTAGAGAGCTGGCTATGCAAGTTGCAGCAATGAGGCCAAGGTACATAACCAGAGAAGATGTTCCAACAGAAGTTATTGATAAAGAGATTGAGATAATTAAAGCTCAATACTCAGATGTACCTGAAGACAAGTTTGAAAAAATTGCGGAAGGCAAACTTAACTCTTTTTTTGCCGATGTTTGCTTACTTGAACAAGTTTATATCAAAGATACGTCTATTAAAGTTCGAGAGTTTTTAGCTAATTCGAGTGCAAAATTTGGAGAAAACATTAAAATCTCTCGTTTTATGCGGTTTGAGGTAGGTGAAGTAAAAATCTAGTCAGATTTTTGATTACTCGAGGTCAACTCTAGATTTATTATTTGCGAACAGATTCGGTCAAAAATCATTTTCAGAGTATGGATTTTAAGTAAAGATAAGTAAAGATCTATCGATGCACTCTCTGGAATTATTTTAAATCTGATTTTTCCTGAATAATGATCTATAACTTTGGAAGTTTTAAGTGAAGCTAAAATATTCTCTCGGATTAAATTAAACTCAGATGGAGGAATAGAAGACGGATTAACGCCTGATCGGATAAAAAATTGAACCAGCTCTTGTTTAAACTCTTCATCCGTAAAGGTAAGATTCTGCGCTTCAAAAATATAAGAGAAAATTATTTTTTCAATAGCGCCAGGGTCAGTTATTTGTAAATGCTTGTTAATCTCTTTGAATGAGTTTTTAAAATCCTCATCTGATAAAGCTATTAGCATTATTTTTGATTTGATGGTCTCAAATTTTACTGATGCATTTAAATCCTCTATATATTTGTTTAGCGTTTCCTTGATTTTCTGAGAGTCAAGATTTTGTTGAGGATCTCCTTTCATTACATCTCTAATCTGAGTTATTTCTAACTCAAATTCAAACTCTCTATCTGCATAAGTATGAGTTAATGATATTTTATCTCCCACTGCTTTCCCATTAAGCTCACTGAAAATTTTATTAGCATACTGATCAAAAGATAAGTTTCTTACAAGCAAATTAATTTCAATGGGCTTCTTAATAGCCATAAGCAAATCACACTCTGAATCTACTTTGTCTTTAATTTTATTCAAGGAGTGATATGAGAAAGCTTCTTGAACGGCTTGCAAAACATCGTTTATTTTCTCGTCATCTAGGGCACTCCATTGAGATAGCTCTAACTCCTCTTCCAGAAGTTTAGTCTCAAATTTTTGAATATCAATACCAACTAAAGGAATCACTGTAACATCACAGATAACATCATTTTCAACCACTTGGTAAACAACATCTGTCGGAACAACACCTGCCAGCTTCTCGTTTTTTCTATAAGAATCAACGAGGTCAATTAATTTATCCCGCGTTACTGAATCAAATGTTGATGCATAGTATTTCTTTCGTATAAATTCCAAGGGTGCTTTACCTGGCCTGAAGCCTCTAATATTTGATGTCCTGGCTTTTTCTCTAAGTTGCTCTTCAACAAGCTGTTCAATCTCTTCTTTAGGAAGCCTAAATTGAAGCTTTTTTTCTTCACTCACTGATTAAAGTGTACTAAATTTAAAAAAAAATATTCAAACTAAATTACTCATTAAGTGTTGCAAAAACCTCTCCTTCAGCTATTTCAATCTTGTATGATTTGATGTTCTCAACCGCAGGCAGTGTGAGTGCTTGTCCAGAAAAGCTAAACTTTGCTCCATGAGCAGGACATACAACGCAGCTTACTCCATTGTGTTCATCAAGATCCCCATCCTCCAAAGGGAAGTCTTCATGAGAGCATCTATTCTCTAAACAAAAAAATTCTCCATTTTTTTTTATTAATATCAAATCAAGTCCATTTACAAAAACTCTATGAATTCCTTCTCGTTGAAAATTTTCAAGCTTACCCAAACTAATTCTCATTTCAAGGATAATACAAAATTTTCAACAGGGTTGTGAAATTTTTCAGGTAATCTACTGACTCCTTCCAAAAGAAAACCGTCAGTTAAAAATTTAACACTCTCAGAAAGACTGAAACCTCTAGATCTTAAATAAAAAATGTCATTCGGGTTGATGGTAGAGAAGGATGCCCCATGAGTGCAACGAACCTGATTAGCACCTATCTTTAAGTTTGGAATAAGATTTCCGGAGGCCTCCTGCCCTATCAACATAGCCCTAGCTAGTTGATAGGCATCAGAGTTCTGAGCCTCACTCATTATCTCAATCAAACCCCAAAAATGAGTATAGCTAGATTCCAAGCCCAAAAACTTAAAAAGAGAGTCCGATTTACATCCCTCAAATGGATGTAATTGCCTGTTACAAATTGATAGTTTTCCTGAGTTTTTAGAGAGTATTGTTACAAAAACCTCACTCTTAGGTTGCCTAAAATTAGTGCATAAGTTTACCCTACATTCTCCAGAGTTATTGTTTATTAATATTCCAAAATTTACTCTGGCTTTATCAAATATCTCGATATTTATTTTTAAAAATAAAACCGAATCATTTTCGACATTAAGTAAAAACTCTGTATCTTGATCTATATCTAAATCAATCCAAAATGATGAAGGTTCTTTACAAAAGAAAGTGGTTGTTTCTAATTTATTAATCTCAAAAGATTTTAGGTTATAATACGAATTTCGAGGAGAAAAATTAACTTCCTTTATTGCGCCGTTAATCTGTAAGTTGCTAGCAAGGTACCTCTCAATACTATCATAAGTATTTAATCTTGACTTGATGTTTGAATCGATAACATATTCACCAATATTACTCGTAACTGTTTGAATAAAACTCTTTGAGCTTACCCCAACCCACGATTCATCAGTGTATAGTTCTTGAGATATCTCTTCAATCAAGCTCATGTCCTTTTAAGAAAAGCACGCATAACCATGCTCTAAGATCTGATTTACCAAATTAATATCACCCTCCGCAGAAATGTACCCGTTTTTCATTATATAAACTTTATCAGGAATCAAATATTCAAGTATTCGCTCATAGTGCGTTATGATTAAGCAAGCCATTTCAGGATTTGATTGCTTTAGAAGCGTAACTGATTGAGCAACTGATTTTAGTGAGTCAATATCTAAACCACTGTCAGTTTCATCTAAGATAGCCAATTTTGGTTTTAAGAGTAGTAGCTGTAGGATTTCACTTTTCTTTTTCTCACCGCCTGAAAAGCCATAATTCAAATTCCTCTGAACAAAGGAGCTGTCTAAATCTAATTTTTTTAATGCATCAGAGAGTAGGGATTTAAACTCTAGTTGGTCAATTTTTTTTCCAAATCTAGCTTCATAAGCTGATTTAAGGAAGTAACGCATATTAACTCCGGGAATCTCTTGAGGGTATTGAAAAGCTAAAAAAATACCCAGCTTAGCTCTATCAGTAACATCAAGTTCTGTTATATTCTCTCCCTCAAAAAGTATCGTACCCTGATCTACTTTTACCTCTGGTGATCCCATGATTGTTTTGGCTAAAGTTGATTTTCCGCTACCATTTGGACCCATAATCGCAACAATTTGACCTTGGTGAACGTTTAAAGATATACCGTTCAGAATAGGCTTATCATTAACACTTATCCTTAAATTTGATATTTCCAACAGGGGAGTCATGAAAAAAGGATAACAATCTTGACTAAATTTTTCAAGATTAGGTAAGGATTAACGCCTCGGTTTTTATTGGATTGTTAGATTTAAAGTATCTCTCTTGCCAGGCTTCGATAAAAGCGATAACATAGCGATCCTTTCCTCTGAAGATTTTGCAACCTGATGGTAAATTTATTTTGCTTAGATCCTGATTTAATGAACAAAAAACTGAGTGTTTAAAAGGAAGGTATTCAATTTTTATCTGGATGTTAAATTCTTTCTGCATTCGAGCCTCAACTACATCAAACTGAAGTTTACCTACCGCTCCGAATACCGTTTGCCCTGTTTCAATATCAACAAAACTCTGAATAAGCGATTCATCTGTGTAGAACTGTATCGCCTTATCGAAAGCTTTTCTAGATGAGGGACTGGGCGCTGAAATTAGCGCGAAGACTTGAGGAGCAAATGTTGGAAAACCAGGGTATTTAATGTCTTTCCTAGTATCAGTTATTACATCACCAAGCTTTATATCATCACCTGAGCTAAGTCCAATAACATCGCCTGCAAAGGATACATCCAATGTTTCCATTCTCTGACCAAACATGGAGTACAATCGAGATGCTTTTATAAATTGCTGTTTCCTTGGAACAAAATAAGATTCTTGCCTATCTAATTTTCCAGAGAGGATTTTAGCAAAAACGGTTCGAGACCTATAATTTTTATCAATGTTTGATTGAATTTTAAAAACAAATCCTACAAACTCTGAGTGAAAGGGATTGATCAAGGTTTCTTTACCATCAATAATTAGCTTTTGGGGCTGTGGAAATAATTCAGAGTTTATGAGGAACTGAAATAATTCTTGGACTCCGATATTTTTTATTGCTGAACCCCAGAAAATAAGAGTTTGCTCACCTTTTAGGAATTTTTCTATATTTGGCTTGTCTGTAAGCTCAAAGAGATCTTTAATTTCTTGTGATAAATTTTCATTAAAATCATTATAAACTCCAACAAAATCTACTCCAGATCCTGACGGATAATTGTAACAGGCTGCTTGGATACCTAAAACTTTATTTATCTCATCTATAAGCTCAAGAAAATCTTTGGAAGGAAGATCTAATTTATTCATGAAGGTAATTATTGGTATTCCCCGAATTGAGCATACTTCAAATAATTTTATTGTCTGTGTTTCAACTCCCTTAGAGGAATCTATTACCATAACTGCAAAGTCAGCTGCCAAAAGCGTTCTTAAAGTATCTTCAGAAAAATCCTCATGTCCTGGGGTATCTAAAATATTGATCACTCTGCCCCCATACTCAACCCGAATAGCGCTTGAACTAACACTAATCCCTCTCTCTTTTTCAATATCCATCCAATCAGATATGGTAAATTTACCCGATTTCTTTGCTCTTACCATGCCTGCAACTCGAATATAACCTGATGCTTTTAAAATCTGTTCAGTTAAAGTTGTTTTTCCAGCATCAGGGTGAGATATTATTGCGAAGGTTCTTCTTTTTTTTACCTCACTTTCGATATTCATATGCAGTTTGGCAAAGTTTAGATATTACACATTCATTACATTTTGGTCTACCTGACTTGCATATCTCCCTTCCATGCCAAATTAAAGCATGATGTAAATTAATCCAATCCTCCTTTGGAAAAATTCTCTTTAAATCCATCGAAATTTTTTCTCTAGCTTTTGCTTCGCTCAAGCCCAATCTTCTGGAAACTCTTGCAACATGGGTATCAACGGGAAAACTAGGAATTCCATTACAAGCTAAGATCACTTGAGCGGTTTTATCTCCGACTCCAGGAAGCTTTATTAGTTCATCGTAATTCAACGGAAATTTTCTTCTGGAAAGTATTTTTGCTGCTTTTATTAAGTTTTTTGATTTTGTCTTGAAGTAATTAATTTGATTAAGCAATCTCTCAACATCCTCGATTTTTGCCTCTGCAAGTTTTTTAAAGTTAGGATAAACTTTAAAAAAAGCCCTTGTAACCTCATTTACCTTCTTATCCGAGCATTGGGCAGATAAAATAACGGCTACGAACAGTTGGTAATTGTTTTTGAAATTGAGACCAGATCTTAATGGATATCTAGCTTTAAGAGCTAGCAGCAGGCGTTTCGCTTTTGATTTTAATCTTTTCAAGTAACCGTTTTCCATCTTCAAAAACCTGTAAATCTAGGTCTTTTTGCAAGCTAACTTTAAACTGATGCAATTTTTGAGCATCGAAAACAAATTGATTGATTTGTTTATCAATTATAATTTTCTCAAATGTGGATCTAAAAATCCAGTTATTATTGGATACAAGTACAATATCGCAACCAGATCCCTTCAACCGTTTTATAAAATCCTCACCTTTGATCCAATAACTCTCTAGCGCCTTCATCTCAATATCATCTGAAACTATGAAACCTTTATAACCAATCTTCTCACGTAAAATTTTTTTTAAAAAAAACTCAGACATTGTAGCTATTTCTGAGGATAAATTTGGATAAAGAATATGAGCAGTCATTATAAAGCGAAGGTTAGAGGGTAATTTATAATACGGTTTCAGGTGAATCTTTCTCAGAGTTCTAAAATTTAAATTTACTTTTGGCAGCTCAAAGTGAGAGTCAAGCTTAGTAGCTCCATGGCCCGGAAAATGCTTATAACAGCCGAACACTCCCTCAGATTCTAATCCTTTGAGAAATGTTGTTGCTGCAGGTATTACTTCATCTGGGTTTGATGAGAAAGCTCTATCTCCAATCACAATACTATCTAAGTTTGTCAAAACATCAACGCATGGAGCGAAATTTAAATTAAAACCAAGCTGCCTAAGTTCTCTACCCATTTGTTTACCAACTTCAAAGGTGTAATTAACATAATCTCTCGCTGGGGGAAAGTGAGTTACCAATTTAGGAAATCTATGCACTCTTCCTCCTTCATGGTCAATGCAAAGAATGAGTTCATTTGAGCCAATCTCTTTTAGAATTGACTCTACAAGTTTTAAGTACCATCTGTGCCAAAACTTTGAATCATCAAAATTACGTGAGAACAAGATTACTCCAATAGGTTTAAGATGCGATAGTAGATTTTTTTCCCAGGACTTTAATTCAACGCCACTTAAACCTAGTATAAAATAGGTACGGACCATTTCAGTGAATAGGGTATTAGAAGTAAATAGAGATTTAAAGCATAGGTTTGATATTTTAGAGACTTATGAAGCTGGGCTGCAGCTTTTGGGTTACGAGGTGAAGGCAATAAAAGAAAAAAAATTTAACATGTCAAAAGCGTTTGTTCGCCATTTAAAAGGGGAATTATGGTTAGTGAACTTTATAGTTAATGCTACCGGACCTTGGATAAAATCCAACAAGCGGGCGATAAAACTTTTATTAAAAAAAAATGAAATTGTGAGAATATTCTCAAAGTCGAGAGAGAAAGGTTTAACGGTTTTACCATATGAGCTTTATGTAAATAGTAGAGGTTTAATTAAAGTCAGAATTGCTCTTGTGAAGCATAAAAAGAAATACGAAAGAAAGGAGGAAATTAAAAGAAGAGATATAGAGAGAGAACTTCTAAGGAAATATAAAGTTTAGCGGAAGACGGGACTCGAACCCGCGACATTCAGCTTGGAAGGCTGACGCTCTACCAACTGAGCTACTTCCGCTTTTTACTAAATATTACCAGAAAAGTAACTGAAAAAAAATTATGTTAGTCTTTTAAAAAGCAAACAGGCATTAGTACCGCCAAATCCAAACGAGTTTGATAAAGCAACATCTATCTTCCTCTCTTTCCCTTTAAGAGGAACTAAATCACAACCCTCACAATCAGGCTCAGGATCCTCTAAATTTATTGTTGGAGGTATAAAGTTATCAACTATAGCCATAATGCAGAAAACAGCCTCTAAAGCTCCAGCTGCCCCTAAAAGGTGTCCGGTCATAGATTTGGTTGAACTAATGCATATCTTATCAAGTGAATCTTTAAAAACCGTTTTAATGGCTTTTAGCTCTATCAAATCTCCAGAAGGGGTACTAGTACCATGAGCATTAATATAATCAACTTGATGAGGTTCAAGCTTTGAATGTTCAAGACACCCCAACATACACTCAATAGCCCCCTCTCCTTCCTCACTTGGCGCAGTGATATGATAAGCATCACAATTTGCATAGTATCCTATGATTTCAGCGTAAATTTTTGCTCCTCTTTTAGTCGCATGCTCAAGCTCTTCAAGTATCAAAGTTGCAGAACCCTCAGATATTACAAATCCATCTCTACCTTTGTCCCAAGGTCTTGAAGCTCGCTGAGGTTCATCATTCCGTGTTGATAAAGCTCTTAAAGCAGAAAATCCGCCAACACCTAATGGTGTAATTGCAGCTTCACTTCCACCAGCTACAACAATATCAGCCAAACCTGATTGAATAAGTCTATAGCCCTCTCCTATTGAGTGAGCTGAGCTTGCACAAGCACTAGTAGTTGTGAAGTTTGGACCTTTTAGACCAAACTTTATAGCAAGTTGCCCTGGTGCTAAGTTTGCTATCATCCCTGGAATTAAAAATGGAGAGATTTTTCGAGGACCCTCTTTTAGAAGGATCTCATGATACCTTTCCCACATCTCTAAACCACCGATACCAACTCCGAAAATACACGCAGCTCTATTCGGTTTAAACTCATAATCATTAAGTTTAGAGTCTCTCCAAGCTTCTGTGGCAGATGCGATAGCGAAATGAATAAATCTATCGGTTTTTTTTATCTCCTTCGACTCTAAGTAGTTGGAGGGATCAAAGTTCTTTACCTCTCCTGCAATCTGGCTAGGAAACTCAGAGGCATCAAATCGGGAGATTTTTTCAATACCCGACATTCCCAGCTTAATTTTCTGCCACGTATCTGTTACACTTAATCCAAGAGGCGATATCACACCTAGACCTGTAACTACTACCCTTCGCATTCCTAGTTAAAAGTATACTACTTCCGGCGAAAATCTAAAGTTTTTAGAGCTGTTGCTAAGATAGTTGGGAAAACTGTTATTGATATTACAGTTAGAATAATCATGGAGAATACTAGCGTTATGCCAATCGAGTTTCTTGCAACAGCGCCGGCTCCTGATGCAAAAATTAATGGCAAGTGCCCAAGCACAGTTGAGAATGAGGTCATAAGAATCGGCCTTAATCTCTCACAACTAGATTTAATTACTATCTCTTCAATGTTCTGATTCTTATCATTCTTTAATTCTTCAAAAACTTTAAAAAGAATTATTGTGTAATTTTTTGTTATAAGACCAATCAATATCAGAATTGCTATACCCGTGTAAAAATTCACTGTAGTTCCACCAATGAAATTCACAAAGTTACCGATCCAGAATGAAAAAAGAAAAGATAAAAAAATCGTTCCAAATGATAATACAAAACTCCTTGTGGATAACCAATACAAGCTAAAAATAAATAGTCCTGCGAAAAAGTAAATTTTTTGGGACTCTTGAATATTCCTCAGGTATTGTCTTGAGTCTCCTAAAAACTCGATCCGGAAGTTTTTTGGAGTTAATTCTTCCAGCCTTTGCTTTGCAATGTCTATTGCACTTCCAAGCGGAAATCCAGGCACTGGTGCTGCACGTAAAATAGCACTAAAGTACTCTCCAATCTGCTGTACTGAGTCTAACTCTGCTCTATGTTTTATGGATAAAAACGAGCCAAACTTAAAATCACGGTTTTGATGTTTGAAAGATACAAATTTT
The DNA here is from genome assembly GCA_938038205.1 of uncultured bacterium. Taxonomy (GTDB): domain Bacteria; phylum Bdellovibrionota_C; class UBA2361; order JANWWW01; family JANWWW01; genus CALHSA01. The sequence continues at coordinate 29,211 of CALHSA010000041.1, read as the reverse complement.
AAGTTCTCTAAATTTTCAAAGAGATCTAAGTTAAAAAAAACTTTGTAACTCCTTGTACCGAAAGGCATTATTGAGACAAATCGATCTACAGTAACAGCGGATAATTCATTAAGAAAAAGGTCGGTAGGAATTGCATATTGTGCTAATTTTGCTTCATTTATTTCAAAAAAACCATAAAGCTTATCAAGTTTTGGTATGCAATCAATAAAACTATAAATACCAATTTTACGCAACTCTTGGACAAGGTGATTGCACACTACAAGAACACTGTTTGATAGCTCTGGTGATAAAAAAGCCACCTCTAAAGGAAAAGTTCCAGAGGATGGCAGAGGAGGAGGATTAATTGGTATAAGTCTAACAGATTTAATTGAGTTAGCGATTTTGAACAATTCTTTTTCAACATCAAACGCCGTTAGCTTTCTTTGGGAGTAAGGAAGAAGTCCAACACCTCCAAACATAAAATCAAGTGTTCCAAGTTGAAAAACATGTCTTACAGCTGGAGTATTTTTAACCGATTCATACCACTCGTCTAATATTTCTCTCATTCTATTTGGAGAAATAAATTTAGGGGCCTCAACGACTGTAAGGAGAACTGAGCGGTCCTCTTTTGGTAGAAAATCTTTTTGTGGTAGTCGTGTAACAAGAGGGTAAGTCAGTAAAAAAATTAGTATTAAAGCAAGCGGCGCCCACTTACGATGAAGTAACCTCTCAAGAATAGTTCTATATTTAAGCTCAGCATTTTCCCAATTCAAAATTTTAAGATCTCCTAAACTTCCCAATTGTTGGGTTAAATACGGCACAACTGTATAAGCTACAATCAGGGACGTTAACATAGCTGCAGAAAGAGTGAATGCAAATTCTTTAAAAAGATCGGCTGTTAAGCCTGTGTTAAAAAAGAAAGGTACAAAAAGAATTACTAGAACCAAGTTAAGCAATAACATTGGTTTCCAAAGTTCAATTAAAGTCTCTCTAATTGATACTTCCATACTTCTCCCTTTTGATCTTTCTGTAAGAATTCGCTCTAAGATTATTATTGAGTCATCTACAACTATTCCAACGGATAAAACTATAGCCAAAATTGTTAGTAAATTTATGGAATAACCAAGAAGGTACAAAAAAGGCAGTACTCCTAGAAGACTAAGCGGTAAAGAGATTAAAACGATAAAACTTGATTTAAGGTTTCTAAAGAATAGGAATATGACCAAGCAAACTATTAGAATAGTTTCCATTAAGGTTTTTGTTATTTCTCGCAAACTGGAGGAGATAAAAATAGAGGTATCGTATGGTATTGATATTTCAATAGGTAGCTCCTGTTCCTTTTTTATTGAATCAAGTTTATCTTTGACATTTTTTAAAACAGTTAAGGCATTATAAGTCGGATTTACAAAAACTCCTCCAAAAACACTTGCTTTTCCGTTGAATCGAGTCTCTGTGTCTACTGACTCCGGGCTTATGGAAATTTCACCAATATCCTGTAACTTTAGATTATTCAAGGACCCATAAATAGGTCTATTTACAAAACTAGGCAAACTTTCAACATTTGTACTTAATTGAAAATTAAGTCTCGCTGATCCAAGGTCAAGATATCCGGAAGGTTTCCTTTTAGCGAGTTCTGCTACCTGTCTCTGAGCTTGTAAGGGTGACAAACCAGATTTTACTAGCTCAATGTGAGATGATTTAAATCGAATCGCTGGGGAGCTGCCTCCAATAATCTCTAGTTTTTGTACTCCATCAATTGACGAGATAACTGGGAAAATATTTTTGTTAATATAATCAGCTACCTCGTGATACTTCAGTATTTCTGAATTGAAACTTATGTACATATCAGCAACCTGACTATCCGGCTTAACCACCTCAACTATCGGAGGAAATGCTTCAAAAGGAAGTTCAAATTTTGCTTCTTGAGTTTTTGCTAAAACCTCGGTGAGTATTCTGTTTAGATCGGGATTCGGATTTAATATTAGCTGAAGTGTTGATACCGAGTCAGTGCTACTACCCTGAATATAATCTACGCCAGGTAAACCTCGAAAAAATTTAGCAAGTGTTGTTGAGACCGAACCAAAGACAGTTTTTGCATCAGCTCCTGGATAAATTGTGGTAACTTTAATTACTGCTTGGTTAGATTTAGGAAATAGCCTAATCGGCAAATAAAATGCAAAGATTACCCCAAAAATACCGAATAGGATAAAAACAATTACTGACAAATTTTTTAAGTTCATTGTTACTCTACAGAAAACTAAAAAATAATGTTAACCCCACTAAAAATCTTACTTATGCCTTTACTTATGATCAAAGTACCTTCCTCTAAATCTGCATTTATTTTTACTTTGTCCCCAAAAATTTCTTCCACTATCACTGGGTGAGCTTTTGCCTGAAAGTTTTTATCAGCTTCCTTAACAACGAATATTTTTGGTCCATCAAAATCGAATTTTACTGCTTCGATTGGAACAAAGTATCCCTTAATATCCTGCCTTTCAATAATGAAAGTAACTGGTACTGTCTGATTGTTCCCCAAATCAAGATCACTTTTAAATCTCAGAACTATGGTATCTGACTCATGATTTATAGATGGTTTAGCTGTAACCAATTCTAATTCTGAGTTTTCATAATGTGATTTAAAAGGATTAGTTGAGAGAATAACGGCATAATCCGCAGGAAGTTTGCAATCAATATATGCTGTTCCTTTTATTTTTAGTAAACCTATTTCTTGATTTGGGGAGATTACCTCTCCTACCCTAACTTGCCAAGGCCCCAAAATTCCATCCTCTGGTGCTTTGAAAATAGTGTCGCTAAGAGATTTGTCTAACTGCGCTAGCTTACCCTCTAAGGTTTTAACAATAGTACCTTGTTTTTCAAATTCGGTTTTACTGACTCCTCCCATCTCCAATAAAAGAGTAAATCTATCAAGAACTGTTTTATTGAAATTTAGCTCTTTCTTAACAGACTCTTTAAGAGCTATTAAATCATCATTTATTAACTCAACAAGAGTTGTCCCCGATTTAACGACACCTTCTTGCTCTAAAAATTTAATAGTCCCGCCAACGGGGAAAGATATCTTTATGGCTCCTGAATCAAAGACTGAGCACGGAATAGTTATTTTTTCATAGTGAATTTCATTCATTAATGGCATGACTTCAACAGTTTGAGGAGGAAAAGATTGGTTAGAAAAACCACGATTACACCCAAAAAGTATCGTTACCAGGGCGATAAAAATTCCCATTCGGGTAATTTTAATTGGGTCACTAGCTTATAACAACTTTTTCACGTTGTTTTAGGTTTTGATATTACCCCTCAAGAAAAAAAATTTAATATCGATATAAAAATTAAGTGAATAAGCGGATAGTTTTCTCTGGCCACAGCACCGTCTTTGGGGATTCTTTAGAGAGTGGTAATACTTCAGCTAACAAAAATAAAGTTTATATTCCTATAAAACGTGATTTGGTGACTACTCTTGAGAAAGAAATTGACTCAATCAAGTCTCTTAAGGACCTTTTTTCCAGATTAAAATGGGATTTTGGACTTTTAACTTTGGTGTTTGAAATTCAAAAAGTTAAAGAAAAATTAGCTGAAGAAAAAAAAATTACAGATATAGCCTTTGACAGGGAGGATATTGAGAATTTCATTCGGAGCATTAAAAGTAAAAATTTTTTTTGCGAGGAGAATTTATCGGCTTTACAATGGTCATGTGTAAAAATTAACTCTATACTAACTGGTCTAGCATTCAGATCTCAATCAGCTGACATTTTTACATTAATTAGGCTAAGCCTACCAATGATTTATTTTAGTTTTTATACACCAAGTTGGTTTGAAAAGGTTATTAAAAAATCTCAAGGGAATTTTGAGGAGCTCCTATTCCGATGCTATGAATCTGGACCCCTAAAACCAAGTGAGATAGAGGAGTTCTTTTTTGATTTTAGTATAGGGGGCTCTATACTTGAGAGTTATGCGGAGAATAGGGACTATTTACAATTAGCATCGAGCTCTGAGCCCTCTATTTTCTATGTAACTGCCTCTAACATATCGACGATTTTAAGTTCTAAAACTTTAAAAAATGCAGGTATAAATTCGGTAGTATTTGAAGAGATAATTCAGCAATGGATTAATACGTGGCGTACAATCGTTCCACCTATGCTAACAAATGTCCAGACTGTTGAGGAAATACTTAGATTAGCAAAAACAGTTAAAGGAAAGCGGCATTTAGATACCATGTTGCCTAAATTAAAGATCTTTGAGTTAGAAAATGATATATTTGAAATTTTTTTTGGTGAGTTAGTTGAGGGATATCCAAGTGTGGAGGCAATTAGAATCCTTTTTTCGGAAATACTACCGAAGTGTGGTTATAACTACGCGGTAACTATGCTATTAAATGAAAGCCGGAATGCACTTATACCTAAATTAAAAATTGGAAAAGCAAAAAGTTTTTTTATTCCTACAATTTTTTTAAATTCTCCAAGAAAAGAGGAATTACCAGTTGTAACAGCTGTAGTAGAAGGTAAAATTCAAAAAATAGAACAAGATTCTTTTTTTGGTGCTGAAGGGAATTTTTTTATAGTTCCTTTGAATTTTGAAAAACACTCAGGAGTACTTATTCTAGGGACAGATTTGGATGATCGCTCAAGTATTTCAATAGAGTCATTTAAAAAGGCAGAGCGATTCGCAGAGCTGCTAGGAATGGCTCTTGGGTATCAGATCTAAGAGACTGCAGCAAACTGCTCAATCACATGAATTTTGTCAGACTGTACAACTAGCTGGAATTTTTTTGATCTTGATTTCAGCATTGTCTCTGCTAATAGATTTCCAATTTCCTGTTCTATGAATCTTGATATTGGTCGAGCACCCATTTGAGGATCAAATCCTTTCTTTGAGATAAACTTTACTACTCTCTCATCCCAGGTGATACATACTCCCTTTTTCCGTAAGCTGTTGTTCAATTCTTTTAAAAATTTCTCTGAGATTTTATCAATCTCTGCTTCTTTTAAAGGATTAAAGATTATGATCCCATCCAGTCTATTTCTAAACTCCGGTTTAAAAAATTGTTCAATCGCTTTCATTTTCGATTGTTTCTCAAGGTCTGAACCAAAACCTAATGCTTTACTACCTTGATGCCCAAGATTTGATGTTAAAATTATTATACTCTCACTGAAGTCCGCTTTTCTTCCTGAACTATCAGTTAAGACCCCTGCATCTAACACTTGCAGTAAAATTAGATAAACGTCCTCATGAGCCTTCTCAATTTCATCAAAAAGTATGACATTGCATGAGTGCTGTCTTACAAGATTTATGAGCTGACCTCCCTCTTCATGCCCAACATATCCTGGAGGGGCTCCCACTAATTTCGCTACTGAGTGTTTTTCCATAAACTCACTCATATCAAATCTCAGAAAACGAGCTCCTAAATACTTAGCTAATAATCTTGCCAATTCAGTTTTACCAACCCCTGTAGGACCAGCAAAAAGGAAGCTTCCTATTGGTTTTTTGTCAGAAATTCTTACTCCAGCCAATCTTCTAACTATGCTCGATGTCACTGCTTGAACAGCTTCTTCCTGTCCAAAAAGCTCAGCTTGTATTTTTTCTCTTAATTTAAGTAAGGAATTCTTGGAATTACCGGAGGTGTCTTCAAATGGTATACCAGTTAAATCGATGATTGCTTTGGAGAGACTTGCTTTAGAAACTAATTTTATATCTTCCAAGTATTTAGTACGACTGCAGGCTTGATCCAATAATTCAACTGCTTTGTCTGGAAGTTTTTTATCTGGCATATATTTCTTAGATAACTCTACGGTGTGCTTTATAGTTGTAAAGGGGATACGCACCCCATGGAATTTTTCAAACTCTTTAGCAACAGATTTTAAAATTTCGATAACTGTTTCGTAACTTGGCTCAGAAATTTCAACTACGGAGAACCTTCTTAAAAATCCCTTATCTCTCTCTAAGTGTTTCTTAAAGTCATCAAACGTTGTGGTACCTATCACTTTAAGTTGACCTGATCCAATATATGGCTTTAGTATCAGTGCTGCATCTACACTATCACCAACAGTAGCCCCGGCCCCTACTATTGAGTGAATCTCATCAATGAAAAGTATAACTTTTTCTTGTGCTAGGAGATCCTCTATAACAGATTTTAATCTTTCCTCAAAATCACCTCTAAATCGGGTACCGGATAGAAGAGACGAAACATCAAGCGAATAAACTTCATAATCCCACAAATCTTCCGGTACGTTTTTTGAAACAATTTTTTGACACAAGCCATGAACCAATGCAGTTTTCCCCACTCCAGGATCACCCACGATTAATGGATTACTTTTCTTCTTTCGTCCTAAAATAGTTATTAGTTGCTCGAGCTCCTTCTCTCTACCGATTATTGGATCAAGGCTGTTATTCCTGGCTAATTCCGTAAGATTGGTAGTGACATAGGGTAAAAATCCTCCATAGGATTTATTTACAGATTCTTGATTAGATAAAATAAGGCGCCCTTGTTGTCTCAGTGTAATCGCTTCCTTTAATGCCAAATCTGTTAGACCATATTCTTGAAGTAACTGGGAAGAGAAACAATCTTTTTGAACAAATATAGATAGCAAAAGATCCTCAGGTTGTATCTGGTTCCTGTCCGCATTTATCACATTTTTTATCGCTTGGTTTATAACACCGTCCACTGCAACGCTTCTAATTATTTCTCCACCATCCTTGTTTTTTTCTATGTAGTTTTCAAAATAATGCTCCAGCTCTTCTCTCAATTCCTCAAGGTCAACACCTAAATACTGTAGAATTTCTTTAGTTTGAGAAAAGAACGTAAGAGCATAAAGAATGTGCTCAGTAGTCATTATTTTTGAATTCTTTGCTTTTGCTTCCTCCAAAGCGCTCTCAAGGATTAACACAACATCCTTGGAGAAAAGTGAACTCATACCTTTACCTCTTTATATTATCGTACCACAAAAACAATAAAGTAAGGAGTAAATCTTGTATTTGAATTTAAACTGCATACGTATGTAATCATTCTGATACAACTGCTTGCAGAGGATACCCATGCCTTCTGGCTAGTTGAATTGTTAGTTCAACTTTTGTGTCAGCAATTTCTTTTGGGTACTCGCCACAAATCGCTTGACCTTCATTGTGTACTTTTAGCATAATTGCAACTGCTTCGGCATAACCTTTACCAAAAATTGAAATAAGAACATCAACTACGAACTGCATTGGGGTGAAATCATCATTTAATAAAACAACTTTAAACAATTTTGGGGTACGAGTTAGAACATTTGATTTTCTTTTTACCCTTAGGTTGGACTTATTCCCCGCCATAAGATGCCGAATTCTACAAACATATGATATCATAAAAGAATATAGCGAGAATCAAATAAATGGCTTACAAATCTGAAATACTTGCTGTATCGAGTTCAATCCCGTTTCAGGTTGCTCTAGATGCGTACAAACGAGGGGTTTTTCCATGGCCCGTTGATGAGGAGTTTGTTTTTTGGTACAGCCCAATCAGAAGGGGAGTTTTGTTTCTTGATAAGTTTAATTATGACTCGGTGCTTGGAAAAAAGAACCCTGGACTTAATATAACATGCGTTTTTAACTATTTGGTAGCAGACGAATTAAAAAATGCAAGATTATATCACATAGGTAAACATGGCCAAACTTGGCTTACGCAAAAATTAATTGATTTCTATTTACAAGCATTATTGAATGATAATTTTTTCTCTCTAACTGCGTTTGAGAATAATCAGCCTATTGGAACTATTTTTTGTATAAGAATAAATAACTATGTTTGTGCGGAAACTATGTACAGTGTCAGAAAAGGGGGAAGTAAATATGCATTAATGGCTCTTGTTAAATATCTTCAAAGTTGTGATATAGGATTTATTGACATTCAAGTTTTGAATTCGATCACTCAAAGGTTTGGGGGAATAGAGATTCCTAGAAAGGATTTTTTGGATATTCTTAAAACCTACTTAAAATCGGAAGAACCTTTTCCTTTGAACGATTTTCGAATAATTGTCGATGAGAAAGTAATTCATTTATCTCTTGATTAATAGGCCTGTGGGTTATCGGCTTATCCTGTTTCAGAAGGGTGCTTTCAAATGACTCGTTTAAGAATTGAAGTGCTTCTTGAGTAGAATCTGTTAGTACCTCTAAAATCATTTGTCTCTGTTTAGGATAGTTCTCCAGAAGAAATTGATCGATTTGTTTAAAACAATAGAATAAAATTAAAAGTCTTATAAAAAACATATTGAAAATATCGCTTTTATGAAATTTTTATAAAGGTTAAAGTTTCGTATAATTAAATAATAAGGAAGGGTGGCCGAGTGGTTTAAGGCACCGGTTTTGAAAACCGGCGATGCTGTAAAACAGCATCCGAGGGTTCGAATCCCTCTCCTTCCGATCAGATTTATTTAAGTAATTTTTCCTAGGAACAGTTATTGAACAACTCTAATGTGTAGCTCGTCAAGAACGCGCTCTAATTCCTTGAAATCAATTGGCTTGGTAAGGTATTTCGTTATTTGCTTGTCATAATTTTCACAAAGATCTTTTAGTTCATTCTGATTGACCAATCCGGAGACTACTATTACGGGAAGATCGTTCGTAGCTGGATTTGATCTTATTAGGTGAATGAGCTCTCTTCCATCCATATCAGGCATAACAATATCAGTTATCACTAAATCCAGTATCTCATGTTGATGAAGTAATATTTCGTAAGCTGTTTTGCCGTTAGTACACGATATAACCTCAAAAGCTAATTTGTTTAGGTAATTCTCCAAGATACTTGCCGAAATAGGGTCGTCATCAACTACCAAAGCTGTTAATCTATCTAACATCATACCTGATCTCCTTTAACTTTTTCAGCAACCTTTTGTTCAATTCTTTGTCTTAGTCTTCTACTTACTCCAGTATACGGTTTAATAGTTGTATTAAGAATAGGTGCAGGAAGATTTTCAATATGAGAAGTCATTAGCTCTAAATAAATATTTATCCCCGACTCATCCATTGACCTAATTTTTTCCATTTTTTCCTTTAATACTTTAAAGGATGTCTCAGGTTCCATTCCTGAAGCTTTAATTGAAGCTACTAGATCCGTTTGTTTAGCTATCTCTGGTACCATGAGAGATATAGCTGCCCTTTGTCTTTGCTCACTTCTCTCTTTCTTTACTCGAATTGCTATTTTGGTTATGTTTATTAATTGCTCAACGGAAAAAGGTTCACATAAAATACCATCAGCTCCATCCATCATGGCCTCAGCTATAACCGATTTACTCTCCGTTAGTGATGGGAGTACCACAATATAGGCACTATCCTGCCCCCCTTTTGTCTGTTTACCTTGCTGAATAAAATTTCTTACTATCTGTTTTCCGTACCTATTTCCTATAAATAAAACATCAATGTGATCTAGTACGTTTAACTGATTTAGAGCCTCGGAGGGAGAGCTAAACTGTACCAGCGTTTTAAAATTAGGCACTGACGCCATACTCTGCCTTAAACGAAGTCTAGCGTCGGAGTCAGGATCAATGATAAATGCTTTGAAAGTTTGAATCATGAATTGTTTTTGAAATCGGATTTACTTTTTTTTTTTAAAGTTAATTTTAATTACATCATAAATTTTATTCTAGTTATTTTTTCCAATAGATCTGAATTCAACTCTTATTCCAAAAGTGTTAAGAAGTCTGACTAAATCATGTGTAGTAATTTCAACTGTGTAAGTATTATCGCAAGGATGTATCTGAATACTCTTATCTAACAAAAACTCATCAAAAAAAACTTTACATGGATATTTTGTTATAAGGAGCCCGAGAACTGAGATACTACCAGGTGAACATCTTAAAACTTTTTCACAAATTTCAGTTGTTGCAAACTCGAGATCAACTAAGCCCAGTAATTTTTTTAGATTTTTAAAATCTAATCGATGTTCACATGAAAGAACGCAAAGAACAACTTGGTCGGTGTTTTTTGAATAAAGGAGGAGATTCTTTACATCTAATGAAGATAATCGTAAATCATTATCCTTACAACTAAAGAAAGGTTGATGTGAGTAGATATTATGATTAATACCTGATTCAGATAAATAATTTAAAATCAACTCTCGAATCATGCTATCTTTAAGAGTATCATATTTTAAGCGTTTAGATGGCTGAGTTTGAGTACGCAATAACAGTTGTTAATCTCCATAAATCATTCGGAAATAAAGTGATTATAAAGGATATGTCTCTTAGTTTTTTCCATGGAGCAAAAATAGGAATTTTAGGTGCGAATGGTTCGGGTAAATCAACTTTTCTTAGAATCATTGCCGGGCTCGATAATAACTATAAAGGCTCTGTAAAGGTCTCTGAAAGGCTGAAGCTGGGATATCTTAAACAGTCGGTAGAGTCAAGGGATAGTAGACCCGTTCGACAGGTCCTACTTGAGGATGGTTTAAAAGAAGTTTTTGAAGCATACAAAAAGTTTAATGAAATTAGCGAGAAATTTTCAGATCCAAACCTAACACCAGAAGAATTTGATGAACTGCTTTCTAAACAAGCTAAGTATCAAGAGATTTTGGATGCTAGGGATGGCTGGGATTTAGATTTTAAAATTCAGCATATCTCAAGATCATTGGGAATTTATGATTTAGATATTCCATTTTTTGAGCTCTCTGGTGGAGAGAGACGAAGGGTAGACTTAGCAACGCTAATTTTGTCTGAGCCTGACATTCTTTTACTTGATGAACCTACAAATCATCTTGATGCAGAGGCTGTACTTTGGCTTGAGAATTATTTGGCAAAATTCAAAGGAACTGTTTTAGCAGTTACGCACGACAGGTATTTTTTAGAAGAGGTTGCTGAATGGATTCTTGAGCTTGATAGAGGGGATTATTATCCTTATAAGGGGAATTACTCTGAATGGTTGAAACAGAAACAACAGAGGCTCGAAAGGGAGAGAAAGGAGCATGATGCTAGATTAAAGGCTATCAAGAAAGAGTATGAGTGGGTAGTAGCATCGCCACAAGCACGGATGTCTAAAAATAAAGCTAGATTAAACAGGTACGAAGAACTTCTTAAAACCACTGATCAGGATAAAATTCGAGAATTAGAAATTTTTATCCCTACTGGGCCGAGACTTGGTAATAACGTTCTTGATTTTGAAAACCTAACTAAGAAAAAAGGGAATAAAGTTTTATTTAGGGATTTTAACTTGAAAATTACACCATCGATGATTTTAGGAATAATAGGTCCCAACGGCTGTGGAAAATCTACCCTTTTTAAGTTGATAGTGGGCCAAGAGGAACCTGATACCGGAGTAGTTAAGGTGGGAGAGAGTGTTGTATTGGGTTATGCGGACCAGTTCAGAGATAGTTTAAATCCTGAACTTCCTGTTTGGCAGGCGCTCACAGGTGATGATTCAGGTCAGATAAAAATTGGAGACAACTGGGTAAATGTTAGATCCTATTTAGCTAAATTTAATTTTACGGGGGATGATCAGCAGAAGCTTGTTAAAGTTTTATCAGGGGGAGAAAAAAATAGGTTATTATTGGCAAAAGTTTTATCTAATCCTTGCAATGTTCTTTTATTGGATGAGCCGACTAATGATTTAGACGTAGATTCTTGTAGAGCTCTTGAGGAAGCAATTATTAGTTTTCCGGGCACCGCATTGATTATAAGTCATGATAGATGGTTTTTGGATAGAATATGTACTCATACATTAGTTTCTCTTGGAGATGGTAATTGGACCCTAGCAGATTTACCACCCACCGAATTTTTTAAAACTCAAACTGGGCAGAATCTACTTAAATCTCGTTTTGGTGAAGTTTTCTTTAGTTAGTTGAGATCAGACGATTTACTAAAGTTCTGTAAATTAGTTGGTAAGTTTAAGAGTCTTAAAATAAACTCTTTTAAACTTGATTCTCGGATTATAACACCTAACGACTGCTTTGTTTGCTTTAAAGGAACTAAATTTGACGCAAACGATTTTATAAATCAGGCCCTGGAAAAAGGAGGGGTAGTTATAAGCTCAAATCTTGAAAAAGCTAGTAGATTTTCTGATCGAAATAACGTGTTCTATTCAGAAGACCCCTTAAGATCCTTAAAAGAATTAGCTGAGTTTAAGAGAAAATCATCGACGACAGAGTTTGTAACTATCACGGGAGCTACAGGCAAAACGACAACTAAGGAATTCATTAAACAAATACTAGAAGACAGTTATCCCGTTTTTGCGACCCATAAGAATCAGAATAATTTATTGGGAGTCTCTTTAGCTTTGTTGAATATGCCAGAGAAAACAAAGATTGGTGTTATTGAAACTGGAACTAATCATTTCGGTGAAGTAGAAGAGCTAACTAACTTAGTTAAACCTAATGGCAGTGTTACAACTAATATTTATCCAAGTCATCTTCAGTTTTTTAAATCAGTTTTGGGAGTTTTAAAAGCTGAAACTGAACAAATTTCATGGCTAAAATCGAATCCAAAAACAAAATTTTGGTGGTTAAATTACGATGATAAATATTTAAGGAGATTTTGCAAGGAGAACTACGATTTTTTGAAATTCTTCTCCATGGAAAACTCAAGAGCCAATGTTTTCATAGAAAAAGTAACTCCAGTGGAAAAAGAAATAGGATATATTTTTAAGTTAAATATATTCCGAAAGCCGATACTTTTTCCTCACTTTGGGATATTTAATCTTAACAATCTAGTTTGTGCTGTATCAGTTTGCACTGAATTTTTAGACACATCGCGAATTGAAAAGATACTTACATCTAAATCTTTGACACTACCAGATTTTAGGTCAACAGTAAGAAAAATTCGAAGTAATATCTTAGTGGTTGATTGCTACAACTCAAATCCAGGGAGTTTGATATCATCAGCCACAGAGACTGCTGAGATTTCAAAAAAATTCGGTGGGAAAAAGTTGGTTGGGGTTATCAGTGAAATGGCAGAGTTAGGTGCTAGATCAGAGTATTATCATAATAAAGTGGCAAAAATTTTAAAAAAATTAGGCTTTAGTAAAATTTACTTTTGTGGCGGGATGATAAATCAGTTTATTGAGGTTTTTGGCAAGGATTATGTTATCCAGTTTGATCATAATAATCTTTCACATTTAGTAAAAGAGTTAAAAAAGCTTAAAGATTGTATTATTCTTCTAAAAGGCTCCCACGTTTATGGGCTTGAGAGAGTAGTTGATTTATTGGAAAAATGATTAAAATTTCCGAGAACAATGTACTTAAATTAAGAGAAAGAGGGGTCAAGGTTTTTGATTACAATCGAGAAAAGTTAAAACCTAATATTTTACATATTGGTGTTGGTAATTTTCATAGATCTCATCAAGCATTTATATTTGATCAAGTAAATAAGATAGAGCCTAATTATGGTATAATTGGGTTAAATCTTATCCCGGATGAGTTATTAAGAGAGGGACTTTCAAAGCAAGACAATTTATACACTTTGACTACATTAGGTAATGAAAAAGTTGAAACCTATTTAATAGGGAGCCTTTTAAAGTATTTTGAAGATTTGTCGGGGATTGATTTAAGTGAAATTGAAATAATTACTTTAACCCTTACTCAAAAGGGTTATTATTTTGATTTGATTGAAAAAAATTTGTGGTCTCAAATTCCAGAGAACTCAGTTTATCACTTCTTTGGATTAATTCTTGATATGCTTAAGAAAAAGCCAGTGGTTGTTATTTCTTGCGACAATTTGACGTTAAACTCATCAACCTTAAAAGCGAATCTTGAGAGATTTTTTACTGTTACCAAACCATCCAATTTGCATAAGTTAAAAGATTTTTTCGTTTTTGCTGATTCTGTAGTGGACAGAATTACGCCTAAAGCCTCACCCGAGTTAATACTTAATTACATCAACAAGCGTGAAATAGATGATAAGGTTCCCGTTTTCAGTGAGGAGCACATAAGTTGGATAATAGACAGCAAAGCCAAATATCACTTAAGAGCACTTTCTAGTTTGCCTTATGTCACATTTACTGAGGATGTTCGTTTTTATGAAAATTTAAAACTTTTGGCGCTTAATCTTACTCACTTTACTATAGGGATCCTTGGAGTACAGGCTAATTTAGACTATGTTTACCAGGTTATTGAAAATCACCTTTTCCGATACCACTTAGAGAAACAGGTGTTTTACGAGGTAATTCCTGGTTGCGATTTGGTTAATAATTCAGAAGCATTTATGTTTGCATTTACTACTTTTAATAGATTTTTGAATAAAAATTTAACAGATTCTGTCACTAGGTTGGCTCGAAATAGTAAGGAGAAAGTTGAGAATTTGGTAAAAAAAGCAATCTTAAACTGTGCTGAAAAAAATTTACGATTTGATCACTTAAGATTAACTTTAATTCTCTGGTGTAAAAGTTGCTTGGAAAAAAAATTAGATGTTTCATATGAAACTATAGATGAACTTTTTTTAGATTTAAGAGATTTAATTGAACTTGCTTTTTACGATTATCAACACTTTAAGGATTGTCTAGAATTATCATTCAAAGTCAGGTTAGATAGATTAATACCTGAGGCTCAGTCATTAGCAGCTTCCAAACATAAAAACTGATCTAATTTTGGCAAATCTGCAATATCTTTAGGTGAATATATAGTTGCCTTTCCCTTCTCCAGGATAATAAATCCAGGCAACTGGTGCAACTCTTTTTTGTCAACCTTGAAGATCCAAGGTAAAACTTTGATTACTTTTGGAAATAGTTTCATTAGTTTTAATCCCCCTTTTAGGACCTGCAAAGTATTACCCTTTCCAACTGAGAAATGCTTGTAAAATTTTTTCTCTGGATCTGGAATAAATTTAATTGCTCCAGGTGGGAATCCAAAAACATCTTCTAATGTTTTCGAGTTCACGTATGAGTGTGGATAAAAACAAAAAATCTGAATTTTTTTCTCCTTTTTTAATACCTTTTTTGCCTCAGCAGCTATTATGAAGTTTAAGGCACATCCCAAATGCCTTAAAAAAATTAAAAGAACCTTTGTTTGGTGTGATAACGAGTAAATTTCATCCAACATTACCTCGAGGAGATAGAATTCAAGAGTTCTTTTGCTTCCTTATTATTGGGCTCAGTTTTAAGGATATTCTCTAATTCGAAACTAGCATCCTCGTACCTCTTCAATTCTATATAAAGCTTAGCTAAGGCAAGTCGTCCTGGCGTGAAATTATTGCACAATCTAATAGATCTTCGTGTATGGAAAAGCTTCGATGATAACTCAGTTGCCTCATTTGCCTTCTTTAGCTCTTCAATTCCTTCAGGACACAATTCCTGAGCACTTGAGGGGATTGAGGCCATATCCGGAGCTTGAGTAAAGTTTTGAGTCTTCACTTCAGGCTTGGGTTCTTCAACTCTACGAGCCTCATTTGATTTTTCAACCTTGGATCTCTGTTCAATCGTGTTTGATTTTTGATCAGCCATACTCCTTTCATGAGGTTGCGAGATACTCTGTTTTGAGGTTCTCTCTTCATTCTTCAAGCCAGTCTTGGAAAGGTTTAGGCTTTGATCAGGTTTTTGATCAGAGCTATAAGGGTTAATTGAAAGTATAGATTGGTTATTTTCCACCATTTCTGCCCTCTTAGGTTCAAGTGGTGTTAAGTCAGGTTTTTCAGCTGAAACTGGTTTAACTTCATTCACCTTCGAAATTGAGGCCATACTTTTATCTGACTGTAAGGCATAAGAGTCTGTAAAGTAGCTCTGCCTATTGATTTTTGAAAAGTACAGATCTCCTACTGCCACCCTCTCCCTACGAGGAGAGTGCTCTAATCCTTCTAAGATTTCTCGCTCTCTAAGTAACTCATACTCCTTTACCTGCTTCTGATACTCTGTTTGCTCTACCTTCTGAGCTTTGGTATCAAGCGCGTAGCCTATAGTAGACCCTATACCTGCGCCTATTGCACTACCCACTATCATCCCCTCTACAGGCGTGCCAGTTTGGCTTCCTAAAGCTGCTCCTACTAGCGCACCAGCAGATCCGCCTATAATCGCACCCTTAGTTGTATCAGATCGGGAATTAAAATTTTCGTAAGCTTGCTGAATTGTTGAACAACCAACTAATAGTAGAACAGTAAAAATCGAAATTAACCTCTTCATCAAGAAAAGATTACATCGAGGAGAACTTTTAATCAACAAAAAAGCTTTTGCCCAGGGACGGAATCGAACCGCCGACACGTAGATTTTCAGTCTACTGCTCTACCAACTGAGCTACCTGGGCCTGTCACTAGATTATAAGTATAATACAACCTTACATCAATGATTAAGGAATTCAAACAAAAAATAGCTACTGCTAAATTTCCCTTGTTAATTTTTTCCAATAATCTTCGCTTACTAATTTTATTAAGGAAGATTGCTATAGCTGAACTAAAAAAAAGATTCGAGGTAAAAAAAATTGAATCCGAATTTGACTCGGAGAAGTTTGAGGAGATTATCGAAAATACAGGTAAAAATCTGTTTGGTCAGGAAAAGGTTTTTTATTTAGTTGATTTTCATTTAAACACAAAGCTTCTCTCGAAATTTAAATCTGTTTTTGATAGGAGGGATATTAAATTTGTAATGGACGCCTCTGAATTGAATCAAGAACTATTAAGTGCAGTTAAACCGGTGGGAACTGTGCTAGAGTATAAGATCAGATTTTCAACTGATTTAATTCCGCTTGCAAAGGAGGTTTTAGGGATTACAAAGGCTGAGAAAATTAAGACAATGCTTGAAAATGAATCGCCAGAAAACGCTCTTAACATAATTCAGATTGCAAGACTTTGTGCGGATGTTAAAACTTTTAGCAGAGGCCAAACTCAAATCAACGACGTAATTAACTTAGTGTTAAGTAAATGTTCTCCAGTAAGGATATTAAAAGATTTAGATCAGAATACTTTTGATTTTATTCCTATAGTTTGGGGATTGTGTAGGTATTTTTCAGCGATGTTGTATCTCAAAAGAGAAGGTCCAAAGCGAAATTTTAACGTAGTGCCCTACTGGTTAAGATCGCAGCTTTCTGGATACATGAAGTTATGGAATGAAAATGAGTTAGTTGAAGCGTTGAGGACTCTTATTCAAGCAGAGGCTGATTATAAAACTGCATCGATCTCAGATAAAGAATTTTTATTATTAACCTTGTCTAAATTAGGTTAACTTAAACAGACAAGTGTCGATAAATTTCTTAAGATGGCTGTTTTCTGTGCAGCTTCAAGCAGTGTTTTTAACAACTACATAAAAATCATCAGATCACGCTTGGCTAATCGCATTTTCAAATTAAGACATATACTGCGATCGAGGTATGAAAAAAAATTAGATCAGCAACTTAAGCAGTTGGAACAAAACTACGCTAATGAGATTCAGGAGATTAAAAAGCTTCTGCTACGTGTCAAAACAGAGCTTGATGATATTCTTCTTAAAAAGAGCCTTGATTTGGCTCTAAAAGGGTTACTTGAATTTTTATCTGATTTAGATACTGAGAGTAAAAAGCAGATAATAGATAAAAAGCTTTCAAAACTAAGTAATATCCTATCCGGTTCTCTATCAAATGAGGAGTTACAGAGAGCAAGAGAGGAATTTTTAGACAAGATTACTTATACATTTGAGAAGAATGCAGGAAATCTAAAGTATCGTTATTCCATAGTAGCTGATTTAACCTCATGCGTTAATTCTGTGATTTAGACATGGGTTTAGAGGTTGAAGGAGAACTAGTTTCTTACAACGGTTTGGTAGCAACAGCTAGAATTTGGCCTGTTAGTTATATGGATGTAGTAGAGGATACTCAAAACGCAGATTTGAAGTACGTTGTCACTGGCTTTAATGGAGAGTATGCCACCCTTACTCCACTCTTTGATAATCAAGTAGTTTCGAGTTCAGGAAGGGTGGTAAGCAGGTTTAAGAGTCTGCATTTCAGGTTAGATGATGAGCGAATACTTCACAGTGTATTTGGAGCAGAAACGGGGAAAATAGCTATCAAATTAAACTGTTTTGAAAATGGTTTTGAGAATAAAGTTTCGATCTCTCAACAGTTTAAGACAGGTGTAAAAGGTATTGATTGGTTTATGCCTGTGGGAATAGGACAGAGAAGTGTGATAATAGCAAATGCAGGAGTAGGTAAATCAACTCTGATTAGATATCTTTTACTTCATGCTGAATATGATATTGCCATAGTTGGTTTGATTGGTGAAAGAGGGCGTGAAGTTACCGAGCTTTTAGAATTTGTTAATCAGGAATGTATTGGTAAGAGTATTAAAATAATCGTTTCAATAAGTAGTGAGAGTTCGATTAGAAGGTTTTTCTCATTTATTTCAGCTACGCAGGTTGCAAATTATTACAGGTCAAAAGGTAAAAATGTTTTATTAGTTATTGATTCGCTAACTAGAGTAGCTAGGGCGATCAGAGAGATTGGTTTACAAAACGGAGAGATACCAGTTCGTCAAGGTTTAACTCCAAGCGTTTTTACTACTTTACCAAAGCTTCTCGAGGTTCCTGGAAAATCATCATCAGGTGCAATTACTGCCTTCTATACCCTTTTAACACCAGAAAATCATGACCAAGATATTTTAGCCGAGGAGGTTAAAAGCTTACTTGATGGGCATATCATTTTAAGTAGGAATATTCAACAAAAAGGAGTCTACCCAGCACTTGATCTTGTTCATTCTTTATCAAGATTGGAGCGAAAATTTTTAACTCCTGAGGAGCAAAAAATTTTAGATGAAGTTAGGCTTAATCTTAAAACTTTGGAGCAGGATCGAGAACTTATGTACCTCTCTCAATCAATGCCACCTCATCTAGCAAAAGCATTAGCTGTTGAGGAAGTTGTTATGAAATGGTTAATGCAGGATCAGAAAACTTCATGGACAGAGGATGATAAGCTAGAGTTTCTGCGGGAAGTATCTTCAATACTTTATAATAAAAAAGCTAGTCAAAGGGCACTAAATAATCTTGGCCTCGGGAGCGTGTTTTAAGATAAAATTGAGAATATTCGGTGAAGCCAAGGGAATAAAAATAGATATTACGTCTTCATCACTACAAATAGGGATTCCATTTTCGTCAACGGGTGCGTATACAGCGTGAGTTATCCCTACAATACCAGGAATATTTAAATTATTGTATCCAATTGCCGGTCCACCACTATCACCAATACAAGCAGCTGCATTCGAAGCTTCATAAGTGGAGTAGAAGAAATAGTTATCCACCCATGAAACTCTCATTTTTGCTCCCCTTAAATTTTTTTCAGGGCTAGAAAAATCAAAATTTTTGTTATCAAAAAGCCCGTACCCCATGACTCTTATTGTCTGATTAGGTGAAACATAGCTGGATGCCAATATAGGAAATGGCTCCGTGTCTATGGGATTCGCAACATAAATAACAGCCACATCATGCGCCTCCACACCTAATTCATTAGATTTTTTAAATTTGGATTTGTACTTAGGGTGCTTAATTATCCTAACTGAGTGGGAGATATAATCCCCCGAGATTATTTTAACTTTAGCAGAACCATCTACACAGTGTGCTGCTGTGATGATTCTGTTTTTAGTTATGAATGAACCTGAGCAAAATCCAATAGCATCGCCCCGTTTGTTAAACATCACTAAAAAAGCTACTGGACCCCTACTAGTGCCGCATGATTTGCCGCCTACTATTGTGGTAATTTTACATCCACCGCTTAACTGAGCTGCTTGGGTATCATTGTTGTTCTCACCACAGCCAATTACTAAAAATAAAAATAAGTAAAATAGTAGTCTCATTAAACCCTAATGATAAATTCTGGAGGGTTTATGAGCAAGTAACCTCGAATTGTAATTTTTTCTCGATTTTTTTAAGGGTTATTCTTCTCGGAAGTTGTATTGAGTGCCTCGATTCTTCAAAAAAAACTTTTAAACGTTTAAGATGTGTAGTCCCCAAGTAGAATTTTTTAAGCAGGAACATCCACTCATTTAAAAAATAATATTTTGCTTGATCAAGCTCTAAGTCACTTAAACATGATTTAATCTCATCGTATCTGTATGGTTCAATTCTTTTTAACAAAGCATAAGCTAAGTTTTTAGAGACCAGACGGCTTTCCTCAATTTCTAAGATTTTATCTAAAAGGTTATTAATAGTTTTTGGGCCAAACCTTTCAGTTATCATGTTTACTATTTCTCGGATAAAGTTCCTGTCAAATCTCTGATCAAAGTTTGATTGATCAGAAACAAATTTAAGTTTTAAAAAGGAGATTGCCTTTAGAATTTCATCTGTTCTCCAGGTGAATAATGGTCTAAAAATATTTAAATCCTGTGAGAGACGTTGAGGGACTGATATAAAACGTCCCGTTATCATCTTAAACAAAAAAGTTTCAATAATGTCATTTGCTGAGTGGGCAACACATATGTAATCTGCACCCAAAGTAAGTCTTAATTTATTTAAAAATTCATATCTCTTCTCTCGATAAAACGCCTCAAGGCTCTCACCTTTTTTTGGTTGCTCATTTAGAGATTCTGAGAAAAAGTCTAAATTTTTCATTTTTGCCAAACTTTTAACAAATTCCTCGTCTGAATCACTTTCTGGGCGAGATTTATGATTGTAATGCGCAACGACTAATTTTTTTGGTTTGGCTTTCTCTAAAATATGTAACATGAATACGCTATCTTTGCCTCCGGAAACAGCTGCAATAACAAATTTGTCTGCTATAACACTACGAGTCTCTTTGATTAAATTAAAAATTTTGTTTTTCATATCGTAAATTCTAAACTAATTTCAAGTGAAGTTTGTTGATGAAGTAGTGATTCATACCAAGGGTGGCAATGGCGGGGATGGCATGTGTCATTTTGCGAGAACTCGACATCAACCTAAAGGAGGCCCGGATGGTGGTGATGGAGGAAAAGGAGGAGATGTAGTAGTAGTGGCTGATAAAAGAAAATTAACCCTGCTAGATTTTAAATATAAAAAGCATTTTGTGGCTGAGAATGGTGGTAAAGGAGGAACTAACAATAAGACTGGTAAAAAAGGAAAGAACGTTTATTTGTATGTTCCTCTAGGCACAAAAATAATAGATCTTGAGACTAAGGAGGTTATAGCAGACTTGGTCGAAGATGGTTCTTTTTATGTGGTAGCTAAGGGTGGAGCAGGAGGTTTAGGTAACTCTAGATTTGCATCGGCTCGGAATCGGATGCCTTTGAAGTTTACAAGAGGCAAACCTGGTGAAGAAAAAAAGGTAATGCTGAGTTTAGAGGTAATAGCTCATGTAGGTTTAGTTGGTTTACCTAATGCTGGTAAATCTTCACTTTTATCAGTTATTTCACGAGCTAAACCAAGAATTGCTGAGTATCCCTTTACGACATTAGCCCCAGAGTTGGGAATTGTCACATTCAAAGATATATCGTTCGTTGTTGCTGATCTGCCCGGTTTAATACAAGGGGCATCCTCAGGTAAAGGTTTGGGTTTTAAGTTTCTGAAACATTTATCTAGGGTCAGAATAATATGCCACTTAGTTGATATAACTTTAATTCAAAGTCCAGCAGGGTTAGATTTTTCTCCGATTAAGTTAATTGAAGATGAAATAAGTATGTTTTCAAAGGATATTTTCAATAAACCAAAAATTCTTGTTTTTACCAAGATTGATCTTTGTGAACCAAAAAAACAGGAGCTTGAACTTGAAGGCCGCAAGATGGGTTATTTGGATGTTTGCTTTTTATCTTCAATAACAAAAATTGGAGTAGATGACTTTCTAAGTAAAATCACCAAGCACTTAAATCTTAATTCTTAAAAGCTTATTTATGGTATAGAATCTAAGAATAATGGAGGATAATCGAAGAAAAAAATTAAGAGAAGAGCTGGACTTTTACATCAACAAGGTAATTGAACTTGAAACCGAGTTAAAAGAGGCAGAGAAGTGTAAATATTACAGAGTCGCTATTTGGGGTTCAAAGAGAATGTCACCTGACTCTAAATATGGCAGAATGGCTTTTGAGATTGCTCGTAGGATGGGTTGGGAAGGAATAGATGTGGTTACTGGAGGAGGACCTGGTTTAATGGAGGCAGCGAATAAGGGGCTTAAAGAAGGGCAGAAAGAGGCAAAGACAAAAGCAAAAGCTGTTGGCTTGAACATTAAATTAGATATCGGTGAGGATCCTAACGTTTATTTAGACATTAAAAGACTTCATCCAAAATTCACCTCGAGGTTGGATGAGTTTTTTAGAATGTCTATGGTTTTTGTGGTTATGCCAGGAGGTATTGGTACTCTTTTAGAGCTATTTTTCGCTTGGCAGCTTTTGCAGGAGTTCTCCTCTGCAAAACAGCCGATGATACTTGTTGGAACTGAATTTTGGTCCGGTTTGTTGGATTGGATGAGAATGAATCCTCTGAAGCTAGGGCTAATATCACCGAAAGATATTGATATTGTAACCGTTACTGATTCTGTTGACGAGGTTGTGAGTATTATACTTCAAGATCATGCTAGGTGGTTGTCAGGTTGCTCTTTACACATGAATTCCAATCAGTAATTAATACTTTCACTAATAACAGTTTAAAAAATATAACTCATAACAATTACATATGAAAAATAAAAGGATTACTATGGAAGATCTTTTTGGGGCGATGAAGAACAAGAAGAATTATGTGTTCAGTGATCTTAGGCCAGGCGATATATTCCGGGGTTTTTCAACAATAAAAGAGAGGTACATACGGAAAAACTCGGAATCAAGTGGCCTTTACCTTGAAGTTAATTCAAAAAGATAACCTAAGATATTGCTGAACGGCTCACTTGTGACCGTTTAGGTATGTTCTTCTTAACCCAATCAACTATTTCGGTTAGAGATGAGCCCGGAGGAAATATTTCTTTTACTCCTAGTTCTTTTAACTTAACAATATCGTCCTCAGGTATAATTCCACCTCCAAAAACTGGAATATCTTCCCCTTCAGAGCGAAGTAGATCTAGTATTTTGGGAATATGAGTCATATGAGCTCCCGACAAAATACTTACTCCAATTGCATCTACATCCTCCTCGATTGCAGCTTTAACTACATCCTCCGCAGATCTATGAAGTCCAGTATAAACTACCTCAAAACCAGCTTCCATGAAAGCCCGAGCTATTATCTTCACTCCCCTATCATGTCCGTCTAGCCCCACCTTTGACAATAATATTTTTAGAGGTTTCATCACTCTCCGATCAATTTTATCAAAACCCTTTTTACTCGCTGTCCATCAAATTCCCCATAAAAAATCTCCTCCCAAGGCCCAAAGTCTAGTTTTCCATTCGTCACTGCAATCACTACTTCCCTTCCTAGAATACTTCTTTTAAGGTGAGCATCAGCATTATCTTCTCCAGTTCTATTATGTCTATACTTTGATGGAGAATAGGGAGCTAAATTTTCTAACCAATCAAGTAAATCTTGATGTAGCCCAAACTCGTTATCGTTTATAAAAACACTCGAGGTAACATGCATCGAGTTTACCAAACATAAACCTTCTTTTATTCCACTCTCTTTGACTGCTTTCTCCACTTCATCAGTGATTCTAATAATCCCGTACTTCTTTGGATGGTTTATCTCAATAATTTTTCTAAAGCTTTTCAAAATATTAAATTTGAACTAGGAAAAACTGTGTCCACAACCACATGTTCTTTTAGCGTTTGGGTTATTAAACTTGAAACCACTTCCATTCAGCCCAGAGATAAAATCTACTGAAGTTCCTTTTAACATCTGAGCCGAAATAGGGTCAAGCAGTACACCAAAACATTCATTCAAAGCTAGTTCATGATCATCATCCCTTTTCTCATCCTCAAAATCAAGATTGTACTGATAGCCTGAGCATCCACCGCCTCTTACTGATATTCTAACCCATTTTGCTCCATCACCTTCTTCCTGTAAGGCTTTTAAAATTGCATTTTTTGCAGCATCAGTTAGTAAAATAGGAAATTCATTAGGTGCTTGTTGGTTTTCCATAATTTTTAATTATAACATACTGATGAGAGGTTTTACATCTCCTAAATACTGAGCTTCGAATGAGGTTAAGTGGCTTGAAAAATTTTGAAATCAAAGTCTTGGCTGAGAGGTGCAGGGTCAATATTGGAGAGCTTTTAAATCTAAGTAGTTTACCAAAACTAATTAGAAACACTATACAGAAAAAGCTCAAGAGGCTTGATTATCCATTAGCGTATTCTCGAGGTTTCTGCTTTTTTATGAACTATAAATTTTTTGTTTCAAATGGAGTATTTATTCCTCGTCCAGAAACCGAGACATTAATCGAATTTGCACTAAATGAGGCTTCTCATTTTTGGCCTCAAGTTAAAATTTTAGATGTTTGTGCTGGCACTGGAGCTCTTGCTATTGCATTGACACTTGAGTTGAAAAAAAAAGGTTTTATTGTTGAAACGACTTTAATTGATAAATCTACTAGAGCAGTTAGGTGTATTTGTAAAAATCTACAAGTCTATAACATTTTGAATAGTAGAGTATTTAAAGCAGATTTGTTTCCCAGAAATTTAAACGAGAGTTTTGACATAATTTTGTGTAATCCACCCTATTTAAAAAAAACAGATTTCAGGGGTTCTATTCGCGAAGAGCCGATAAGGGCTCTTGTAGCAAAAGAGAATGGATTCTACACTATCAGAAGATTTTTGATAAGAGTTAGAAACTTCATTTCAGAAAATGGATTTATACTACTGGAGTCATCCAATCATTTGGTACCCAATATAAAAAAGCTTTGTGAAGATGTGGGTCTAGTCGTTGAGCAAATTGATTCTCTCTTAGGTGTTTGTTTTTTAAAATTAACTGCTTAAAGTTTAATGAATGAAATTCTTAGAATTCGAGGAGGTGAAAAGCTGGAGGGAGAAGTTTTAGTTAGTGGATCAAAAAATTCTGTTCTCCCAATCCTAGCTGCGAGTTTGGTAGTTAAAGGAAGATTTTTTTTGAGGAATGTTCCTAATATTACAGACGTGTACTTTATGATTTCTTTATTAGAGAAGCTAGGAATTGAGGTATCTTGGCTGCCTAACAACACGTTATTTTTGAGAAATAACGGTTTAAAAAGTAATGACATAAGATACTCTTATGCGAATGAAGTTAGATCAAGCGTGCTTCTTTTGGCAGGAGTTCTTAATAAATTTGGCTCTGCAAGTATCATGTTACCTGGAGGAGACAAGATTGGCCCGAGACCTATTAACTATCATTTAGCTTTTTTCAAAAAATTAGGCTTTGAGTACAAGATACATGAGGGTTATGTTGAAGTTCATAAGGTTAAGTCGGAACCCAAAAAACTGAGATTAAGATTTCCATTTCCCTCAGTTGGAGCAACTCAACAATCTATAATTTATTCATCTTCATCAAATATTACGGTTAATTTGGAAAACTGCGCGGTTGAGCCTGAAATCATCGATTTAATTCATTTTCTCAAAGGCTGTGGAGCTGATATTGAAGTTCTAAACAGAACTATCAAAATTAGAGGTAAAGAATTACTTGCAAATGATTATGTTTTTGACCTTCCAGGGGATCGCATTGAATTCTTAACATTTACGCTCCTAGGAGCTTTAATAGGCAGAAAGGTAACGGTTTCAGGAGTTCAAAGATGGCGTGTTAATAACGTTTTGAAAAAGCTTCAAAAACTAGGAGTACAAATTAAAAGTGTTGATGATCAAAGCATCGAAATTAAAGAAACGAGAAAACTTAACAATTTTCGGATAGTAGCCTCACCATATCCTGGATTTCCAACTGATTTACAGCCGATGATGGCGGTTCTAGGCTCAAAAGTAGAATCTCGGGGAGTGTTAAAGGATAATGTTTTTCCAACACGTTTTGCTTACCTTGAAGAATTAAAAAAATTTGGTATTAATTACAAGCTTTTAAAAAACGGATGCATGATACTTAGGAGCACCACTTTAATTCCTGCTCAGGTTAGGGCTTTGGATATCCGTACAGGCGCAGCCCTTGTTCTTGCTGGATTAACTGCGAAAGGTGAGAGTGAGATTTTAGATTCATATCACCTTAGAAGAGGGTATGATTCTATTGATATTAAAATTAGAAATTTAGGTGGTTCTATATATTTTATTGATACGGCGCTGGATGAAATTAAGATTTTTTAAATTTTTGAAATATAAATAATTAAGTATTAAATACTTAATAGGATGTTAAGTATTTTCGGTGAGGGTTTGGTGGATCATGAATCTGTGGAGCAGATGAAATCAGCTTTAAGTTTACCCATTTCGGTGAAAGGGGCCTTGATGCCTGATAGTCACGTTGGATATGGCTTACCTATTGGCGGTGTTTTAGCAACTCGGGGTGGGATAGTTCCTTATGCTGTTGGAGTAGATATAGCGTGTAGAGTTAGATTGTCGATTTTTGATGTTAAATCTGATTTTTTCTTTAAAAATATTGAAAAATTTGAAAAAGCTTTACTAAAAAGAACATTTTTTGGGGTCGGAGCTAAAAATCCATTAAATGAACATCACCCTGTGATGGATGATCCACGATGGGATAAAATAAAATTTTTAGCTAAATTAAAAGACTTAGCTAAAAGTCAGCTTGGAACTAGTGGTTCAGGTAATCATTTTGTAGAGTTTGGAATTGTTAAATTTTTAAGACCATATGAAAGGTTTAATGTAGACGAGGAATATTTAGGTTTAGTGTCGCACAGTGGTAGCAGGGGTTTAGGTGCAAAAATTTGCAATCATTACAGTTCTTTGGCAAAAAGAGTAACTAACCCACCCAAAACAGCCAAGAATTTAGCATGGCTACCATACCCTGGAGAAGGTGAGGAGTATTTTGAAGCAATGGAGCTAGCGGGAGATTATGCAAAAGCTAATCATGAATTAATACACTCTCGGATTACTAAAGAGTTAGATTTAAGGGTAATTTTTTCAATGGAGAATCATCACAACTTTGCTTGGGTTGAGAATGTTGATGGCAATGAGTGTTTTGTACACAGAAAAGGTGCAACCCCAGCAGCTGCTGGCCAGTTAGGGTATATACCTGGAACTATGATAGATCCTGGTTTTTTAGTGTTGGGCAAAGGTAATCCTCGAAGCATTAACTCAAGCGCTCATGGAGCAGGTAGAATAATGTCCCGGCGATACGCTAAATCTCATTTAAGTTACCAGGAGGATGTTATTAATCTTTCGTCTTCTAGTGGAGTGAGAGTTTTAAGAGCTGGTAGGGATGAAAGCCCAAAAGTATATAAAGACATAAAAAAAGTTCTTGCTGCACAAGAGGATTGTGTGGAGATAATCGCTCAGTTCGAACCAAAACTAGTTGTCATGGCTGGTGATGATGAAGAGGCAGAGGATTAAGTAAACGATAAAAAAAACTTAAGTTTTAATATTTTACTCAGATTGTACACTGTAATTTTACTCTGGACAGAGCTTTATTTAACACTTTTTTTAACTATTAATTTAGGGTGCTTCTATTAGAGTAGTAAAAAGTTATCTAAACATTTAATTTAATAAAGTAAGGCATCTAAGTTAGTTGATTTAAGGTATAAAAATCTTTAGCTTTGAGATTTGAAAATATTTACTAAGAAAAATAGATTAAAAAATTTTTCAGCTCTGATTAGCTGAATTATATACTGAAAAAAATTATGCATTAAGTTCTAAACTTAGGTAGATTTTAATCTAATTTTCATGTAACTGTTATTTTAATTCATTTTTGGTTTCTATTTTGTAAACAGCTAATGTTTTAATACCTTCTAGAACTATGTAGTTATTCTTTACAGTTAAATTTTTCATTTAAAATGATTGAAAAATAAATATTATTTGCTACCAAAAATAAGACGTTATCAAAGTGTATACTTGGTCAATACATAATTCAGCTTTCTGCTAGGATACTCCTGAGAGTTCTCTTTAAGTACTTTTTAGTTAGATTTCCTTAACCTTATTTAAAACTAAATTTTGCACTATATTTATTTCTATGCACGATTTATCGGTAACTAATATACCAAAGGATCCTCAGCTCACGAATTTGTTGGATTCAATCAAAGAAAGTTTAGGAAATGTGGAAGTCGTAATAATGTACAAGCCTGTAAGTCAAGTTGGACCGGAAAATATTCTCAATACTGCGAGGAGAGATCCCGAGGTTGAAGCGCGATTTGAAGATTATACAAGGAATATTATAGCGGATCCTATTCCAGAAGTCTTTCGCGTACTTTATCCGGAAATTCAGGAGCTGGAATCGTTTAACAGACTTATTTATCAGCTAAAAGAGTATAAGCAAGGGGTTGACTTAGCCGTTGATGAGAGTGCACTAGTTGGAGATATTCGAAGCATGTTAGAGAGGAAAGATTACAGCGTTTGTCATAAAATTTTGGATAAGGCATCTTTTCAATTGTTTCTCCTGTCAATTTGGAGGTATTTAACAGATACTGATAGTGTCTATGACTATTTAGAGATTCTTCATCGAAAAGGTTGGTTGCCCTTAGAGGGTGTTCTTTGTGAGCCAAATGTACAGGTGTCACTAGGTCCTCACATTCTTACATATAACCCGGATTTGATACTTATTTTATATGATGGTCATCTTTTAAATGATTATCTCAGTTTGCAATTTCATCAAACCTTAAACCCTGAGTTTTTTGAGGTGCTGGTTCGAAATGGAAATTTCGTGATTAGGGAATCTTCTATTGATCCTAATTATCACAGTAATGAAATAGTTGGCTTCTTTCTTCCTAAGAAAAGTATTGTAATTGAGGAGGTAAAAACATCAAATGAGCCAATATTAGACGTACTAGAATATGGTAATCCAAGACATTTGAATAGTTTCGCCTCAATTCAGTTTCAAGCAGCAAGATTTGAAGTGTTAGGTTTGACGTGTTTTTTTATATTCCGACTAAATGATGGAGATGTGGAGAGAACAGAAACCAGAAGCGGTTCTAAGTTACTTAATGAGATTGTAACTAAAGTGTATGGATTACAAGGGGATGAAATACCTTTGAGTGAGGTAGGGTCACGTGAGAAGTATCTACAAGGTCCATTTGCGATAAAAATTGGTGACATCAGATTTAGAGTTTCAGGCGTTGTTTGCGAAGGTAACTATTCGATTCCAATCTTTGAATCAAAATCTAGCCGTAAAAAAAGGGAAAACAACCTTATCCTGAGAATCTTAGTCAAGCTGCTTTATGCATTAATATCTGAGCCAAGTTTGATTCCTAGAGTACCTGGATTCGTTGTTATTCGTGAAGGTGAACCCTCTAAGTATGTCCCTTTATGGTAGTTTCATACCAGGTTTCTCCCTTAGATATTTCAACTTTTAAAGGAACATCAAGTTTATAAGCAGTTTCCATACAATTTTTTACAATGCTAGCAACAATTTCAGAGGAAT
>CALHSA010000040.1 GCA_938038205.1 uncultured bacterium | reverse complement strand
GTACCTGATGGCAACTCGTAGACCATGATTACTGGCCAGAACCCCCCGCTGCCGCCAGTAAAGTCGTACGGATAATTACATCTCGTTCCTATTAGTGACTGACAATTAGGTTCAACTGATAATGTCATCATTGAGCAAATGTACTCAAAATATGTTAGCTTTACTGGAACATTTATACCTCTCTCATCAGGCCTGTAAAGATAACCTAGCTTTTTCCCACCCTGGTTGAGCGGTTCTCCAGTAAGCCTACCCCGAATCGTGACATGCGATATCGCTAGAGTTGAATAAAACTGATTATGCTGGTTCGGTGGTACAGGGTTTAAAGAGTTCTGAATAAATTTTTCCCAAACATCAGGATACCTGTCATTCAGCCAAATCTGCCTCTGAGCTGAAATGCTTAGAACTAATATTACCATTAAGCAAAATCTCAAAACCATGCCAAGTATAGTACAAAAAATTATAGCCTAAGGCAAGAGTTCAGTTTTTTTTCTTAAAAGCTGTAACTAAATCAATATCAATATTATTTATATTTAAGCACAGAGTTTTAATAATTTGTTTAAAACAAACGTTATTATTTTTATCAGACTTATACCTTTTTTATATAATCATTCCTTTGTTTAAGTCCTAAAACTATAACCTAGCAAGCTTACTAAATTTAAAAAATGTCTTGTTGTTGCAATTTAAAATTTAAAGCTAGGCCTGTCATTGGACAAAAAAGCCCTATCGAGTAGGGCCTAAAACATCAGTCAACAGTCTTTACTTTAAACTTAACTAGGATATTCTGGTTAAAACCTAAAGCAAAACATCCTCAAACTGATCTTTACAGGATTCAGTTTCGAGTTTTTTAACGTGATACCTAAAAGCACTCGGGTCTAAACCTAAACAATCACAAACAAACCTAAATTTTAAACTAGCTTCATAATCATCATTAAAAAGCCATTCTTTCGCATTTTCTCTAATCTCGCCCTCTCCAACTAAATAATCAGAGACGGCCTTTTGTAAAACTGCTAAAAGCAGTTTTCTTTCACTAGCAGACAAAATCCCTTTGTCATCATTCTCAAAGTTGCTCATTTTCTGGATTTTTAAACTTCTGGAATTATAACATTAAAATTTTAAATGTCAAGAAGTTTTAAGATTTTTTTCTGCAAGAAAATAAACCACCCTGGTTATACCACAGACTAAGCCAGTGGGATTGCCCACAAACAAGCTAAACCTATTTACACTTATTCTAAACTAAGATTCAACTTAGAGCAATCTTACTTTATCTTTTTGAAACAGTTCTATGAATGATTAATAATCTCCTCTACCTTCCTTACAAGCTCATCTGTTATGGAGTTTGTTAAGGTCCCTGCTTGAGACTGAAAATATAATCTAACTGTTACAGTTTCATGGTATCGGTCAATAACCCTCCAACTAACTATCTCAGGTATACTCCTCATAACGTTACATAACTTAGGAAACAGAATATCCTTTACACTCACTACGTTAATATCCCGATAGCTTTTTGGTTGATCACTTACGAACACCGCCCTTTCCTTAGCGTAACCAACGAGATTCTCAAAATTTATCTCACCTACAAAAATAGGAGCTGGAGAGTCAAAAAATACTAGTAGCTCAGGTGATACTAAACCAATCTTACCCAAGCTCCTACCAGTAGAATCTTCAACACAGATTCCAAAATCATAAAATTTATCTTGCACCTTTTTTGCGCTCAAAAATCCTAGATTAAAAGTACTTAAAAGACTCCAAAAAACGTTTACCCCAAAATCCAAACTAATGTTATGATCTTTTTTGGCCAAGTTACTATCAAAACTAGGCAAGGAGAAAGCAAAAAATAATGAAGTTCGTTCTCCCTCTGGTAAAAAAACTTTTGCAAACTCAAAGATCTTTGGATTTAAAACGAAATTGTGAAGGTTTTTAACTATGGCCTTTACAAGAGAAACTGTAGCTTCACCCCTTAAAAAAGCATACTGAGTATCACAACTGTTACTAAGTGCAATTAAATTAGAAATATAGCCATTCTCTCTTAAAAATTTCTCCTCAGTAGGATTAATAAATACCCTTGTTACCACCTCGTAAAAACCATATGAAGTTAACATTAGGGATAATTGATTTTTTATCTCGAATACTGCGTTAGAATTATACTCCATAGGGAAGGTTAGATGAGGCTTTGGAATTTGATTGAAATTAAAAAATCGAGCAATCTCTTGAATTAAATCCTCCTCAACTTCAACATTAAAGTACCTCTTCTTAGGAACTCGAACCTGAGCAACACCATCATTCTTCGAAATAACTTCAAACTCTAAGCCTTCAAGAATCTCAAGTGAGCTCTCAAACGTAATTGAGTCTAACAAGTGCTTACGAATAGAGGATTCTCTTAAAGTTAAAATCTTTTCATCAACTTCATTAATCAGCTTGTCAAAACCTAAAATCTCAAACTGAACGTTGTTATCCTTAAGAATCTGAAAAAATCTTCGAGCAGCAAACTCTTGTAGATCAGAAGCAACACCTCGCTCAAAATAATAGCTGGCATCAGTTTGAATCCGAGCAAAGCTTCTAGACTTTCTAATTTGAGTAGGATCAAAGCAAGCGGCCTCTAAGTAAATATCAAAACTGTCCTCCTGTAATGCGGAGTCTAAAGAACCAATTATTCCAGCAGCCGCCAAAAAGCTTTTTTGATCCTTTACAAAAATACTCCCTGGAGGAAACGAATAACTCTTCCCATCTAGAGCTATAATACTACCCTCAGTTTCCTCTGTGTAAAAAGGGGGATTAATTTTCCCTGCTGAGTAACAGTGAAGCGGCTGACCGGTTTCAATCATCACATAATTTGCTAAATTAATCAGAGGATTCTTTGCTTCCTCAAAATTAATAGGTAATCTAAGGCCCTTAAATGGAGAAATCCTGACTCGAAAAATATAAAAAACATAGGTATTTTTGGATACCTCAGAGATAAGCTTCTGCCTTGGAATTTCAGCCTCATATATCCTTGGTTGCTTGAAAGGAATCTTAAGTTTGTTTGCAAGCTCCTTTGCAACGTTTATATGACTTAAGTGATCACCCCGATTAGCTAAGATTTCGATGTTATAAAAATCAGCCTCCTCCGATTTTACCTCTAACCCTAATAGATCTAGCACTTGTCTAAGATTATCAGGTGCCTCAGGGATAAGACTTTTTAGAACAGACTTATATAGATTCATCCTCCAAAATACCTTAAATCAGCGTCATAAAGACTTTTTAATTTACTCAAACCCGCACCTTGAGCCGCTAACCTAGAGCTACCCAAACCAAACGCTAAACCAGTGAACTCATCAGAGCAAATGCCAAATCTCTTAAAAACATAAGGGTGAACCAAACCTGCACCCCCTACAGTGCTATACCCAGAGCCACCACACATACTACATCCAGCTCCTTTACATAGTGAGCATCCTATCTGAGCACCAATACTTGGTTGTGTGTAAGGGTAGTACTTAGGTACAAACCTCACAACCACATCCTGTCCAAAAAGAAACCTCAATGATTTATCAATTAGCGAGATTAGGTGTCCTAAGCCAAGATCTCGATCAACCCAAAGGAGCTCAAACTGATCAAACATAGCCTGATGACTCGCATCTTCCGTTTCATTACGATAAACTCTCCCAAAACAAATAACCTTAAAAGGAGGTTTACGGCTCTGAAACACCCTTGCTTGAATTGAGGTTGTGTGCGTGCGTAAAACATCCCCATTCCTAGAGTTACTCAAATAAAAGGTATCCTGCATATCTCTTGCCGGATGATGCTCTGGTATATTTAGAGCATCAAAATTATTAAAACTAGTTTCAATCTCTGGTCCATCAACTATCTCAAAGCCGTAAGCCATGTAAAATCTAGCTAACCTATTGTGTAACTCAGAAACTGGATGAATCCTACCAACACCATGATCATTAAATGTGTAGCTTAAATCCCTCTCTGCAACACTAAGCTTCGCTAACTTCTGAGTTCGAACCTGCTCTTGTTTTAATTCCTCTACGAACTCTTTAATCGAATTAAGTTGCTCCCCAAGTTGGCGCCTCTTATCAGATTCAATATTTTTTAAACTTTTTAAAGCTTGGTTTAGTAGCCCCTTGGATCCTCCCCATTTTCTTAAAAGTGATTCCATTGGTAAACAAGCACGGTCCCGATTAAACTCTTCTATCAACCTCTGCAGGGATTCCGCATCTAACATTTTTGCAGTTAATATTAAACTTAGTCAGTTACCTAAAATCAATCAGTTGTATAAAAATAAAGTAAGTGCTATAGTCAGACGGTGAAAATTAATATGACCATGAAAGATTTTTTATATAATCGCTTAGTCTTTGTGGGTTTGTTAGCCGCTTCTTTTTACTGTTTTCCTGACCCTTCGTTCGAAAAATTTAAAGAGTTTTTAAAGACTGAAGATGGCCAGAAAGCGGTATTTGAGGCAGTTGCATCTTATGCTCGCAAAGAGCAGGCTAGAGCGCTTGAAAAACAGAACCAGGATCGCAGCAGGAAAATGGAAGAACAGTTTGCAAATCCAGTGAAAGTTCCAGTTGACAACTCCCCAGTTAGTGGAAATCCGACAGCTCGTATAACTATTGTTGAGTTCTCCGATTTCGAGTGTCCCTTCTGCAAAAGAGGAGCTGAAACCGTTAAGCAGGTTTTGGAGAAATTTGGCGATGAGGTAAGGTTGGTTTTTAAACATAGACCTTTAGATTTTCACAAGAATGCTAAGAAAGCTCATAAGGCTGCTTGGGCAGCAGCTCAGAAAGGTAAGTTTGCGCAAGCTAAAGATTTTCTTTTTGCAAATCAAGCTGCTCTTGGTGATGATTCAACTTATGACAGATTAGCAGATGAATTAAAAATAAACAGGCAGGAGTTTAGAAAACTGATGGACTCACCAGAAGCTGATGAAGCTATTAGAAAAGATGGTCAATTGGCGGATAAGCTTGGCGTTTCTGGCACACCCACATATTTTATCAACGGTGTGATGTTGGAAGGAGCCTACCCATATGAAGAGTTTGAAAGAGTTATTAAACGTTGGCAAGAGAAACTCAAAAGTTAACCTAACAAATTCGAACTTAGATCTGAATCACACATTTTTTTTTGTGGATATACTTATTAAAGTACTGGGCAAGCCTTGTGGCTTGTGTGAAGCTTAAATAAAGTATGGAGGGAAATATGATTAGATCTTTATTTCACAGAATAGCCAATAAAATCTTAATCAATGGACCAAAAACCCAAAAGCACACCAGGTTTGTCCTAGCGGTTTTACTTGGATTGACGGGTGTTTTAGATGCCCAATCTGGTGTGGGCTCTACACCTGTCTTAAGTGAGTGCCTTGATGATTCCGAGCCTACCTTTGGAGCACTTGCTTCGTTTATTTTTGCAATTCTAAAGGGAGGCTTTGGAGCCTTAATCATGGTTGTTTCAGGGATAGCTGCAATACTATCCGCCGCTTTTGGACAGTACCGGGCTGCTTTAAGTGCACTAGTAGTTGCACTTGGGGTTTTTGTTCTCCAGATTTTTGTTGGCGCATTCTTTGATTTTGAAATACTAAATGAATGTAGCGCTGGTTAAGAAATAATAATTTAAGTTGGCAGGGAGTCTCTCTCTGCCAACTTATTCTTTAAAAGTGAAATCTTTCATCAATTTAGGTAAAATAAATACATGGATTCTAGCAATGATTTAAACACTTTAATTAATCACTTATCCAAGGAAAGGGGAGTTCCGAGAAACCAAATCATATCAGCTTTTGAGTCTGCATTGCTCTCAGCTGCAAAAAAACAGTTTGGCCCTCATTTAAATTTAGAGGTTTCTTATAACCCTGAAACAGGTGATTTTGACATAATACAATTTCGAACGGTTGTTGAGGTTGTACATGACCCAAGTATCCAAATAAGCTTGGAGGATGCAAGGCGCGAATTTGATCCACATGCTGAGATTGGGGATGAAATCGGTCAAAAATTAGATAGAAAAGTGCTTGGCAGAATTGCTGCACAAACAGCTAAACAGGT
>CALHSA010000039.1 GCA_938038205.1 uncultured bacterium | reverse complement strand
AGCCCTGAAGTTTCAACCCAGGAAATAGCAAGATTAATAGAAAAAGCATTAAAGGTAACCCTGAATAATTCAAACTTACGAAATGGCAACTTTCTCAAAAACCTTTTAAAAACAGTGAATGAAGTGCGAAAAGTTCTAAGTAGTAGAGGTTTAACTATTCGATTAGCATCGCCTGTAAAATCTGATAATATTTTTATCATTTTTATGTACTTTTTGTTCTCTGCAAAGGAAGCTAATGAAAGAGAGTTGAGAGAAAAACTTCGTAAATTCTTCAAGGAGAGTCCATACACGGTTCTAAAATCATTAAAAGTTTTGTTAATTTTATTTAGAAGATTCTTACTTACAACAAATGTAAGAAACAAAGGTGAACTAATTAGTAAATTTAAACAATGGTTAAGAAAGCTACAAAAAGCATCAGGTGAGCTCAGCAAGAGGTTAGAAGCTCCAGAAAAGAGCAAACAGCTTGGGAAAACTGAAACTAAAGAAAATACAATAACTGGAACCCTTGACCTAAATATTGCAAAAACTAGTTAACCTTTTGACCGAAATATTTGAGTATAATCTTTAGTAAATAGTCAGAAGTCAAATTTTCATCTTGAATTGATTTACCTGATTCATTTGTTTCAAACTCAAACAAACATTGTAAAAGATCAGTGTCATCAATCAAACCATCGTTGTTTAGATCAGCATATTTTAAGACTTCAACTCTTCTTCCAAAATTTTTTAACAGGATCTGAAGATCATCATCAGTAACCTCTCCATCACCGTTTATGTCATATTTACTGTTACTATATTTGGTTTTGTCAAAATTAAACAAAAATTCAAGCAAATCAGCATCATCTACAACACCGTCAGCGTTTATATCACTATTAATTAAAAGATCATCAAATGATCTACAAAAATCAGAGTTTTTATTGGAAGATACAATACATCCACCATCCCTTGAGGGTCCTAGTTTAGTCAAATAGATTTTTGATTTTTGTGAGTTGTACTCCCACTCTCCAGACGGAATAAAAACTTGTAGCCCCGATGATATTTTTTTCATGATTATAATTCATGCAAGTATTATTCCTCAAAATTTATTCCTCATAATTAACTGATATCTTCCATCTTCTATGAAACCAAAAGTACTGTTCAGGATTTTGTATAATAATTCTCTCTAATTCTTTGTTGAGCAGGTTTGCTAACAACTCCTCACTTAAATCTGCTCCACTAATTACCTTCCAACGCAAGTTATACTTCGATTTTTTTACAAGATAAATAAAAACTGGTTTGCTATGCCTTGCAAGTAGATATACCAGGGGATTAAGTGTAGCCGGTTTGGAAAAAAAATCATAAAGTTTGGCTCTTTTATTTGAAGAATGTTGATCAAATAAAAATCCGGCCACTCCATTTTGCTTAAGATAATTTAAAACTACTTTTAAGTTTGGAGTAAAAACAGCGTTATTTTTCTGCCTTAGTTTAATTACAATAGAATTGAAAAATTTCGGCCTAAGCGTTTTGGCCAAAAAATATACCTTCTTTGGGGATACATAACTTAGCTGAGGTAAAATCTCAAAGTTAGAAAAATGCGCAGAGAAAAGCACGCATCCCTCACTCAAGTGGTGTTTTAAATCACTAAAATTCTCCACTTCAACATTTTTTTCCAACCACTCTCTACGATAGACTGCGCCTGATAATATCTCTTTGATGCAATTCAGAAAAAAAGCTACTGACTCTTTGTAAATTAATCTTAATTCAATCTCACTTTTTTCCGGAAAAGCTATTCCTAGATTTTTTAAACAAACTTGCTCCCTAAATACGAAATCTGATAACCACTTAATCAAAACTGAAATTCTAATTTAAAACAGCCAGTTGTATTATCACTGATACCAAGAAGAATATAAACATAACCGGACTCAGATTTATAGAACCCAGATGGGTACACAATGTCGTATAGCTCATGATTTGGTTCATACCCTGTTTGTATATCAAAATCATGCCTACTTACCGTCAATATTTCATCTAAAACAGGTATTTCGTTTGAAAAACTTATGTGCGAAATACAAGCTTTATATATTTTACGACCATCGTTTGAGAAATCAGCCTTGTGATAAATTAAAAGTCTTAAATCTGGGATCAGCTCATTCACCCCAACCCAACCCTCACTCGGACAAATTAAAGCATTTGCAGGTTCTGAGTAGGCACGCTGTAACATGTCCTTTAGATCAAATTCGCTTTTTTTTATAAGCTTGTAACCCACCTTCCCTTTCTCTCCCTTAATAAACTTTCTACGATCTTTTAGTAAAAATTCTCCTTGAGGCCTAGTAAAGAGAATAATCCTATCACCCAGATCATAAAATCGTAAACCTTTTAAGCCTGGAGGTAGCTCATGTATTTTTTCCCTTAAACAAGGTGCCCCTTTCTCTGAACTGTTAAACTCCAGAGAGTAGATTTCTTGGTAATATGTTCTTTTGTCTGAGATAACAATTGATAGAAAAAAATCATTCCCTATTCTTAAAACTGTTGGATCCTCATAACTGTAAACAGGGCTGATATCCGTGATTGGTTTTATAAGCTTAGCAAGTATCCTCTCTTCTTCCTCACTTTCAATTTCAGCAAGCCAAACAGTAGATAACTCTGCACTGTACGGAAAAGGCTCCACTCTAATAAAAAACATGCCGTTAAAAACAGAGCTTGGGTTATAAAAAGATAAATGCTGATTTCGATACCACCTCCGAGCCTCGGAAGTATCCAAATAAAAATCGACCTGTTTAAAATTTAATTTTCTGTTCATCAAAGATGTAGCAAGCTTAGAAATCAAGCTCAATGTCAGTTATACTAACCGCTTTCTCATTAACTAGTTGTAATAGATAATTAGGACCCCCAGCTTTGAATCCGGTGCCACTAAACCTTCTACCACCAAAGGGATGCTTACCAACTAAGGCCCCAGTTATTTTTCTGTTCACATAAAGATTTCCACAATTAAACTCTTTTACTGCTTTTTGAATAATATCCCTAGACTTAGTTATCACCCCACCTGTTAGTGCATAATCTACACCGTTTATTCTCTCCAACGCCTCATCAAAATTCTCAACTTCAAAGTAACACAAAATTGGCCCAAAAAGCTCCTCAGTTGCATAAATAGAGGAAAAAGCGGGTTGATAAAGAAGAGTCGCCGGGATGAATGATGCCGAGTTTGAATCAGGATACCCAGAACGAGCTATAACAAGTCCCTCTTTAGAGGCTTGTTGAATAACATTCCAAAGCCGATGATAAGCATCACGATTAATTACATACGGTAATACGGTTTCTGGATCTTTTGCTGAACCAACTCTAATACTCCGAACAGCTTCTGCAAGCTTTGGCAAAAATTCAGGAGAAATATTTTTATGAACAAATAACCTCGAGCAAGCTGAACATTTCTGTCCAGCGTAACCAAATGCACTTGCAACCGTAATATTTAGCGCAAACTCAATGTCCGCATCCTCATGAACATAAATAGCGTTCTTGCCTCCCATCTCTGCAATAACCCTCTTGAAACCTAAATTGGAGTGGTGTTTTGAACTTAACTCTATTATGCGAGCACCAACTGCTTTAGAACCCGTAAACATTATAGTCTCAATTTGAGATGATTTAACTAAAAACTCTCCAACAGATTCACCGTATCCGGGGGCAAGTATAATATCAGTTTCCCCCCAACCTGCCTCTCTTATTAACTTGAAAAGCTCATAACCTAAAAAAATACTCTGTTCAGCAGGTTTAAATACAACAGGATTCCCAACAAGTAAATTAGAGATAATCATACCAGTTGGAATAGCTATAGGAAAATTCCATGGAGAAATTACACACGTAACTCCTCTTGCCTCGTATAATAGCCAAGTATGCTCGTGATTCTTTGAGAGTTTACGCGGTTGAAGTGATCTCAGAAGCATCAAGTAATACCTGCAAAAATCTATAGCCTCAGCGACTTCTGCGTCTGCCTCCAGTATAGGTTTCCCTACTTCAAGCATTAATAAAGCTACTAATCGAGCCCTATGAGTTTGAAAAAGGTTTATTAGTTTATTAGTCCTCTCCTCAAGTAAGTTAATGTCAATTCTAGCTACCTTTAAATTTTTAATCGCTCCTTTCAGCTTTGAAATATCACACTCTTGCATTTTTGCTATCTCGAAATTCCAATCCGAGGGATCAAAGGAATATAACCAACTATTACCCCCTAAATCATTCTCCAATTTAAATGATCCGTACGAAATTATCCTGTCCTCTAGGTTCTGTAAATGATTTAGTACTGATTTAACAAACTCCTCTGAGTTCTTGATATCTGTTATAAATCTCTCATTTTCAAAGATCTCAACCATACCAGAATTTTATTTCTGATTGGCTATTTTAACTACTAGAAAAAAAAGTGCACTTGTTTTACGATTTCATTTAAGACGGTTGCTATGGGTTTACCTTTTGAAAAAGGTTCTACCAAAAATGATAGATATTTTATAGATGTTCCGGAAACTTGCCCCTTCTGTGGTAATAGTTTGTCAAGTTCTGATAAAGCTTGGAGTGGATGCCCTTTATGTGCAAAAGAAGAGTTCTCTGAGCGAGGTGCTCAAAACATTTTAGATTTAAGCAATTCCTTAAGAACCCATAATAAGCAACAATTTAAAAGATTGCCCAGATCGGCAAAAAAATCAAAGGTTTACCAAAAACATCTAATTTTTGATTCGTTTAGATCCGAATCTAATACATCCTTAAATAGAATAAAAAAAATTGGATCTCTAGCTTGCCTTGGATTAATTATTGGGGCTTTAATATGCCATGTTTACCTTTTATACCCAAGCTCGTTTCAGCTGATTGAACCAGTTGTTCAATTCCCCAAGAATCTTATTATTGATGAAGTTAAACTTTTCAGAAGCGCTGATAACTTCAAGCTTAAATTCTCTGTGAGAAACGAAGATTTGACACATGTAGTTGCCCTTAAAATTGCAGTTGGAGTATTCGATCATGACGGAGAGATTGTATCCACTCTTATATTCGATATCTTGAAAGGAAGTAGTAACATCTACCAATCCAAGAGAACGGGAATTGCACCTGGTGAGAGTAAAACATTTACCGTAATCATACCTTTTGAAGTAGCCAAAGTAGCTATTATCCCATTTGAAGCTGAAATGTTTATCTAATACTTAGGCTTCACAAGCTTTACATCCCAGTAACAAATCCCTGTTAAATTCCTGAGCAGCGTTAAAACTATGTTGGTAGTAAAGTGACTTAATACCCAATCCCCAAGCCTCTAAAATCAACTGATTAAGCTCTTTTACAGGGGTTTTAGGGTGTATTAATAAGTTTAAGGATTGCCCCTGATCAATAAACTGCTGTCTTTGAGCTGCTTGCTTGATTAAAGTTAACTGACTTATCTCTGACCATGTTTTAAATACCTCCTTGTCATCATCAGATAGAAAATCTAAATTTTGAACACTACCATTGTTGAGTTTGATACTTCTCCAAACCTCATCTGAATTCTTGCCA
Organism: uncultured bacterium; assembly: GCA_938038205.1. Taxonomy (GTDB): domain Bacteria; phylum Bdellovibrionota_C; class UBA2361; order JANWWW01; family JANWWW01; genus CALHSA01. The sequence goes on along the minus strand of CALHSA010000039.1, from coordinate 12,028 downwards.
TACTGAATCAAAACTTCCTCTAAGAATGGATTCTTGTAAGTTGTTTTTGCTTTAGCTAAATCTTTAACAAAATAATTACTCGTAATTGGCTCAATAGAGGCTGATACCTGACCTAAAATGAATGATGATGATTTAGTGGGAGCTATCGCTAATAATGTAGTATTCCTCCGCCCATAACCCTGCAGGTACTCTGGCTCACCAAACCTTTGAGCTAGCTCTTCAGACGCAGAGTAAGCCTTATCTCTTATGAGTTTGAAAATCTCCTGATTTAATCTAAAAGCTTCTAAACTCTCAATTGGAATCCTCTTGCTTTGAAGATAAGAATGCCAACCTAAAACACCTAATCCCAACGCCCTGTGCTTTTTAGCAAAATTATGGGCTCTTTTCATTAGATCAATTCCAGCGGTTCTCCTAATGAAATCCTCCATCACCGCATCAAGGAAAAAAACAATAGTTTCAACGGCATCCGTGTTTTTCCACTCATCGTAGTGCAAAAGGTTTAAAGATGATAAGCAACAAACAAAACTTTCATCTGGCGAGGAAGGTAGCATTATCTCAGTGCATAAATTTGAGGCGTAAATTCTTTTGTTGAGATTTTTATAAACCTCCGGCTTATTATTGTTAGCATTATCTTTAAAAAATATATAAGGAACACCGACTTCCGCTCGCGATTGTAATATTTTCGCCCATAATCTTCTTTTTTCAGTGTCGCCGTCAATCATACTCTGCAGCCAATCATTACCTACACACACTCCCCAGTAAAGAATCTGAACAGGACTACCCTCTCGTTGGATTGTCAACCACTCCTCAATATCTTTATGTTCAATATCTATATAGGCCGCACAAAAGCCACGCCGTGTACTACCTTGACTAAATACATCTATTAAGACATCAAATAATCTTGAGAATGAAAAGCTTCCATTACTAAAACCATTATCTTTAATTGGTGATCCTCTAGGCCTTAACTCACCAAAATATGCTGAGGTCCCACCTCCTAATTTGGTCATCATCCCTACCTCAGCGACCGTGAAGAGAATTGAACTCGAGTCATCCTCAATGTAACTGCCATAGCAAGAGATCGGTAAACCTCTTCTTAAACCAAAATTAGTCCAAACAGGGGTAGCTAACGAGTACCAACCTCTTGCCATATACGTGAAGAATTTTTCCGCAAACCCGTTAATCTTTAGAATGCTCTCAGCATACTCGGCAATCTGTTTTATCCTCTCCTGTGGGGTAACCCCAGGTAAAAGATAATCTCGTGACAAAAACAACTTACTCTCATCATTTAGCCAATAAAAAGGCTCATATTTTACATACAGCATTTAAAACAACGCCTCCTCCGTAAAATCTTGCATTTTTTTTGAGTAGTCTATGCTTCTTTTGTTAAAGAAATCATTCTCTTTCTTAATAATTAATTCATCATCAAACCACTGCAATTTTTTTAAAATATCTGAGCTACAATTAAAGAATGGCTTGTACCCAATCCCAATCAATGATAGGTTAAACCTGTTTTTTAGAAATTCAATTATGTGATCTTTAGGAAGAAATTCTAGATCACCTCTCTCAAGAATCCAATCCAAAATTTTTGTTTCAGCCTGAAAAGCTCTCTCCAGGCTGTTATATATTCTATCTTCAAATTCCATATCAAACCACTCAGGTCTCTCTTGCCTGGCCAGGTTAACTATAGCTTGACCGAAAGTTCCGTGAATTTGCTCCTCTTTGCTAGTTGCCTCGACTATATTAGAGATTCCTTTAAAAATACCTTTATATCGATTAAAGGACATGATTATCAGAAACTGAGAAAAAAGACTTATGTGTTCGACAAAAGCTGAAAACAAAAGCAAAGTTAGCAAAAATTGTTTTGGATTACTCCCAAAGCTTTTTTGTATATCTGTTAAGTAACATATCCGCTCTTTAATTGCAGGATTTTCAATTAATGATTTAAAATCTTTATCCAGCTTCAATAGATCCAGCAAAAATGAGTAGGCGTTTGAGTGTCTAACCTCACTCTCAGCAAACGTCATCCCTACTTCTGCTATTTCCGGCTTAGGCATAACATCATAGATTCTTGCCCAAAATGTTTTAACAGCGACCTCAACCTGTGAGATGGCCAGCATAGTACGTTTTAAAATACTTCTTTCTACCTCTGAGGTCTTGGTAAACCAATCCTGAACATCACTGGATAAAGTAAATTCAGTATGAAGCCAATAACTGTGCCTTATCGCATCCCTAAACTGTAAAAGCTCAGGATACTCATAAGGCTTCAACTCAACCCGTTTAATGAATAAATCTCTCCCCCTCATAGCTGCCCTTTAATTCTTGTGCTGAGTCTTTTTTACAAACTGCAACCTTCAACCCAAAAACCACTTTAAAATAAACCTGGATTAGCTTTTAAGTTAAAGCTTAAATTTAAAACTCTCAATCGTTTATTTTATTTTTTTGATAAATTTAAATTTTTTTAACCACTTATACATGTTAAAAAAAATTTAAATTAAGCCTTTTGAAAAAAAGGAAATATATATTCACATTTATCTAGTTGTTAAAAGGACTATTATTACTTAAAGCAAGTTTAAGTTACGGGCTTTTTAAGAACCCGAATCTTATCTAACTCAGACTCAGAGAGTTTTGAGATTGAAGCATTTATCTCAATAAACTCTCTCTCGCTCTCCGGAACCTCGATATCTTCATAAATAGCCTTAACAGGACACTCAACTACACAAGCACCGCAGTTAATACACTCATCGGGATTAATTACCAACATCCCCCAATCTAAATCCTTATCTTCATTATGGTTTACTGGTATATCATCTTGCCAGGTTATTTTCCTAGGTTTTTTTTTAAACCGTTTATTCAGCTCGGGATCCCTTAAATCATAAAAGCAATCTACCGGACATACTTCAACACAGCTTCTGTCTTTTACCCCAATACAATTACTGGTAACAACAAATGTCATACTTAAAGAATAAACCTAATAGGTCATTTGATCAAATTCAATGCAACTTTTGCTCTTTCACGAACATTCGGGTCTGGATCATACCGAGCTAGGTAATGCAAAAAGTCTTTGGCTCTTCTTGCATTAATTGATGAAAGCACAGTTACAGCCTCTGCCCTAACCTTGGTATCAGGATCAGTTAGTTTGTAAATAAGTACGCTCTCAGCTTCAAAACTTTTAATCCTACCCAATGCTCTAATCGCCGATATTTTTATTTCCGTATTGGGATTGTTTGCTGCTACGGTTAATGCCTTAATTAAGTCAGCAGGCATTCGATTCAGTGCCTCTTCAATTGCTAACAGTACATCCTCTGAGGAAGAGTCAGGGCTACTTATGATTCTAATTAAATCATCGGATGATTTTTGATATAGATCATATTCAAGATCAATTTTGGGTATTGGAGGAGCGGGGACTTTAGTATATAAAGGTTCTACAACAAAGTAAAACAGAAATACAAAACTTAGCACTAAAATAATCAAACCAAAAGCAACAATTAACGTTTTATTTCTGAAATTTGGTGTAATCCTCTCCAATTCTAGCTCTTTAATCAACCTCTGCCTCTCCTCTTCTAATATCTTAGCAATATTGGGGGATGAATCACTTTTTCCAACCTGAAAAGAAAAATCTTGCAGCTTTACAGCCGAGAAGCAACCAGTAAGCTCCTTGGCAAACTCAACACAGGAAGGGAATCTTTTTGACGAATCATAATCTAGTGCCCTTTTTAAAATTAAATCTACCTCAGCTGGTAAATCAGGACGATGCTGCGAGATTGGATTGTACCTACCTTTACTTATCTCTGAGAGTAGATCTTTAATCTCTGAACCTTGATATGGCTTCTTTCCGCATAGTAATTCGTACGTTGTAACCGCTAAGCTAAACTGATCAGCTGCCCCATCAATTTGTAAGTTTAACATCTGCTCAGGCGCCATATATCCAATAGTACCTACTATGTACTTTGATTTTTGCAAAGCCCCTACTGCTGCTACACCAAAATCAAGTATTAAAGGCCTTTTTTCCGCAGTATACAAAATATTGGCTGGTTTAATATCTCTATGAAAAATCCTCTTTGTATGAGCATAATCAAGAGCATCCGCAACCTGTTCAATTATGGATAAAATATCATTGATGCTTAACATTTTTTGTTGCGCAATAAGCTTTGATAAAGCTACCCCTTCGACATATTGCATAACAATGTAGGGAGGATCATGTTCAAAATTAACCTCAAAAATTGTAACGATGTTTGGATGAACTAATGCCCCAGCCGCTTTAGCTTCCCGCTTAAATGCCTCAAAAGCAGCCTCCTTCGAGAATTTGATTGATTTAGAGTTTAGATTTAAAACCTTGATAGCTACAAATCGATCAATATCTGGGTCTTTTGCTCTGTAAACTAGACCCATAGCCCCCCTGCCTACAATGGAATCTAGCTTGTAACGTCCTATTGTTTCATACATTCACGTATAATATTAAATTAAAAAGTGGCAATGATTCGAAGAATTTTTCACACAAAAGATAACCTTTGTGTAATCTTAACGGACAACACTCAACATAACATTCAAAGTGATACACTTAGAAACAACTGCCCTTGTCAAATTTGCCTCTCCTCTAAGAGTCGTTTTAAAATTTTAGGGAGTAATGTAACGATTCTTAGAGTTGAACCGGTTGGAAACTATGGAATAAAAGTATACTTTTCTGATGGCCACTCAACCGGTATTTATACCTTTGATCAGATAACTAGCTTGATATCGCAGCAAAACCTATCTCAAAATCCTTAATTAAATCCTCAACATCCTCCAAGCCAACGCTCACCCTTATAAGGGTTTCAGAGATTCCAAGTTCTTCCCGCTCCTCTGGAGTTAAATATCCATGGGTCATGATAGCAGGAACCTCAATTAAAGATTCAACTCCACCAAGACTCTCAGCAATGGTAAATATCTTCAAAGCAGATAAGAACTTCCTAACCTCTTCTCCTGAGCACTCAAGCTCAAATGAAATCATACCACCGAACCTGAGCATCTGTCTTTTCGCCAAGACTTCATCATTTAATCCAGGATAAAAGACTCTTTTTACCTTTGAATTACTGAGTAAATAATCTACCAATTTTTCTGCATTTTCACAGTGAGCTTCCATTCTCGGGCCCAAAGTTTTGATACTTCTTAAAAGAATAAAACAATCAAAAGGGCTCGGAATAGCACCAACAGCATTTTGGAGAAAAAGAAATTTTTCATGCAACTCACGATTGTTTGTTACTAAGGCACCTCCAATGACATCACTATGACCGCTAAGGTACTTTGTCGAAGAGTGAACAACAACATCAGCACCTAATTCTAGCGGTCTTTGAAGGTAAGGGGTTGCAAAAGTATTATCTACAATTACTAAAAGACCATGATCTTTTGCAAGTTTAGAGATTTCAACTATGTCCAGAACTTTTAAGAGTGGGTTACTCGGAGTTTCAAAAAAAATCATTTTTGTGTTCGATCTTATAGCTGATTTTAATTTTTCTAAATCACGTAAATTTACCCGAGTATACTCAACACCGAACCGTGAAAAGACATCTCTAATCAGCCTTAAGGTTCCTGAGTAAACATCATCTGATAAAATAACGTGATCTCCAGCACTCAGAGTCATAAAAACAGTGGCAACTGCAGAGCAGCCTGATGAGTAAACAGCCGAATAAAGCCCAGATTCCAAGCAAGCTAAGGCTTTCTCTAGAACTGACCGGGTTGGATTACCAGTCCTTCCGTAGTCATATCTGTGCGGATAAACCCCAGGCTCAACTTGTTTATAAGTTGACGTTAAGTAAATCGGTGGCATTACCGGATTGAAATTAAAATCAAATCCTAAACTTCCATGGATTGCTAAAGTATTAAAACCTCTTTTCTGAGACATAGACTTAAATTATAACCGTAAAAATGAAGTTTAATAACGTACTAGATTTAATCGGGAATACTCCTCTAGTTAAACTGAATAAAACCGTGTCGGAGTTTCCAGCTAATGTTTGGGCAAAGTGCGAGTTTCTAAATCCTGGTGGCTCAATTAAAGATAGAATATCCCTCTCAATGGTTGAAAAAATGGAAAAAGATGGTGCTTTGAGAGAAGGTGATTCAATAATTGAGCCAACATCCGGGAATACTGGCATAGGGCTAGCTCTTGTTGGAGCCGTAAAAGGTTATAGAGTAATAATCGCCATGCCTGAAAAAATGAGCAAAGAAAAGGAGGTAATTCTTCGTTGCCTTGGTGCAGAAATTATTAGAACACCAACCGACGAGCCAAGTGAAAGTCCTAACAGCCACATAGGTTTAAGTAAAAGAATTACTCAAGCACATGATGCAGTTAAAATTCCAGACCAGTACTCAAACGAGGCAAACCCTGAGATTCACTATAAAACTACAGCGGAAGAAATCCTTAGAGATTTAGATTACAAAGTTGATATGTTTGTAGCCAGTCCGGGAACTGGTGGTACATTAACAGGAGTGGCAAAAAGATTAAAAGAAGTTAATCCTAATTGCATAATTGTGGGTGCTGATCCGTATGGTTCAATACTTGGAGGGGGATCAGATATTCATCCATATCATGTTGAGGGGATTGGGTACGATTTCTACCCGAAGGTTTTTAATAGGGACCTTGTAGATTATTGGGTCAAAGTATCTGATAGGGATTGCTTTTTCACTGCAAGGGAAATTATTAAACTCGAGGGCCTACTTGTTGGAGGAAGTAGCGGAGCAAACCTCTTTGCAGCAAAAAAATACTTACACCTTCTAAAAGAAGGGCAAAACTGTGTGGTAATTTTCCCTGATGGAATAAGAAATTATCTCAGTAAATTTGCTAGTGAAGATTGGCTAATACGGAACTCTTTTTATGATATACCTGATGAGTCTCTATCAGCTAGTTTAAGCGATTTTAGACACCTTGCAAATAAAGTAGTCACACTTAATTTTAAACAAACAATCAAAGATATAATTGATTCCGACATCAGAAACTTAGCAGTTATTGAGCTTGACTCTACCCCTTATGGGGTTATTTACCCGGAGATAATTTATAAAGCCCTTCTAGTTCGATTAGACTTAAACAGACCAATATTTGCAGTGGCTGACAAAAATTTCTCTCTGGTTGACTACTCAACAAAAGTAGTAGATTTTTTAAACTGTGTTAATAAAACTAAATTTACGTTAATAAGAAATGAAGACGGTTACGATTTTATAGATCCGCTTAATTTGTTAAATTCTTTGATGAAATAATAATAACTACAAAAACAGCAATAAGGAGATTACAAAGGTTGCTATCAGCAACATTTCTCCACCCATCCCTGAACTTACCATTCATAAAAAATTTGTAAGATGTTAAGAACTCCCCTGCACTAGTTAGAAAAGATAATACAAAAAAACTAATCAGTCCCTTATTCAGATTAAACCCAGTACTCATTAAATCACCTGCCAAATCCAGGAAATAAGATCCAGTCGCTATAAAGAGAACAGAGATAAATGCTTGAAGATAGTAGACATAACCCGGCGAATCTAAATGATGTGAAATACCAAAAAGCTCTAAAATTTCATCGAGGTCATCTTTGAGATCTTTTGATAGCTTGGATCTAACACTCTCAATCTCTTCATCTGATAGTTTTTTTATCGCCTCCAATTCTTGACAAGCAAGTAAATCATCAATTGAATAATCTTTTGGTTTTGCAATAACTTTATTAAGATAGATCAAAAAATCACGGACTGCATTTTCTTCCCTAATACTATCTAGTAGATTGTTTACAGTGTGAACAGTAATGTGAGATAGCAGACTTATTTTCTTACCCTGTTTTGAATAAAAATTTGTTAAACCAAAGATGGTTACGATTGTTAAAACTATTAAAACCCAAAATGCTAAATAACTGGTATCAGCTTGAGCTATTGGATAGTAGATTACAGCTATACAACCATAAAATAAAGCGAGCCCAATCTGTTTCAAACCTCCACGGTAATCAAAACTTTTTGTCGCAGATTTAACACTGGCCGATAAAAAGGATAGAAAGAAAACAATTCCCAGCGCCAATGTAACCAGCAAAACGTTAACAAAATTACTACCTAAAGCAGCACCAGGAGCAACAAGGAAACCATCTCCTTTTAATGCGCTTATTGTTGTTACTGACAATTCCGGCAGATTTGTTGAAAAAGCAAGTAAAGAGGTTAAAAACCAAGCTTTAAATATTTTTCGCAAAGAACTTGTTAATCTATCTACTGCAAAGTCAATTAACAATAGACCAACTAACACGAAACAAAAAACCCTTAAAGCAATTTGAATATCAACTTGTTTAAATATTGATACTGGAAAAACAATAATTGGACTAAATAAGTACCATCTCTCTAAAATATCGTTCTTCGATAATTTGATCATGAACTTAATAACCGATTCTGGATATCATTTAATTCTCTCGGACACTTTGACCCTAGGGACCGTAAAAACATTCCATTTTCAAGAATCTCTTCTTCAAAATCATGTGGATCTACATGAAAAAGATCCTCATATGAAACTTGATCTGGCAAGTTCAAATCCTCCCTCTTAGGATATAAACCAAACAATCCCTCTAAAGCATCGCATTCCCCTTTACATCTTTTGATTATCCACTCAACCACTCTAAGATTATCTGAGAAGCCTGGCCATACAAACTTCCCATTTGCATTCTTCAAAAACCAATTAACAAAAAAAATCTTTGGTTTTTTACTCAACCTTGCACCAATTTCTAACCAATGCTTTAAGTACTCTCCGACATGATAACTAAAGAATGGTCTCATAGCAAAAGGGTCATGCCTAAGGACTCCGAAGGCACCCTCCTGAGCAGCTGTTCTTTCACTTTTAAGATTTGCTGCAAAATAAATACCCTCATCCCAGCTTCGAGCCTCAAAAACTAGAGGCATCCCCGAGCTCCTTCTGCAACCAAATATAATTGCACCCACCTCATGGCCATCAGGTGCATCCCAATTTTCATGCAAAACTGGACAATTGTATATTGGAGTTGTAATTCTTGAGTTAGGATGAGCAAAAGGACCTTGTTCCAATGAGGGGTTTGTTAAAATCTCTCCTTTCCAGCTTACTAATTTCTCAGGAATAGGCTCCCCACATCCTTCCCACCATGGAATGTTCTTTTCCAAATCTAGAGCTGTGTTAGTAAAAATCGAATCTCCCTTTGTGAAGGTTCTCCAAAAATTATAATTGCTCAAGGGAGATGTTCCAGGAGCAACACCAAAAAAGCCATACTCAGGATTAATTGCTCTAAGCTTTCCATTTTTTACAAATATCCATGCGATATCATCACCAACAATTTTTACTCTCCAACCCAGCTTCGCATACTCCTCTGAAGGCTCTAACATAGCAAAGTTAGTTTTTCCACACGCGGATGGAAATCCCCCAAGAATAATAAAATCTTCACCACTTGGTACACTGAAACTAGATATAAGCATATGTTCAGCAAGCCATCCCTCAGATCTACCAAGGTATGATGCAACTCTTAAAGCGAAACATTTTTTTCCCGTTAAAACGTTACCCCCATAGTTTGTGTTTACCGAGTAAATTTCTAGCTCATCTAAAAAATGAACTACTCTTTTTTTTGTTACATCCATGGTTGCTATTGAGTGAAATCCCAAAACAGCGCTATCTTGATTCTCAAGAGCTTTTGGTGAAATTTTATTTAGTATACTCATGTTTAACACTACGTAGGGAGAATCAGTAACAGTGATGCCAAACCTGCAATATTCGCTATTTTCAGGACCCATTAGGTATGGAACAATGTAAGCAACCCTGCCCTCCATAGAGGACTCAAAAAGATTTACGATCTCAGATTCAGCTTTCTGCCGCTCCAAGGTGTTGATATAAGGCCCTAAGGTTTCATCAGATACTATAAAAGTTACCTCTTCTGTTCTCGCCACATCGAGTGGATGTGATCTGCCCCATAATGATTGAGGATATGCAATACTTCTAAAACCATGTTCATTAATGAGAATACTCTTTAGCCCCTGCGCCTTAGACTGAGAATCTATTATCTCAACAGAGGCTGGCTTAGATATTCTTAAAAATTTTTCAATCTTTGAGTTCATTATCTTGTATCTCCCTGATTAGATCTTCCAGTGATATTTTAGATAGATCAATTAAGAATCCACGATAATAAATCGTAGGAGTGCCTTGAATTTTTAAATCTAAACCCAACTGAATACCAGCCCTTAGCTCATCATCAACCTTTTGAGCACATTCATACTCTCTCTGGAATTGAGACTTGAAAAATTCTTCTAAATCATCAATCCTAATTTTACTGGATAATGACTCTTCAACCTGCTTTAAACTATTTAACTTTTTAGCGCACATAAAAATTTTACTTAAAAAACATGCACCTTTATGAAAATCTTTTTCTAAAGCAGGATTACATTGGTTATCCAAAGGGAAATATATTGTTCGAGTTATTCCCTCTAGTTGAGCTCTTTTATTTTTCCAAACTATGCATGCCGGACACAGAGGATCAACAAATTCAACCAAAGGTTCAGAGAAGGCAATAGGGATAGGTGAAACAGGCACTTCTGACTCTTTTACTAGTGCCTTTTCTAGATTTACACTTTTACCGCTAAATCCAATGAAATAAATCAGTACTCCAGCTAAAATGGCCGGAAATGCAGGTTTAATAACCACGGCAAAATTCCCTACATCTGAAAAACTTACTTTTCTTATCAATGATAAGCTTATGAAAAAATTAACAAAATTAATAATGTAGGATAAAAAACAGTAAGGGCAAATAGCGCCAATGACAAAATACGAGATATAAAACAAAGCTACACTCGCAAGTACAGAAATGGACGAAATTACAAAATAAGTTAGTATTTTAACCTTAGAGATCTCCTTGCTAAACAAAAAGAGCAAGGTTAAATACAAATAAATAACAAAGCCCAGTATACTGTTGGGCAAACCGAAAATCTTTGAATAGGGGGATTCCAAAACTAAATCACAAGAAACTTTAGAACCAATCTGGCACAATGGAAGGGATGCTCCTGCTTCCTTCAGAACAAGAAGCAAAGTCAGGAGAATTCCACAACTATTCACAAGAACTACCCTATTCATTCAGCTAAATATTATCACTGAGATATAAAAGTTGTAATATTTTTGGTTTAGTGAATTTACTTATTCTTTTTACGGCCTTTTTAATAACAAAGCTAAATCTATTCAAAGCCGATGTGCAAATTGATGAAATTACATGGGAACTTAGAGCAGTAAAATACTCAGAATCTTTAATCCAAGGAGACTTAGCTAAATCGAATACATATTTAACCCATCCTGCTTTTCCAACGAATATTTTATTTGGATTTGGTTTTCAAATTTGTAAAAATTCCGGAATTCAAGTCGTAAACAATCCGATTAATTGTGGAAGATTTTTTAATTCTATTATCCAGTTTATAAGTTTTGTAATTCTTTTTAAGCTCCTTGCGTCTATTTTTGATAAAAAATCGGCAATCCTTGGCGTACTAACTGTAATTTTTAGTCCTCAATTATCCTCAGTTGGGTCCATAATGCATCTTGATGCTTTTGTTGGATTAACTGTAACGCTGAGCTATTACTTTCTACAACAAAAACCAAATTTTTCCGGTGCAGTTTTGGCTGGAATAAGTATAGCATTAGGATGTTTAACAAAGATATCAACATTTGTTTTCTTTTTTGCTCAGGCGTTGTTCCTACTTTTATCAAAGCGTATTGAGTTAATGCTTGTATTTCTTGTAACTGGGATAGCTACATTTCATTCCCTACCCTCACTTTGGTTTGAAACTTACCGTTACAGTAATGTTTTGTCTTTTTTATCGATCCCTTTTGTCTCGATGTTGGTCATATCTTTCGTTTATTTTTTTGTTTCAGGATTAAAGAGAAAAGATTTTAGATTCATATTAATAGCTTTTTTGCCACTGACATTATCGATTTTTTACTTATTAAATCAAAACTTGTTTCAAAATTTAATTGCAACTTTCACGAGACTTTTTGAGCTGCCAAATATTGAACACGAGATTAAAAGAACTGCGTTAAAAT
>CALHSA010000038.1 GCA_938038205.1 uncultured bacterium | reverse complement strand
TAACAAGGTTCAAAAGCAATGAATCAATTCTTTTAATTAATAAAAGCTCTAAATCATAAAATTTTAAAAACCACTCTCCCAATCTTTTAAAATAAACTTTAATAAATTTTTTTATATCAACCTCATTTAAAAACCTGCTTTTAAGCTTTTCATTAAACTCAAACTCCCAACACTTGGTGTTATCTAAGAATCTTAAGCTACTCCAGGGTGAGATGCCAAAATCAGTGAGATTATGTCTAAAAAAATTTGTTGTTCCAACAGTAAACCTTTGACATAGATAATAGTTTCTAAACCCTAAGATCAAACTGACCAAGGTAAAGAATGATATAAAATACAAAAAAATCTGCCTGTTTCTTAAGATAAACCAGCCAGCTAAAAGAGAGCTTTGTCTTATTAAACATGCTGCTCCAAAAATCAAACCAGAGTAATCCTTATTCCTAAGGAAAAGTATTGCTGAGATAAATATTAAACTTGTATTTAATGACTCTGTGATTATCAAAGGGGTACGGTAACTTCCTATTAAATTAAAAATTAACCATAAAAATTTTGACCAAAAATTGTTTAGGCTAATTAATCCTAGAGAGTAACAAAAAATCTCAAGAACCCCCTGAGCTAAACCAGCATAAACCTTCCATCCATCCCCAGTAAAATAAATTAAAATCGCTAAAAAAAATGGATACCCAACCGGTCTATAATAATAAAATTCCCTTCCCTTATAGTTTGGATTATCCCCCTGATATAAACATGCATATTTCCCCTCACTGGCTAAAGATTTTGCAAAACAGAAATAATCATAACTGTCACTTACTACTGGCGGATTTACCCAAATAATAAAAAACAGTTTAACTGAGGCAAGTAAACATAAACCAAAAAAATCTGAACCACCTTGATCAAGTTTTTTAGAAACTGGGTACACTAAAAGCGCTACTAAAGGTAAAAGCTCTAGAGCACCTATTTTTGATATAAATGGCAAAAAGAATAAGTATAAAATTGAAGATATAGCGAAAATAAAATACCTAAAGGCAAAAATTAGCAAAAATAAATTAAAGGCTAGGCTTATATATGCTACCTTTAAAAGTAACTGTTGATCAGAAAAATCATTAAATAACTCTATCTTTGGTTCTACAAAAATAATGTTTCTAACCACTTCACTAAAAAAATATGAGAGGTTTAAATCAGAGCTTAAAACTCTTATGCTAACCGGAATAAAGAAAGCTAGGATAAAAGCTTTAATAGGGTTTGGGAAAAGAAAAATAACTGGTGTTAGTAAAAATATTTTAGGGTCAAATAATACACCTAAAAATAAGCTAAAAACTCCTAGCTTGGGCTTCTTTATAATAACTAGAAATACAGACAAGAAAACTAAAATAGAAACCTTAAAATTTACTACCTCTAAAGCAGTTATTACAAAATAAATCCCTAAAACAAGCTTTGAGTAGCTACTCTTTAAATTACAGTAAGCTAAATAGTAAATTCCCAACTCAAACAGGAATTTAAGCCAGATTATTTCAAGGTTAGATAAACCAAGGGTAGCCAAAAAACCGTAATCTACTAAAGGAGTGTGCTTAGTGCACTGCAAGATTACAGCTAACTTAATTAGAGTAAAGGGTAAAAAGTTCAAAAACAGCTCTATTAACTTAAAATTCACTATTATTAAAAGGTAATATCTTAAAAACTTCTCTAAGTTTAAATAAATTAATTAAAAATTTAACGGTTTTGTGCCGAAAAACATTATGGAGTGATCCGAGTTTTATTTATTTTAAGCTATGTTTTTTGCTTAAAAGCTCAAGAAATTTTAACTGTTAAAGACAGTTTTGTAGTAAGAGTATCGAATGCAAAAACTGGGTTAAAAAGAATTAAAGCTTTGGGTTATGAGGTGCGTCATCTTGGAGAGGATAATTTTGAAATATCACAAGGTTTTGAGATAGCCCAGCTAGAGGCTAGAGATGAGATTCAGTGTGTTAACCTTAAAAGCCTTATTCCAGAGATACGTGAATGCTCCCCAAATTACGTTTACACAATTGATTCAGTTACATATGATCCTTTAAAGCCAGATCAGTGGGGATTAGATAAAATTGGTTTGCAAGGGGAGGGTGAGCATGCCTGGTACATCACCAAGGGGGCTGGTGTTGTGGTTGCAGTTGCTGACACCGGTGTTTACTTAACCCACGGTGACCTTGCTTCAAACTTATACATAAACCCTTGGGAGAGTGAGAATGGGCTTGATGATGATAGAAACGGTTATGTTGATGATATTAGAGGTTGGAGTGGTGTCAAACGATCAGGTGATGTAAATGATGAGCATGGTCATGGCACCCATGTTGCGGGAATAATTGCAGCGCTTCAGAATGGCGTAGGAATTACTGGAGTTGCACCAGAAGCAAAAATTCTACCTGTTCAGATGCTTGATAGAAATGGTCTTGGCACTTTAGGTTGGATAATCTCGGGATTAAATTACATTAAAACATTAAGACAAAGGGGGGTAAATGTTAGAGTAATTAATGCGTCCTGGGGAGGAGGGGTTTTTAGCTCTCAGTTGCAAGATTTAATTGAACAACTACACAATCTTGGTGTGGTTTTTGTTGCAGCAGCAGGAAACTCTGGTTCAAATAACTCAGTTCATCCTACATACCCAGCTAACTATAGGAAGGTGCTATCTGTTGCATCTTTAAATAGAAGAGATGAACTTAGCTTTTTCTCAAACTATGGTAATGCGGTACTTATAGCTGCCCCTGGAGAATCAATTGTAAGCACACTACTTCGGAATAATTACGGTTCAATGAGTGGGACATCAATGGCTGCACCTTTTGTCTCTGGAGCGCTAGCTTTACTTTTCTCGCGATACCCTGAGTTGTCCTCCTCCGAAGCAATTGAATTAATTCTTGACACATGCGCAAAAAAAGCAGGCCTTAGGGTAAGGAATGGGTGCATTTTGCATATTTTAAATCTTCTTAACAAAAACACAGTACCAGCACCAATTACAAACGAAGATACATTCGGGTTTGTAAGAAATCTGGTTTCATTAAAACCAAAATTTGATCTAACATCGTTCTCGTCAGCCACTATATCTGATAGGGATGAGGGAGATTATGAGTTTCAAGTGTCAGGGTTTAAGTATAACAATCTAAATATTGAGAAAATTACTGTTTCAACAAATCAGATTATCTACTTTAATCAAAGACGAAATGCTCTTGATTTTTTGCCTGTTAGAAGTCTTACTTTATCTAATGCCATATCTCTTCTCTCTACAGATTGGGTAAATCGCGAATTAAAGATTTACACCTCTGATGATCAGTTTGGAGTTTTTTTAAGCTCAGCTAACTACTATGATTATAACTCAAAAGCAAAGGTTCTTTTACAGGCGTATAAGACTGGCGGTTTTAAAGTATCCTATGAGCTTAACAATAGTGCCTTTGAGAATCTAAAAGATGAAATAAGGATACTGTTTTTTGGTAACACAGAAGAAACTAGATACCATAGTTTTAGACCTAGGTTTAGCAGAGCTGAATACAACATTGTTCCACGAAATTTAGAGGGGGTAACCCCTTTAAGTCTAAAGTTAAGTATGTCAGAGAATATGCTAAAATTATCATCAAAAGGTTTTGGAAATGGTGTTCAGTATGGTTACTTTTATGTAAATAATTCAAAATGTCAGAGAAGGGTTCCTCTAGCCTACTTAAAAGGTTTTGCAAGAAGAGTTAATATAGTACCAACTGGTGATATCACAGTAGCCTTTAGATTAAAAACAGCAGATGGGAATAATTTAGTTTCAAGGGGGAGAGTAAATAACAAAAAGATTGACTCAAGAGTTACAAGAGATGTGTGTAGAATTATTACTCGTTCGATGTAGCTTCAAATATTGGCACAGGCTGTAAACTCTCATTAACAGCTACTAGTACTAACTCAGCAGAGGTTACGTGATGAACACTAATCATATCTATTCCTCTTAAGGCTTGTACCTCAACCTTTATTGTTATTGAGCTTCGACCAATCTTAACGGTTTCTGTATAAAAAGAAACAACATCACCAACAAAAACTGGGTTCCGGAAATTTACCTCTCTAACTATTTTTGTAACATACCTTGCAGGTTTCTCTTTCTGAGCATGTTCAGTAGCAGCCAGGTCAATCAAACTTAAAATATGCCCTCCAAAAATGCTACCCAAAGGGTTTGTATCCTTTGGCATCATAACAACACGTAAGCTTAATCTTGTTTCAAGCATTTAATTATATCTAAATGGAGGTTATTATATCATTCTGATCAGAATTTAATGATAGGCAAGATATTAAAAAAAATTTTCGGTTCTAAAAATGATCGAGTTCTTCGATCTTTAGCTCCTTTAGTATCTAGAGTTAATGAGTTAGAGAAAGTTTATCAGGAATACTCTGATGAGCAGTTAAGGGCTCAGATTGCTAGTTTTAGAGAACAGGTTAGTAGAGGGAGGCCTCTTGAGGAGATTGAGCCAGATGTTTATGCAATTGTTAGAGAAGCTGCTAGAAGAACCCTAAACATGAGACATTTTGATGTACAAATCCTGGGTGGAGCTGTGCTCCATAGGGGAGCAATTGCTGAAATGAAAACGGGAGAAGGGAAAACCCTTGTGGCCACACTCCCTGCATGTTTAGACTCTCTGGTAGGAAACCCAGTTTATATAGTTACAGTTAATGATTACTTAGCAAAAAGGGATGCTGAGTGGATGGGAAGAATATACACCTTTTTAGGTTACTCTGTAGGAGTTGTTCACTCTGGAATTGAAAGATTTGAGGAGAAATTAAAGGCATATAGATCTGATATCGTATATGGCCAGAACAATGAGTTTGCTTTTGATTACTTAAGGGACAATATGAGGTACTCTTATGATGAGGTTCTTCAAAAAACCCATTACTTTGCAATAGTTGATGAGGTTGATTCTATACTTATTGATGAAGCGAGAACACCTCTAATAATATCTGGGCCTGCAGATGATCCATCTGAAAAATATAAAATTGTAAATAGAATAATTCCGCAGCTTCAGGAGAAAGAAGATTTTGAGATTGAGTTAAAAAGCCAGTTTCCGTACCTAACAGAGGCAGGGGTTAGAAAAGTTGAGGAGCTTTTAGGAGTAGATAACCTTTATGATCCTAAGAATATTGAGCTTCTTCACATTGTTCAAAACTGTTTAAAGGCTCATAAAACTTTGCATAGAGACAAGGATTATGTTGTTAGAAATGGAAGAGTAGTAATAGTTGATGAATTCACAGGCAGATTAATGGAGGGTAGACGTTGGTCGGGTGGGCTACATCAGGCGGTAGAGGCAAAGGAGGGTGTTAGAATTCAGAAAGAGAATGTAACTCTTGCTTCAATAACATTTCAGAATTACTTCCGAATGTTTAAAAAACTCTCGGGAATGACAGGAACGGCAGACACGGAGGCAGAGGAGTTTAAAAAAATCTATAACCTAGATGTTGTAATTATTCCAACCCATAAACCAATGATTAGGATAGATGAGGATGACAGAATTTTTGCAACAAAGGAGGAGAAGTATAAACAGGTAATTGAGGATATTAAGGCTTGTTATAACATTGGACAACCCGTTCTAGTGGGCACTATAAGTATTGAGCAGAGTGAAAAGCTAAGTGGAATGTTGTTAAAAGAGGGTATTCCTCACAATGTGCTCAATGCAAAGCATCATGAAAAAGAAGCTGATATCATAGCGCAGGCAGGTAGGTTTAAAGCTGTAACTATAAGCACGAACATGGCAGGTCGAGGAACTGACATAATTTTAGGAGGTAATCCTGAAGCATTAGCTAGAAAAGAGGTTGGTTTTATTGATTACAGGAACGATAAATTTTTACAAGCTTTCAAAAAGTATGAGGCCATTTGCAAAGAAGAGCGGGAGAAGGTTATTCAGGCTGGAGGTTTAATGGTTTTAGGAACTGAAAGGCATGAAAGTAGGCGTATTGATGATCAATTAAGAGGAAGATCTGGAAGGCAAGGGGATCCTGGTAGAAGCAGGTTTTACGTATCACTTGAGGATGATCTTTTAGTTAGGTTTATGCCTGAAAAGCTGCCAATCTGGGCTCAAAAGTTTAAGGGAGAGACTCACTCTGGTCAAATGGTAAGCTGGCTTACTCGAAGTGCACAAAAGAAAGTAGAGGCTTACCATTTTGAAATCAGGAAGCATCTCCTTGAGTATGATAACGTTTACAACAATCAGCGAAATATTGTTTATGGTTTACGTAATAAGATTTTAGAGGGTAGTGAGATCTCAAACATTTTAGTTGATTTTTATGTTGATATTTCTTTAAGTCTCCCAGACGATTTTAACTCAGATGATGCTACAAAAAATCTGTATGCTTTTATGGATCCGGAGATTGTAAAAGAGATTAAAAAGCTTGTTGACCAAGAAAACTTAGATGAAGCCATTTCTTTAGCTAGAAAGGTTATTGATACCCGCTTCAAAGAGCTTGAAGAGGAGCTTGAAAATTTAAAAAGCATTCTTGAGAACTCTAAAGGGAGAATGGTTCTTACTCAATCCGCAAAGGATATGGTTAAAATTTTTATGCTAGAAGAGTTGGATAAAATTTGGATCACACACCTTCAACGCATGGATCAGGTCAAGGAGGGAATTGGGTTTAGAGGGTACGCGTACAAAAATCCAGTTTATGAATTTCAAAGAGAGGCTTTTCGACTGTTCTCTGAGATGATGGCAAATCTCAAGTTGTTGTATATTAGTGCATTCTTTAGGTTTAAGATTGTAGATCCAAAAATAATTGAGGAAATAAAATCAGAACAATCTAAAGTAGAGAGAATGGTCAGAGGAGCCAGAATTAAGGGTGAGTGAGCTTAAAAATTTATGGGCTCAAGTTGATCGAGTTGGGTTATACATTCATTTTCCTTTTTGTCGAAGAAGATGCCCTTACTGCGATTTTCCTGTAGTTGTATCCAAGGATTGGAGGGGTTATTTTAAAGAGTTAAATAACGAGTTATCTCAGTATTCAAAAAACAATTATTTGGTAGAATCCGTTTATTTTGGTGGAGGGACTCCATCATACAGTGCAGAGTACTTAGATTCAACTTTTCAGTTTGTAGAGAAAAACTTTGTACTAGATTCGAGTGTTGAAATTACAATTGAGGTTAATCCGGAGGATTTGAAGAACCAAGATTTAGTTTTTTTTCTAAAGAAGTATAAACCAAGGGTAAGCTTAGGAGTTCAGAGTCTTAACCCAAAGCATTTAAAAATCTTGGGTAGAGAACACTCGCCTGAGGATATAATGCATGCTTTAGAGGTTCTTAACTTAATTGGGATCAGTAACATAAATGTTGATTTAATAATTGGAGTTGGTGGTAGAAGAAACATAACCAAAGAAATTTCTCCTATAATTGAATTTGTTAGCCATGTGTCAGTTTACCTCTTAACCTTGGAGCATGGGACTCATTTTTATGAATCAAAGCGAAACCCGCGAATCTCGGAAAAAGAATATTTAGATATTGTAGAGTATCTTCTAGAGAATAATTTTATACATTATGAGATTTCAAACTTTTCTAAGCCTGGGTTTGAGTCAGTACACAACAGAAAATACTGGGAACATAATTCTGTTCTTGGGGTTGGGTTAGGTGCAGTTAGTTTTATTAACCTTGGGCACACTGGCGTTCGGGCCTTTAATTTTAAAGGCTTAAAAGATTATCTTAACAATAGCTCAAAAACAGCCTTATTTGAGTTCATAAACTCGGATACTCTGGCTAGGGAGAAACTCATTTTTAAGGTTAGGACATTTAAACCCGTAGCTGTACCGAATCAGATTAGGAATACTTTAATTAAAAAATACTCCCCAAAAGTGATAGAGGTTACAAGCTTGGGAATTAAACTCACTAGCTTCGGGGTTTTATACTCAAATGAGGTTATTAATGATTTACTTTACTTTAAAGCCACGCTCCCTAATTTGGATGAGCTGGAGTTTGATACAACCAGATCATCTTTATCTTGAATTATTGTGACACAACCTTCTTTGTATAATTCAAGGGAAGCCAGAAAAAAACCAATTGCCTCTTCCCTAGTTTTTACCAAGGATTTAAATCTTACATGTAATGCATTCCTAAGCTTTCTCAATAAATTGTCCTTGAAATGAGATACATCCTTTATTTTTCTTGCTAAATTCAGGATGAAACTTTTAAAAAAGCTTTCAAAAATTGAGGGAGATTTTAGTAACCTCTTGGCTGCACGGCTTAAATGAACCTTATCTAAACTCTCTAATCTTGGCGAAAATCCAGCAGCTGCAAAATTTTTGCCAAGAAAATTAACTTTATCAAACTCCTCAATCACTCTCTGTTTCCAATCTAAAAAGTGTTGCTTGCAGTTAAGTTTAAAAGCTAACTTTAAATCCTCTAAGTACTCATTGTCGTTTTTTTCAAATATGCCTAAAATTTTTTTTAGCTTTAACTCAATAATATTCGCAAGAATGCAGATGTTAAGTGATTTTTGAAAAAGAGTCCCATTTAAGTGTAAATCGTGTTTTTCAAGTAACTCACAGACCCTTAGCTCAAAACAATCAATCTCATCGCATTTATACAAATGATATAGAATAGCTAAATCACCCTTGAAGCATTCGAGAACAAGCTGGTAATTCATTTAAGTTGCGTGCTTACTACATTTATATAGGATAAACAAGATATTGTAAATCCAAATATTTTAGATGTAAGATCCAGGTTTGTATGAATCTTTTTAATCAAGCTCTTTTAAGGTTAAAACCAGCTCTAGATCATATCTCAGTTAGTGATGAGTTCCTTGAGGTTATTAGAACTCCTGAAAGAGTAGTTCAGGTGGCCATCAAGATAAAAATGGATAACGGCAGAATTAGAGTATTTGATGGATATAGAGCTGTTCACTCTACATTATTAGGTCCAGCTAAAGGTGGTATTAGATTTCATCCCTCGGTAGATGAATCAGAGGTGAAATCTCTAGCTTTTTGGATGGCAATCAAGTGTGCTGTTGCAGGATTACCCTATGGTGGAGGCAAAGGGGGAGTTAAAGTTAACACTAAAGATTTGTCTATTGGAGAGTTAGAGAGATTATCTAGAGGTTATGTTAGAGCACTCTGGAAATACTTAGGTGAGGATGAAGATATACCTGCTCCTGATATGTATACCAATCCGAAAATAATGGCATGGATGACTGATGAATACTGTGTTCTGAAAGGTAGAAAAGAGTTAGGAGTTTTTACGGGCAAGCCCGTAAGTTTTGGTGGTTCTTTAGGAAGAAGTGAAGCAACAGGTATGGGTGGATTTTATGTTCTTCAAACAATTCAAAAAATGACGGCTTTACCCAGATCAGGTGCAAGAATTGCGATACAGGGGCTAGGAAATGTTGGGGGTAGTTTTGGAAGGATCGCTGCTAAGGAGGGACATGTAATAGTAGCCGTTTCCGACTCAACAAGTGCCTTATACAGGGAGGAAGGTTTTGATATTGATGCTATTTTAGCTTACAAAGAGACTTTCGGCTCTCTTCGCCCCGTTGAATACAAAAACTCAGAGTTAGTTGAGGTTGACGCGAAAAAAATTACCCATGAAGAGTTACTTACCTTAGATGTGGATATCTTAGTTCCAGCCGCTGTAGAAGATAGTATTACTGAACATATAGCAAGGGATGTAAAGTCGAAAGTGATCATCGAGTTGGCTAATGGTCCTGTTACAGCTGCTGCTGATCAGATTTTAGAAGAGAAGGGAGTAATTGTTGTACCGGATGTTTTAGCAAACTCAGGGGGTGTAACTGTTAGTTATTTGGAATGGGTACAGAATAGAATGGGTATGTACTGGACAGAAAAAGAGGTTAATGAGGAGCTAAAAAAGAAAATGGTTGCTGCTACTGAAGAGGTTTGGGAGTTTTCAAAGAATCGTAACTGTTCTTTAAGAACTGCAGCATACTCAACTGCTTTAATGAAGCTTTACCGAGCGTTTGAAGAGTGTAAGTAAAATTTATCTTCCTATATAGGTCCAGTTATCTAAAGCTTTTTGTTCAACACTTTTTTGATTTGGTCTCATCACCCAGCCCTTTACTCCATTGGGCGCTATAATCCGTATCCAACCCTCCACAGAATCAATTTTTGGTACCCTAGTGTCAGCTGAAATTGTAAATAGTGGCGTAGATGAAACATTTGGACCAGAGTAGACAACTGTTCCTGCTTTTACCTCGGTTAATGGAACGGGCGAGTTTGGAATATGCTGTTCTGGCATAATTTGTGATCCAAATTCATAAGTGTCTGTTTTAAGATTGGCTAAATTTACCCTATCCTTATTAGTGGGAAGGTTGCACTCCCTTGAGAGCAAAACTTTGTTTAGGTGGTTAATTTCGTTGTTCAGCCTTTTTATCTGTTCCTCATAAAGCTTTATCTTGGCTTTAAGCGATTCTTCAGAAGCTTTTAACAAACCTAGTTCATAATCCTTTTTCTCTAAAAGTTTATTTAACTCCTCATCACTTCTATCTTTTTTCCTTGAATTCAGTTCATTATTTTTAACTGCCAATTCCTTAACATCAAATTTTTGCTCGTTTAGTTTAGCTTTTTTGTTTGTAATCTCAACGGTTGAGTTTTCACCACCGGCTTCTTCACTCTGACTATTCTCTTCAACCGTTTCCTCCAACAAAGATCTATCTGAATAAGCCATATCATTCATATTGACCTCCTGAATTGTTTCAATATTTGGAATAACCTCTGCGTTATCAAGCTTTCTCCTGGAATTTAGATTTTCCATTATAACACCCTCTGCCTCTTCTAGCTTCTTTAGTTCTTGGTCAATTAAATCTACATTTTGACCTGTTAAAACTAACAAAACGAATAATACAAAAACCCTCATTGGTTAATTGCTACCTCCTTTTGGTTTTTTTTCTCCCTTTTTTGGGCTATTTTTTTAAGAATAAAATCTTTTACAAGATCGGGATCAGAAATTCCTTTTAGATTAATTTCCAGTGATCCTGTAGCTGCAGAGCCAATTAATACATCACCAAAGTTAAATATTCGTCCAATAATTGTTTTTTGTGTCTCAACCAATCTAATGTCATGGTATTTAATTTTATGGGACACCATGTTCAGTGAGAAAATTCCCTCAGTTGCTTGAATGAAATCCTCAAAAAGAATGTACTTGTAATTGTAGATGTTTACAAGAACCAACACTGCAAAAAAGATAGCGCACCCAGTGAAAAATTTTGAAAGATAAATCATTAAAAGCGCATCTGAGTAAAGCCCTCTGATTGCAAACAGCAAGCAACTAATACACAGTATCAGTAAACTTATCTGACTTTTTACTGAAGGTCGTAGCACGATTCTCTTCATTTGATCAACTTTTCCAGTTCTTTATAAAACTCATCAATTTTTACCTGCTCGGATTTTAAATTCCTGCGAGCTGAGGTAGAGTTACTTGTCGAAGCTCTATAGATTCCAAAAACTAGGGCAATAACGATTATTATGACTATACTGGTCCTGCTTTTAAGCGGTGCGCTTAAGTGTTTTACGTCTATTAGCGCCATACTACTGTTTTAAAACCCACCTACCTTGTTTAATCTCAACTATTTGTTGATGTTGTGGTCGGTAGTAAACCCCAGATGGATCAAGGCCAGCAGGCACCTCAATAACATCAACAATTGGGGGCTCCCAAACATATAATTGAGTTCCCTTATCCTTAAGAACAATCACTTCAGGTTCACTAACGACGGCTGTTTTTGTGGCACAACCAAAAGTTAATAAAACTGCAATCCAAAGAAAAAGTCTCATGGTGCTACCATATTATATCCTAATTTATTAATTAGTGATTCAGGGATAAAAATGCTGGAAAAAAAATTAAGTAGATAACAAAGCCTAAGACAATAAATGGCCCGAAAGGAAAATAAGAGCTAAGGATTTGCCTCCCTCTTGCTGCGGATAATATTAAAGCGTTTAAAATTGCAGCCACGGACCCAACTGTTAGTGCGATTAAAACAGCTTGAAAACCAAACCAGAATCCCAAGCCAGAGAGGAGTTTAATATCGCCCATGCCAAACCCCTCTTTACCGCGGATTTTAGTAAAAAGCCAACTAAAAATAATTAAAAACAAAGGCAGCAAAACACCACCAAAAAAAGAGTTAATCCAAGTCTGGGAGAAAGGAGCCTCAAGATATCCAGCTTTTAAAAATAATATAAGTGTGTATACAGAACCAAAACCAAGCAGTGGTAGAGTTATAAAATCAGGTAGGATAAAACACTCAATATCGATACTACTTGCGAGAATCATTCCAGAAAGAATTATAAAAAGCAGAAAAAAGCCCACCGAGAATCCAAGAATATAATAAGAGAGAAGGGCTGATAAAATTGTTAAAAGTTCAATAATGATGTATCTTGGTGAAATCCGAGATTTACAGTAAGCACACCTACCACCTAGTAAAGTCCAGCTTAAAACTGGAATAAGATGAAACCATTTTAATCTTTGTTTGCACTGCGGGCATAAACTCCACTTAGATTCCACAACTGTTGGATCAGCTTGTAAATTTACCCCAAGCTCCCCTAAATCTTCCTCATCGTACCACTGCTCGATATATTTCCTGGGGATTCTATAAGATAGTGATCCAAGGTAGCTGCCAACTAAAGAACTAAAAATCGCAATTATGATGTAATCCATTAGGTTGTTTATATATGAACTAGTGTTTAATATAAAGTGGGTTTAAGTAATGGTTTTAATTGATTCTCACTGTCACCTAGATCAAGTAGATGATATTGATGGTTATATAGAGAGGGCCAAGCAGCATGGAGTCGAGGTACTACTTGCAGTAGGAGCTTCAAGAGGATTAGAGTCAAATTTTGAAACGTTTAATCTAGTTAAAAACAAAGATCAAATTTTTTGTGCTTTTGGTATCCATCCATTTGATGCTGATCAAGGTTTAAATCTTGAATCACTAAACGAGTTACTAAATGACCCAAAGGCTGTAGCTGTTGGTGAAACTGGTTTGGACAAGAGCTATAAAACTCCCTTTAAGGCTCAGATTGAGCTTTTTCTTGATCACATAGAGCTAGCAAGGATAAAGAAAAAACCTCTTATTATTCATTGTAGACACGCTTACAAGGAGGTTCTACAGTATACGATAAATTTTTCTGAGCCTATTATTTTTCATTGTTTCACAGGTAGCACTGAAGATTTAAAGCAAATTTTATCAAGAGATAATACTTTTGTGTCTTACTCAGGAATAGTAACATTTAAGAAAAGTGAGGCTTTATGCTTTACTGTAAAAAAAACTCCAATTAACCGGCTTTTAATTGAAACAGATGCACCTTATCTTTCTCCTGTGCCCTACAGGGGTAAAAAATGCGAAAGTTGGATGGTAAGTGTAACAGCAAAATTCATAGCTGAGTTAATAGGAATTAATTTTGTTGACTTTGTAAATATTACCAAGAAAAATTTTGAGGAGGCTTTTAGAGTAAATGTGGGAGGTTAAGGAAGTAATTTTTGATTCTTTTAAGCTAGATGGTGGTGCAATGTTTGGGGTAGTCCCAAAAACGTTATGGTCGAAGATTATTCCATCAGATACTGAAAATCGAATATCAATGGTAACAAGATGCTTGATTTTGTCCAATTCAGAGAGGTTAGTTTTGATTGATTGTGGATGTGGAAGTAAATGGAATGAGAAAATGCGGAGCATTTATCAGATTCAGAATTTTGAAGTTGACATACAGCCAACTCAGATTACTGATGTTTTAATTACCCACTTACATTTTGACCATTGTGGCGGATTAACAAAATTTGAGGAAGGTAATTTAATCTCCACTTTTCCGAACGCGAAAATTTGGGTTTCCAGAAAAAATTTTGAGTATGCCCTTAATCCATCTCCTCGGGAAAAGGCTAGTTATATCCCAGAGAACTTTGAGCCAATTAGAAATCAAATTTTTTTTATTGAAAGTGAGGGTGAAGTTTTTGAGGGTATTACCTGTCATTTTTCTGATGGTCATACAACTGGAATGATGTGGTTTGAGATTCAAACAAAGGATGGTTATGTTTTTTATCCCTCAGATTTAATGCCAACCTCTGCTCATAAAAGGCTAATTTACACTATGGGTTATGATATGTGTACAACGAAACTTTTAGAGGAAAAAATGAATTTGATAAAGTTAATTAAAGAGAAGAATGCACGGGTAGTTTTTGAACATGATTCTACTACCCCAAGCCTATTTAGCTACGATATACCTGAATAACCTAAAAATTTTAAGATTGTTGCCGAGAGCCAGAGCGTAAAAAGTTACGTAAAGAGTCCATCACTTGATTTAATTCCTCAGGCGTTAATACATTTTTTAGTATATCATGAGAAGTGAGAGTAAGCTCCTGAATACTTTTTATGCTGTTCTTAAGTAACTTATCAATAACATCTCTGGGTAAATCAAGTTTAGTTAGATCAGTTATTATTTTATTTGAGGATACGTCACCCTCTTTTTCATAAAGCAGTCTAGCGTTATTAATGATAGCGGATGCCCTGTCTGGTTCAATTCCAGCGTCAAGTAGCTCATCAGGTGAAGCGTGAATAATATCTTCTAGGGTTCTAAAACCCATCTGAAAGAGTATCTCAGCTTCTGTAAATGTAATATCAGGTATTCTCTCTAATGTTTTTCTTGCAATCCTAGCACTTTCCTCTGCTACACTCGAGGCAACAAGATTTATTGTCCAGCCAGTAAGCTGTGATGCTAGAGTCACGTTAACACCTCTGTTTCCGATAGCAACTGCCAGATATGAATCTGGCACCACAACCTCCATTACTCTATTTTCTTCATCGACAAGAATCTTGGATGGTTTTGCAGGCCTTAATGCGTTGGCCACTAGGGTTGGTTGGTCTTGATTGTATGCTATTATGTCAATCCTTTCTCCGTTAAGCTCTTGACTAACAGCGTTTACCCTAGATCTTTTTAGTCCAATGAAACATCCCTCTACATCTATACTTTGATCTATTGATGAGACAAGTATTTTTGTTTTTTCTCCCGGTTTTCTAGCAACTTTAAGTATTTGAACAAGACCCTCCTTAAGTTCAGGCACCTCACTCTCAAAAAGTTTAACAACAAAGTCTGGGTGACTTCGGGACAAAATTAGATATCCCTCTTTCCCAGATCTATCAATGTTAATTAAAAGCGCCCTAATTCTATCACCTACGTTAAACCGTTCTCTTGGAATCTGCTCTCTTTTAGGTAAGATACCTTCAGCTCGTCCTACACTTACAAATATAGTGCCGTTGGGCTCAATCCTTTGAACGGTTCCAACAATTATCTGACCTTTCTCTCCTTTAAAATCCTCTAAGATAGCATCTCTAACTGCATCTGAAACTTTTTGCGAGATTACCTGTTTAGCTGTT
>CALHSA010000037.1 GCA_938038205.1 uncultured bacterium | reverse complement strand
TGTATACTTTGAATGATCATTCTTAATAGCTGAAAAGTAGACCTGTTCTATCCCTGCTTTACTTGCTGCATATAAAACATCGTGCAGTAAATTCTGGTTCACCCTCTTCAAATCTGATGGCGTTCTCGCTGAGATCTCAAGATTTTTTAAAGTTGAGTCAGAAGAATACTCGACTCTCATAAATCTTCTTTTTTATTTTTCGATCGATATAATCTGGAGTTTGATATTCAGTAAGTGTGAAAATTGAAAATATGATTTCAAGAATCTTTGAAGAAGCTTATGAGCAGGTAAGTTTTTTTTCTAATCCAAAGCTTGGGTTAAATGCTATTATTGTAATCCATTCAACTAAAAGAGGACCAGCTTTAGGTGGATGTAGATTTAAGTCTTATAATAGCCCCAATGATGCGCTTGATGATGTACTTAAGCTTTCAAAAGCTATGACTCTAAAAGCGGCTGCCGCTGAGCTTCCACTTGGTGGTGGTAAAGCTGTGATAATAAAAAAAGAAGGTGAGTTCAATAGGGAGGCGATCTTTAAGGGGTTTGGAGAGTTTGTTAACAGGCTGAATGGACATTACATAACGGCTGAAGATTTGGGCACAACTGCAGATGATATGGAGATTATCGGTCAGGTAACTCCTTTTGTTCGGGGGAAAGCATCATCTAAAGGAGACCCCTCACCCTACACTGCCCAAGGTGTTTTTCTCAGTATTCATAATAACCTGGATTTTTTTAGGGATTTGGGGTACCTGAAAGGCTCTACTCCATCAATCTCAATTCAAGGTATTGGTGCGGTTGGCTCCAAAGTAGCGGAGCTAGCGTTAAAGGAGGGGTACCGTGTATATGTCTCGGACATTGATAAGGAAAAACTTGATGCATTCAAAAAACAACACCCAGGTGTTGAGATTGTTCCTTCTGAGGCAATTTTTGAGCAAGAGACAGATATTTTCTGCCCGTGTGCTATCGGAGGAGTAGTGAATCCTAATACTTTAAGTAAAATTCAGAGTCGAATTATAATTGGTGGAGCTAATAATCAACTTTCCGGAGAAGAGTGTTATGAATTGCTAAGAGATAAGAGGATATTGTATGGCCCAGATTTCATTGTAAATGCTGGTGGTTTGATTAAGGTTGCGTCTGAGAATATGGATAACGCCGAAGCTTGGACCCAAAAAATGATTGCTAAAATTCCAGAGAGAGTTAGATTAATTTTTGAGGATCATTTGTCAAAAGGGATTCCAACAGAGAGGGTAGCTTTGCAAATTGCTATGAAAAATCTAGGATGAAGACTTTCATTCTAAAAATTAGTCTAACTATCATTATTGGATATTTTTTTTACGAGAATGTTCTTACTCAACTCTCAATTGAAAAAACTATTAAGGAATTAAAATCGGTTGAACTAAACTTAATCTCATATTTTTTTTGTTTGTCAATCGTAAATGCTCTTTTGCTATCTCTAAGAACTCAGCTGATTTTAAATCATTTAGGTTTTAACCCAAGTTATATAAACGTTTTTTTTGTTAGTTTTACAAGAAATTTTTTCTCGGACCTACTACCAGCGAAATTAGGTACTTTAATATATATCTTTTTAATTCCAAAATTTCTTTTAGCTGATTTTAAAACAGCTATTTCGGCCTTCGTTAATCTAACTTTTTTAGATTTATTTGCTGTTGGTTTTATAATTCTAATCTTTGCTTTTTTTCTGGCTGTCGTAACTGGTTACGAAATAAACAGTTTCCTTTACGTTTTGGCTGTGATTCTGATTTTAATATCAGCAATTTTTTGTGTTCACCTAGGTAAAATCGTTAAAAGCCTTCTACGAGTTTTAAAAATTAAACCAGGATCCAAATTGCTTGACTTGATTGATTTTTATGGTAGATTGTCGGAACAGAAAATACTCATTAAATTAACTTTTCTCGCTATCTTACAAAGATTTGTTAAGTACTTTTCATATTGGATTCTTTTTTTATCCATAGTGAATTTATATGGTATAACATCAGCAAAAGCTCCTTTTTTAAACACGGTTTTCGGTTTTATAACAGCTGAATTGTTTGTCTCTCTGCCTGTATTTACAATAGGTGGTATAGGTTCTTTTCACACAGGTTGGACTTTAGCTTTTAATCTTCTGGGTTTTGATAAGTCTTTGGCTGTATCAACGGCCGTTACTCATCATTTAATCACTCAGAGTTGGGGGGCTCTTCAAGGTATTCTTGGTGTAATTTGCCTTGTTTTTTTGTCTAATTATTTTAATCAGCGCCAAGTTCTTGCAAAGGCTCCATTTTTTTCCATAATTTTTATATCTTTTTTTGTTATTTTTTTTGTTACTTTTAAAATTTTTGCTGAACAGAGAGAAATATCGACTAATTCAAAAAATCTCAAGATAGTTTGCTCTGATTGTAATTACCTTTTCGATGGAATTATAGAGAATCAAACTACTGGGATATATAAAATTGAGTTTGGGAATATAGTGAAAGTGTATGATAGCCAAGAATGGTTTGAGCAAAACCCTGTGTATGACAAATTCTTAGATAGAATTATTTTCACGCAAACAAGATCTCTTAGCAGGTATGCTCCTGGTAGGATTGTTCAGATGAAAAATGGAGAATTAAAAGTCCTTGTTGAAAATGGTGTGTTCGGTACCCCGACTAGTGAGGGCTCTATCATTTTTGAGAGGGATAGAAAGAGTATACTGCTTCTATCGGATGAAGGGGAAAAAGTACTTTTTCCTTTAGTTGATATTCCAGGCCTTGAAATTAGCAAACCTAGAATAAGCGAGAATGGCAAATATCTCGCATTTATAGCAAATCAACCAAAAAAATGGCATGTGTGGGTGTATGATTTGTTTAAAAAAGAGGTGATTTCAAAGTTTCCTGGCTGTGAACCATGGTTCGAAACAGATGATCAAATTGTATATATTCATGTAACTGGCGGTAAAAGGTATATTAAAAGATTTTTAATCAGTGACAAAACATCACAAAACCTTATTGACCCCTTTGATGGATATTTATCTTTTTATTTTCCAATCACTAACAATAAAAAGTTGGCTTTTTCAGCTAGCAAAGATAGCTCCGCAGGTCTGGAAAGAGGAAAATTTGACCTATATGAGTATGAGTTTGAATCAAAACAAATACGACCAGTTTTAAAATCTAACACATTGATTAGATGGGCCTACCCTACAAATTAACCTAATTAGAAACTTTGTTTTTAATTAGGCGCACCACTCTCTTCCGTCATTCCGTCAAAATCCTCTGGAGGCATTCCCATTCCTTCTGATGTATCTGGCATCGATTCTTCCATGGTCGGACTCATATCCTCTCCCCCTGAATATGGCATGGCGTTATAGGATTCTTCAGGCTCACTAACATAGTTGTTTCTCTCCATACTACTCTCTTCCATCGTTTCATTATTTGTCCCAGAACCAACATCAGAGGCAGTTGCTTCAGAGGAACCTCTCTGTTGACATCCTACTAATGTAGTGAAAACCAAACTTACAATTAATACCGAAAAAGGCTTCATACTTTCTTAAAATTACTAAAAGTAATCTCTCGATGTCAAACTTAATTTTTTAGTACAAAATTTTCAGGCAAACTGAAACTGATGAAAAATTTACTTGTGAAAATAAAAATAAATTTACTGAAATAAAAAACAATTTTTTCCGATACTTACAAAGAAGTGAGCCTGCCGGAAAGGAATAAGGTTTTTTTTAAGGTTTTCTTGTGTGTTGCGAGGCTGTTTTTTTGAACCCTTTTCGGTGGCTCTCCTCTTTAGTAATGTTATAGCATGTATTTACAAAAGTGTTAACTAAATTTAATACTTTATTTCATACCTTTTTGATGTTTAAAAATCTAAAAATTTAAGATGGGTGCTAATGGTGTTGTTTCTAATTATGAAGATTTAACCAGGCAATTTTTTCAAGTGTATGGAGCGTCCGATATAGGAAAAGTAAGAGATGAGAATCAGGATGATTTCTTAATAATTCAATCAAGAAGCTTTGTTTTTTGTGCAATTTGTGACGGCATGGGAGGTGCAAAAGGAGGAAGCTTAGCCTCTAAAATGTTAACCGAAAAATTAAGGCAAGCTCTTTCTCAAGCCCCAGATTCGGCTACTTTCGAGGCGTTAGTTGACCTTGTTGTGGAGCAAATAAAAATTGCGAATGATGAGATACTGTCGTGTGCTGTAAAAGATCCCTCTTTTGCGAATATGGGGACTACTATCTCTGCATTATTAATAAAAGGAACCTCACTTCAAATTTTTAATGTTGGGGACTCGAGAATATATAGGCTAAGAGATGATAATTTAGAAAAATTAACAGAAGATCATACACTTGTTAATGAACTACTTAAATCGGGTTTAGTTAAAGATAATGATATTTCTCTGCTCCCATTATCTCACATACTAACCCGTTCAGTTGGCCCTGCTGCTAATCTGGTAGTTGATTCGTACTGCTTAAAGGATGGGCCCATAGCTGGCGATATCTATCTAATATGCTCCGACGGTTTATACAACATGGTAAGTGAGACTGATATCAAGCGCGTACTCAGAAAAAGCAATATACATGATGCTTGTAAAGCGTTAATTGACTTGGCGAATCAAAATGGGGGTCATGATAATATTTCTGTAATTTTGGTACAAGTAGATGAAAGATTTCCGGTAACTAAAGCAGACATATCTAGCTTACCAAGAGAGGCCATCTCGCCCTCTCAGCCTGCTGTAGTTATGGATGATGTTTATACGCCAGTTATAGCAGATTATTTGAGAAAAATTCAGGAGGCTAATAATCAAAGTAGAAATTTTTGGGGTCTAACTATATTTAGTGCTATTTTGCTAGCTGGAATTTTCCTTGTCTCAGAAGTTCTTTTTTTTAGTAAATTCGATGAGCCCGTTAATTCAACTCAGGTTCAGGATTCAGTGCAAATCACTTCTGTACCAGAGGACAAATCCTTAAGGGCAGCTATTCTTAATAGCCGTTTAAAATCACTGTACGATCAGCTGGAAATTATAAAAGTTTCAAATAATCTACATTACGAAGAGGTAATTTTAAATATTAATCGTCAGAAAGCTTTATACACTGGTCAGATTAAAGCTTCAACAGCGGAACAAGAGAGAATTAGTACTGAATTGAAAGCCTGGCGCTCAAGAGCTGGTAGATTCCATAATGAAGATATTGTAACGCTTGCCAGAGAGTTAAGCCAAAATCACCCTGATTTGAAAGCTCAGTTGGAGGAATTTGAGAAGATATCTTGGGAGTACTTAAGGAATATAAACTCCCCAGCAAAAGCTGATGCTCTTTATAAATTAAGATTAGAAAAGGAAAATGAGCTAAAAAAAACCGTAAAGAACATAGTAGATAGTAAACTTCAGGATTTAGATAAAAAGTTAAACTTGGTAAAACTTGAGTTAAATCTTTTTAAGAGTAAGCTGGCAGAGTTATCTAAACAAGAACAGTTCTTCAAGGAAGTCATGAGTAAAGAGTTAGAAGCTAAGAGAGAACTTGAAGAGAGAATAATGAGTGAGATCATAACTTTGGAGAATGAACTAAAGTCTTTAAGTTAACTTTTTTTTAATTTTGACGTACTGATCTGCCAAAGGAACTCTTTCCAAATCTAAGCTCGTATTTTCAACCTCTGGATATCTAAGGTTCACCCTTGGTTGCTTTCCTCTGAGTGGATAGTCTTTCCTAAGAGGATAACCTTCAAACTCATCATATAATAAAATTCTTCTCAGATTTTCGTGCCCTGAGAACCAAATTCCAAACATATCAAAAACCTCCCTTTCTAAGAAATTCGCAGAGTGATAAAGATCAGTTACTGTAGGAACCTCTCCATCTGTATAGGTATACACTGAAACTCTATTTTTATATTCTGAAGATAATAACTGATGAACAACCTTAAATCTTGGATTTGAGTTTAAGTAGTCAACTGCAGTTATATCTAACAGAATATCAAATTTAAACTGAGAGTCTTCTTTTAAAATGGTGATACAGGTTGCCACGCTATTACAAGGAACCTGAATGTATGGAATTCCAAAATTTATACCCGAATCTGTGATTAAATTATTTATTTTGCTTCTTAGAAGCTCGAGTAAAGATTCAGCTTTTTCCTTACTTAACATCTGCTTTTTTTATGTATTTTGGAGAAACACAAGAATAAACCCCATTCTCCCATCTGACGAAGATCATTAGATCTTCAGATGATGCATCTTGTTTTGTGGTTACTTCTTCACGGATAACTTCTATTACTCCCTTAATATGGTCAAGGTTAGGATCAACTCTTACAACTACATCACCTACACGAAAACCACTATCCATTTTTACTTAAGTTTATAACCTTATTTACCGAATATACAACTTAGATTTAATCATCCAAATTTTTAGTGAAACAGAAACGTTTAAAGTGTTCGTTTTGCTTCGAGGATGAATCAGTTTGTGCACGGATAGTTGCTGGCCCAGGAGTATTTATATGTGATAAGTGTATCCAAAAATTCTACGATGAGCTGCAATATGAAGGTTTAAATAGTAATTTCTCTGAATTCCAAAATAAGTTCCCTACCCCGCGAGATATCTTCGAATTTCTTGATTCTTATGTAATTGGTCAAGAGCATGCAAAAAAAGTGCTATCAGTTGCTACATATAATCACTACAAAAGGGTTTATTTAAGCAAAAATTTAGAGAGTATTGTAAATAAATCAAATATCCTGTTAATAGGGCCAACTGGTAGTGGAAAATCATACCTGGTAAAAACTCTTGCTAAGTGTCTTCAGGTTCCAATTAGTTTAAATGATGCAACCTCTTTGACTGAGGCCGGTTATGTCGGAGATGATGTAGAATCAGTTCTCAGTAATCTTTTTATTGCAAGCAACTATAATCTTGAAGAGGCGGAACGAGGAATATGTTTTATTGATGAAATCGATAAGATTGCTCGGAAGCAAGACTCAAGTTCAGTTACACGGGATGTATCTGGAGAAGGCGTGCAGCAAGCTCTTTTAAAAATAGTAGAGGATACTAAAGCAAATATTTTACCACGCCCTGGTAGAAAACACCCACAGCAAGATTATATTCAAATGCGCACAAGGGACATTCTTTTTATAGTGGCAGGAGTTTTTGAGGGGATAGATAAAATAATTGATGAACGAGCCGGAAGAAAATCAATTGGTTTTAACTCATCTTTAAGTGAAAATAATTTGTACGAGGTAAACACTGAAGATCTTATAAAATTTGGCATGATTCCAGAGTTTCTTGGGAGATTTCCCATAATTTGCCAATTATCACCTTTATCTGAATCAGACTTGGTTAGGATTTTAGAGGAACCTAAAGATGCTCTACTTAAACAGTATAAGATAATTTTTGAGTCAGAGGGTGTAGAACTGATTTGGGAAAAAGAGGCACTGGTTGAGATTGCTAAAAAGGCTATCTTAAATAACACTGGGGCTCGTGGTTTAAGGGGTATAGTAGAAGAGATTTTCAGAGATATATTTTTTGAGTGTAATTTTGATGTAATTCAAAAAGTGATTTTAACTAAAAATGCTGTTCTATCTGGTTGTCCAGAAATTATTTTTAAAAGAAAAGTGGCTTACTCGAAATAAAAAGTATTACCTAGCCTCTGGTTGCATGTAATCAACCATTTCTTGAATTTTCTCAATAGCTTTTAAGTATACAGGATCGTCAATTTCTTCCATGTTTAAGTTATGGAGAAAATTAAATACGTAAGTTTGATTAGGATTTTTTACCTCAAACGTAGGTTCTATCCCATTTCCATCAATTTTCACTCCAGATTTTGTATAGTACTCAGCCGTAGTTAAAATTATTGCATCTCCCCTAGGTAGTTCAAAGCTAGTTTGAACTGATCCTTTGCCAAAGCTCTTTTCACCTAGTACAACGCAGATGCTGTTATCTTTAAGAGCTCCAGCAACAATCTCACTAGCCGAAGCACTTCCTTTGTCTATTAAAATAACACAAGGGGTATTTTTTACTAAGGTGCCTTTCGTTGCGTAAAATTTTTTCTGCTGACTTTGATGTCTTGATCTTGTTTCCAAAATTAGCCCTTGGTCCATAAATAAGTCAGCAGTTTGCAAAGCCTCTTTAAGGAGCCCACCAGGGTTGAGCCTCAAATCTAGGATAATGCCTTTAGTTTTTCCTTTATCACTTTTTACAGCTTTTTTAATATCTTTTGTTACATTGTTTAAAAATTTTGAAACTCTGATGTAAAGAATATCATTTTTGAGTTTTACGCTTTTTACAGGTGTGACATTAATTTCATCTCTGTTAATGCTAAACGATAAATTCTCAATATCCTCACTGGACTCTCTTCTACGAAGGATGTCTAAAACAACTACTGAGTTTTTAGGTCCTCTAATTTTTCGAACAACTTCAAGCATGGTTAATCCACTGATAGGTTCACCATCAACCTTTACGATTTCATCAAGAGGTCTCAATCCTGCCTTCATTGCAGGAGATCCCTCAAGTGGGGTGACTACTATTATTTTTTTTCCTACATTTTTTATCTCAACCCCAATTCCAAAATATTTTCCCTCTACTTCGCTGAGAAATTCTTTATATTCTTCAGGAGTGTAGTACTGACTATAATCATCTAGGGATGCCAGAACACCCTTTATTGCTCCTCTAAGTAACTCCTCTTGATCTACTTTTCTAACGTATTCACTTTTTATCTTAGCAAGAATATTTTTAAAGTAATTTAAATCAAAATCCTGGGCCTGAATAGAAAAAGAATAAAAAATCAAAAAAAATTGAATCATTTCTCTGATTATACTAGCTTAAAATTTCTAAACTTTACAAAGTTTTCACTGTTTCCTAATCTAAATTTTAGTGATAAAAGAATTCGACAAAAACGACCCAATTCTGCTCTCAATTATGGCCTTTTTATCTGGAAAATCTAAACTAACTCAAAAAACATATTTAGGAGTTTTAAAAGAGTTTTTAGATTTTTTAAATGCAAAAGATATTTCGTATTTGCTAAAAGTTAATCAAATTACTGCTGCAAGGTATCTATCTTTTTTACGTACAAAATTTGGGATTCCTCCAAGAGTAAGTGATTTTTCTAGGTCTAGTTCCACAGATTTAGCTTTTACAAAAAGTCAAATTAGTGAGGATCTTTTACTGGCACCAGCCTCCATTAGAAAAAAAATCTCAATTTTAAGAAAGATTTACAAAGTTCTAGAAGCAAACGGATTAACTAAAACCAATCCCTTCTTATCTGAATTAATTTCAACACCAAAGGCTGGATCATATAAAAGGCCTACAGAAATGCTTCAGTTTGACGTAATCGATAAGCTCATAAACTCAACACTTGAGAGAGGATCTCCTGCTTCAGTTAGGGACGCTTGCATTCTGGCTTTTCTATTTGGACTTGGACTACGAAGAGGAGAAGTTGTAAAGATTCTTCTCTCTGATTTAAAGGTTAGTCCAAATAAAACAAAATATGTGGTTCTTCGAAGAACTAAAAGTGGGAGAGATTTTGAAATGCCGCTAAATGATTTTGTTAAAAATTATCTTGAGCTATGGCTTGATCAAAGGGATAAGAATGGAATTAACTCAATTTACCTATTTCCAGCCTCATCAGGTAGGGGAAAGAAAAAATTTAATTTAAATAAACCTATTTCAACCATGGCGGTTTGGAGACTTTTTAAAACAGCGTGTGCAAGGGTTGGTTTGCCGAATATTTATAGTCCTCACTCAGCACGAGCAACTGCTATTACTAGGCTCCTGCAGATGGGTTTTAACTTTAAAGAGGTTCAATCTTTTAGCAGGCACTCATCAATCGCAATGGTAGAGGTTTATGATAAAAGAAGATTATCCATTGAAGAAAACCCTGGCTTGAAGTTAAAGTATTAAAAAGGGTGAAAAGATTAATTGTTTTTATTCTCATCTGTATTGCTTTTTTCAGTTGTGCAAAACGGAATGTTCCTACTGCCAGTGTGCCCGAGCCAAAGGTTGAAAACTATTTTTTACACACCGTCAAATATCCTGGAGAGACCTTAGCCATGATTGCTGAATGGTACACTGGAAGCTCAAGTAATTGGAAAATTATAGCTAAGGAGAATCCAAACCTTAACCCTAATTTGATAAAGATTGGAGAATCTATTAAAATTCCCAGAAACATAGTCAAAAAGTTTGATCCTTTACCTAAAAGTGCAATTGTTAAAACTCCCGTACAAAAATCTCCCAGTAGGGAAAGTGTGAGTAAGGTCAGTGAAACTTCTAATCAAATGCAACCTAAAAAAATTGGAGAAGAGCAAGCATTAACGGAACAAAAGAAAGTTCAAAATGCTGCGGTTCAGGAGCCGAGTTCAGGTTTAGTTCAAACACCACTAACTCAGTCAGAGGAAGAGAGAGAGAGAATTAGAAAGGAACTACTCAGAGAGTTGCTCAAATAAATTTTCAAGTTTTTCAACATCCTTTTCAGGAAGCATAAATACCCTGTTATCTTCAAAGTGCTCAGCAACAACTTTTACTTGAATCTGATTCTGTTCAATAGATATGTTCACACGAGCAGGTAATCTCCGTATCACCCTTGGGTCCTTTAGAATAATCCTCCCGATAGAATTAAGATTAATTACATCTTCCAGAAGATTTTTTTTGGGTAAATCAACTATCAGTGTTGAACGTAAACTTTCGATCCAAAATTGGTTATAACTGCTTTTAATTTCAGAAGGACGACTATCAAAATTAACCTTTGGAAAATCTTTTAAATTCAAATCTAATAAAATCGTTTTATTACTTAGGATTGATATTTGTAAGATAATGCTACCTCTCTCATCGAATAACGCAAGCTGGACTTCTTTTGGTCTCTCTTTCAGCTTTGGACCTGCTGCAATGGTTTTACTGACCTCAGGTATTTGATTAACTTCTATGATATTGGAGGCTTTATGGTCATTCTCATATAAATTTAAGAAATAGAATAAATTAAGAAAACCTAAGCTGATAGCAATCAAAGATAAAAAAATTACTAACACATTCTCATTCTTTGCTAATTTTCTTATATTCGCAGTATT
>CALHSA010000036.1 GCA_938038205.1 uncultured bacterium | reverse complement strand
TGGCTTCAGAGATTCAAATATCATTTTAGTGAATCTACCTGTTTTTCAGAATATTAACTCAAACGATGCGATTGATGAGCTGTTAGCTTTCATTGAAAAAGTTTCTATTCAAGAGGAGGATCTTATGGCAGCTAAGCGTTTGATCTTAAAAGACATAAGTAAGCTTTTTGAGGACAGGTTGAGTCTAGCTACTTTTCTTGGGGAGCTAACTCTACTTCATGGGAAGCCGGATGAAGTAATTAAGATAATGAATCAAATGTTATCTTTAAAGTTGGATGATGCTATAAACTGCAAATCCCAAGTTTTTAGAAAAAATAATTTATTAATTTTAAGTTCAGAGAAATGAGAGCATTACTATTTTTGTTTTTATCTTCAATAGTCATTTCTTGCTCGTATAAAA
Source organism: uncultured bacterium (assembly GCA_938038205.1). GTDB lineage: Bacteria > Bdellovibrionota_C > UBA2361 > JANWWW01 > JANWWW01 > CALHSA01. The sequence goes on along the minus strand of CALHSA010000036.1, from coordinate 17,612 downwards.
AGGGTGAATTTGTGGCGGATCCTTCAAAAATTTTAAGGAGGATCAATATCATCGGAGTAATTCATCTCCCGGAGAGGAACAAGGCTAAATTAAGGTTGTTAAATGCTTCATGGAACAAATCAGGATCAAAGAAATTCAATAATGAAACAATTAGAAAAATGCTCGAAAAGTTTGGAGGGGAAATAAATATTTCAATCTGGGAGGACGGAAGATTTCACGCTAGATTGATCACATTATCTGCAGGTATTCAGGAATTATTTCCCATTTTTGAGGATTTGATTTTAAACCCTGTTTTTGATGATGGAGTTGTAGAGCTAGAGAAAAAGATTGCCTGCGAAGAGCTTATTCGAATAAAAGAAAAGTCTTTTGCATTAGCTGTTAGCGTAGCATCTCATTTTGTTCATGCTAGCGAATGGTTAGATTGTGACAAGATTGATCAAATTAATGTTGAAGAGATACAAAAATTTAAAGATGCGATAAAGTTTCAGCACGTAAAATACATAACAAATATTCAAGATGAAAAGATAATACATGGATTACAAAAATTTTTATCACAGCTTCCGAGGGGGATTAAAACGATGGACAAATCAAGAGAATATCTCGTTAATCCACCGGTGGCTATTTGGATAAAGGGTCCTTTTGATCAAGCAACTACTCTTTTAGTTTCAAGATCTGAGAATATAAAAACTAAGGAAAGATACTATTTACGACTTTTTTCGTTAGTAACTTCAAGTGATTTTGATAGTAGGGTTTTTACTCGCATTCGCGCGGAGGAAGGTTTGGCATACCTTGCAGAAGCTGGTTGGTCTGCTGATTACGAGAAGGGTTTAGCTTATTTTGTTGTTCAACATTCAAAAGAAAATTTGTCAAAAATTTTAGAAAAAATATTTGAAATATTACATGAGCTAAGAAATCAGGACGTACCAACCGTTGAATTAAAAAAAGTTTATCATCGGGAAATACAAAAACTTCACTTTAGCAAAGAAGATCCTATGAGTAGAATTGTGCAAGAGAGTTTTCTCAAATTTTTCGGGTTACCGAGTGATGACGATGAGAAATTTGTCTCATTTTTAAATTCAGTAAAACCTGCACATTTTAGACAAGTTTTAAATAAGCTTTTGCTTCCAAACATAACTGAAAAATTTTTCTTAATTGTAGTTAATAAAGATTCGCCTTTTGATCAAATTAGATCTAAATTCCCTAATATTAAGTTCCTTGAGGTTGATTTAGACGATAAATTTAAACTGCTTTATTAAACCTAAAATGTATTATGTCAGCATCTTGAACAATGTAATCTTTCCCCTCAATCCGCATCTTGCCAGCGTTCTTGGCATTTTGTTCTCCTCCATATGATATGAAATCTTCGAAAGATATAACTTCAGCCTTGATAAAGTTTTTTGCTATATCAGAATGAATTTTTGCAGCTGCTTGTAAAGCAGTTGATCCTTCTTTTATTAACCAGCTTGCAGTCTCTTTTTTTCCAACGGTGAAAAAAGTTATCAAATCTAAAACTTTCATAACGGCAAGGCAGGTTAAATCGACACCTGACATAGGCATGTTATACTCCTCTAAGATTCTTAACCTCTCATCTTCATCCATGTTCCTCATCATCTCTTCAAGCGAAGGGCAGAATGGAATAACTGGAGTTTCTTGCTCTCCAAACATACTTATTATCGATTTAAGCTTTTCAACTTGCGCATCATCGTCAAGCTCTGCCTCTGAGATGTTTAAAATAATAAAGAAAGGTTTACCGGTAAGAAGGTTTCTCACATAACTGTCAAATTTATTGTCTCCCGTTAAAAATAAACTTGCAGGTTTGCCTGATTCAAGACCTGATTTCAATTCCTCTACTTGCCGTATCAAATCAGAGTTAACAGATCCTTTAACTCTAAACTCTTTTTGTAACTTTTGTAGAGTCTTTTCGACGGTTTGAAGGTCTGTAAGCATTAGCTCTGATTGAATTATTTCAAAATCTCTTAATGGATTTACATCACCAAAAACGTGAGTAATACTATCGTCATCAAAAACCCTTAAAACATGTGCAATTGCGTTAACCTCTCTGATATGGTGAAGAAACTGATTACCTAGTCCCTCTCCTTTATGAGAATCTTTAACAAGACCGGCTATATCGATAAATTTCACAAAGGATTTTCTGATTTTCTCCGGCCTTACCAAACTAGCGATCTGCGAAAGCCTTGGATCATCAAATTCAGTAATTCCTGAGTGCGGTTCAATAGTGCAGAATGGATAATTTGCAGATTGAACGGAAGATTTAGTCAAGATGTTAAAAATTGTGGATTTTCCAACATTTGGCAAGCCCACTAAACCACACTCTAGCGACATTTGAACAACGTTAGTCTAGTAGTATACACTTAATACTTTCAAGAGTGCTAAAAAAAGCAGCAATTTTCCTTGTGATTTTAATTCCGACATTGTTTTTTGTAAAGAAGGCATCTATCTACTATGAAATTGGCAAAAACTCTATTCCAATTGAGGCCAGTTTATTTGCTCATTCAATTAAAGGTGTTGCCGGACCTAACCCGAAGAATTGGAGATACCAGTTTGAGTATAATGGAGAAGTTTTTGAGGGCACAATTTCAAGTGTTAACTTTTTTAAACAACCTCTTTTTACTACATCATTTCTTGAAACAGGGATCATACCCAAAGATACCCACAAAATTCTTGTTTTCTATTCTGAAAACTCCAAAGTTCATCTACCTTTTATTCCAACCACCAAACACTGGATACTGCTTTTTTTGAATTATACTTTGGTTGTTGTGTTTGCTCTTATTTTAGTATCATTGGTCCTGTGAATCTTAACTTATTGTTAAGAGATAATTTTTTAAAACTAGATGAACCAGATAGAAAAAGGTTAACTACGATTGTATCTTGGCTTGAAAATCTTCCGTCTTTAGTTGAGACAGAGATGCAAGATTTGAAAATCTTTCCCAAAGGCTCTAATGACCTCGTTACTTCAGTAGATCTAGCGGTTGAAAAGAGCTTCCTATCAGCAGTTGGAGAGTTATTTATCGATGATACTATTCTATCTGAGGAATCTGGATGGAGGAAAGGGTCGAATGATTACTTACACGTTTTAGATCCAATAGATTTAACAAGGAATGTTCCAAGAAATCTTCCTTTTTTATGTTTATATACCTTTCGAAAGAAGGATCAACCTTTGATAACCGCGATCATGGGATTTCGAGAATTTTATCTCTATCTAGGACTTTTTGATGGCACTCTAATATACGCTAACTCTAATAACATTGAAAAATTTGAGCCTAAACCACAAACTCGAGAGAGCCTAAGATATGCCTGGACTCATAACTTTAAGCTGATGGATCATAATTTGCCAGATAAGGACAGAGGACTTGGATCAACACGCGCTGACTACTATTCTGAAGTACTAACAGGTCAGATTGATTGTTATTTAGCCACGCTGGATGATACTGGAATTCAATGGGGGTTTTATGCTTGGGATTTTTTACCATACTTGGATTTAATACAACTATCAGGACGAGTAGAAATTATTTATTCACCGAGCCAAGAGATTTTTATATTTGAGAATGGACGATTAGGATGTGGAGGAGATTATTTGAAATCTATTCTTTGTGTTAACAAATCGAAAAAGGAGGATGCCTTGTTAGTGGCGAAAAAATGGTTGAGCTCTTAGCCTATTTCCTCTAAGTAAGAATCTGAAAGTAGGTTTTGTGATTTTTGTAGTACAGTTTCCAAACTCAGAGTGTCTGGCAAGTTTTTAGAGACTGCTCTTAAAACTCTGTACTCTAAGCTTGACTCACTTGCCTTTAAAAGTAGAACCTCTGCTGATAAGCTTGCCATTTGGAACGCAGCATGCGCCATCAATTTATTTTTTTCCCAATTAAGAAATTCTAATGGGCTGTCTCGATGTAAAACGTGTAAACTAATTGAGTCTGGAAAGTTCCATTTTTTTAGTAGCAAAGCAGATACTAAGCTTGATTTAAATTTTATGAAATCCTCCAAAATAAATGTAACTCCACTACTTTGTTGAATTGCTTGGTCGTAAGCTTTTACGGTTAAATTTTTAAATTTAGAGTTACCTCCAAGCACGATCTCCCCGATATTGTGAATAAGTCCAAGAGTTGCTAAATCTTCAATGTCAAGTTCGGTTTGAAAAGGAGGAAGTGATCTCAAGATGTTGCAAGTTAGGTAAGATTTCTTCCAAGCGTATTTAAGAAAATCTGTGTCTGGAGACTGTAAATCCTTTAAAGTGGTAGATATAAGAATGCCCTTTAAGGTTTTTAAACCGATAATAGATGTTGCAGCAAGGATATTGGTAACTGACTTTGTTTGATTGAACAGAGAGGAGTTGGCGACTTTTAAAATTTTAGCTGCTAGTCCTGCATCTTTCTCAATTATTGCGGACAAAACTCTTAAATCAACTGCGAATCCATTCTCAATTAATGAAAGTATTTTTTGTATAGTACTAGGTAGTTGAGGGGCTTCTTCAACCACTTCAGCAACCTGACTCCAAGTAGGCAACTCTTTAGATTTTTGAACTGCTTCATCGAATGAATTCATTCTTTTCTACCATTAATTTTCGATTAATTCTTAATTTTTTTTAGGAAAAATATGATTAAAAAATTTAAATTTATGGCCGATCTTTAAAAGTATGCAAGAGAGTTTTGAAATTGGAATTATTAATGGGCGGGGTGTTATTAAGGTCAACCAAAACTTACTGTCCGAGGTTCCTGCAGAAATGTTGAGATCAGCGTATGAAGAGTTAGTTGAGAGGGGGCAGAAGAATATAGTAATTGATCTAACCCAGACAATAGCTATAAATAGTTACGGTTTAGGAAGGATTTTAGTTCTCCTTAGAGAGCTTACTTCCCAAGGAGGGAACTTAGTGGTTAGAGTTGGAAACGGTTACGTCAAAGAAATAATAAAGGTTTTACTTTTAGATAAGGTTATCCCGCTGGAGGAAGTATAAATATGGCCTTGAGATTTAAACTTAGAAGGGTGGCTGAAACCTACATTGAGAATATTGAGTGTCCAAACTGTGGATGGAGTAGTGATGATATCGAAGGTTTCACCACTGAATTAACAAGAGTAACTTTTGAAGGCATAGTAGTTGTTTGTAGATGTGCAAAGTGTGGTGAGATTTTTTTACCATGCAATCAAAGAATTGGAGTTATTTCCTTTAAGAGGTTAAAAGAAATAATTTTGAGAGATGCAAGAATTAGGGGAGTTGCGATCTACCGTAATATTAGAGATGTCATGTCTTACGTGGAGTTTTTAAACGCTTCTCGCCGGGGAGAGATTCACTAATAACGTCCTAGCAGGATGTTTAATATGCTGAACTGCAAACATTAAGGTACGTACCTAACTTGGTTTAAAAACTTTCTAAAAGTAGGTTTTCACTAAATTAAACTGTCAGATATCATTTTACTATCTTTAATAAAGAGATAAACAAAAAACTTTATTATCTTAAATCTGCACAATTTATTGAGAAAATCTTTTTTAAATTCTAAAAATTTAACTTAATGTTATTTTAAAGTGCCAGTTTTTAAAGCCTTAAATATAGTTAACAAACTAATGGATGTTTTTGGAGTTGCCTTAATAATTTTGCAAACCTAAAAAGCTAAAAATTTGAAACTATTTAAAGTAAATTTTACTAAATGATTATTTTTAAGCATATTTTGGTCTTTTCTATCTTTCTTCTATGGTACTTCGTTTCTAAAAAAGTCTTTTTAGCGAACATAAATCAAGAAGTTATTGATTCGGTTAATTTAGACGCTGGAATATTTATAAATCAAATAAGAGCATTTAAAGAACTGTCAATTTTTTCGCCAAGTTGGATGACAGCTCCTTATGGTTACCCATATCAGTACACTTTTTTAAAAACCGATAATTTTATATTCCCTGCTATTTTTTACTCGTTTTTTTTAGGCTTAGGTGTGTCAGAGGCTTTAGCAATAAATTTAACTAAAGCTATTTTAAATGGTCTTGCCGGTTTTTTTGCTTTTATTTACCTTGGCGGCAAGGTAGGGCAGGCTTTGATACCAGCTTTAATATATCAAAATTGTTTCTTTCTTATGTTTTATAATCACCATATTCAGCTACAGAGTCATTTTGTTTTCCCGGCTTTGTTGTTGATCTTGGATAAGCCTATTAGCCGATTTCAAGCAGGTATGATTGGAATAATATTGTCAATTAGTTATTTTTGTTCAGCGTACTATTTTATTTTCCTGTGTTTAATCACTTTTATATATTTTTCAATAAACATTAAACGAATTTTAACACTGGAATATTTGATTTTTCTGACTCTAGGTCTTTCTCTTATTATCCCTTTTATTATTCCTCAGTTTTTAATCTCCTTGGAGAGGAAGAGAAATGTAGCTGAGCTATTTCTCTATAATTTTAGGCCAACTTTCTTTTTTAATTTCGTAGAAAAACCACCTGAGCTTTATACTGGATTTTTGGGTTATGCTTTTACGGCTCTTTTAGTTTACAGTTTAAGATTGATAATCGGATATTTTGGACTGTTTATTTTAATTTTAATATTTATCCTGGCAACTTTTAATGATTTTTGGAATTCTTTTGCCTCTTGGATTTTGCCTTTTTGTGCAATTTTTGCAAAAAAGAGTAGGGGATTGGTTTTCTCGTCTCTTCTTTTATTTAGTCTGTCACTTGGAATTAATAAAAGCTACCCTACCTTATTATCCGTTTTAATAGACTTTATTCCACAGCTAAATAGTATAAGAGTACCAGTAAGATATTTTCTAGCAGGTTCGTTTATTCTACTTTTAATAGGATTAAAAGGAGAAAGATTACCCAGGCTATTTTATTTTTTAGTCTTTGTTGTACAACTTTCTGAGATTTATTTTATTCGTCCTGATTTTTCACCCTTGCCCTATAGAGTGCCGGGCCCAGATAAAATGGTTTCGGCAATTGCAGTTAGTGGACTTAAAATTAAGGAGCGAAAGGAGATAAAATACGCGGATTATACTTTAGAGAATCAAAACCATATATTGAAACTGCAGAATAAGAACTTGCTTTTGTACAACATAAATAGTGGTTATCCATCATATAAGATGGATAAATTTTATGATCTAGTTGATTCTTATCCATCTGATGTTTTTTTGAGATTCGCAAAATCGCTTGGTATTGAGTATATTTACTCCACCAGACCAAGAAAAAGGCAAAATTTGAAGTTCATATCCAGAAAAGGTCAGTATTTTATTTATCAGATTAAGTATGTAGATTTTTATAATCCTTTTCGTTTGGCAATCCCAGCTTATGCTAAAGCAGTAAGGTTTAAAATTAAATCACAAAGCCAGTGCTCTGCTACCTTAAATTTTCTTGGCGAGAAATACACAGTTTGGTTAACCAGAAATTATATGGCAGCTTATTTTTTTATTCCATTCAAAAATAGGTTTTCAGTTAGACCACTTGAGATATCAGTTGATTTAGGGGAGTGTCAGTTAGTCAGGGTAGGCAAGATAGAGATTTTTACAAAATTGGATTTAAAGAAGCCAAAAATGATTACAATAGAGTAACAAAACTTTTATTTTTACCCCCTCTAGTTAATATTACAAACTTGCCATGGTAAGCATCTTTTTTACTTATTGTGGCATGAAAATTTGTAACTTTCACTTTGTTGCATTCTATTGCTCCAGCTGTGATTAGATCCCTAGCATTTGATTTGGATGAAGCTAATCCTGTTTTAACCAATAGATCAACAATTGGAACCGAGGCTCCATTATCAACATGAATGTTAATATTAGGAGCATCTTTTATTATTTGATTAAAATCATCCTCGGTGAGGCTTTCATATTCTTGATTAAAAAGAGTCTGAGTGATTTTTTCTGCAATTAAAACAGCTTCCTCTCCATGTACGAGTCTTACAACCTCTCTAGCGAGGGTTTTCTGAGCCTCCCTCTTTTCAGGGGATTTTTTTATAGCTTCCTCTAATTCATCAATGCGATCTTTACCTAAAAAAGTCAAGAACTTTAGGAGTTTAACTGTATCCTGATCGGAGGTATTTAAAAGATACTGATACAAAGAGTAAGGGGAGCTCTTATTTTTATCTAGCCAAATAGCCCCTTTTTCAGTTTTTCCGAATTTGGTACCATCAGATTTAGTTAAAAGTGGTATAGTAAATCCATATACCTCATATCCTTTTATCTTACGTATTAAATCAATACCAGCTGTTATATTTCCCCACTGATCACTACCTCCAAACTGAACAGTGCAATCATATTTTTCAAACAATGTAAGATAATCCAAAGCTTGAAGAATAATATAACTAAACTCTGTAAAGGAAATTCCAACCCCTTGTCTCGATAATCTTGTTTTAATCGACTCCTTATCTAACATTGCATTAACAGAAAAATATTTACCTATATCTCTTAAAAAAGGAATAACTTTAATCGAACAAAGCCAGTCATAATTATAAACTATTTTAAAATTAGTTATATTTTGTTTTATAAAAAAGTTTTCAATTTGATAACTAATTTGTTTTGTCCAATTTAATACATTTTCTTCCTCAAGAAGAATTCTTTCTGATGATTTTCCACTTGGATCACCAATTAAAGCTGTTGCATTACCAATTACTATGATGATTTTATGTCCAAAGATTGCAAATCTGCTTGCAGATATCAAAGGCAGTAGATTTCCTAAGTGTAAACTATCTGAAGTTGGATCAAATCCAACATAGATAGTTCTTGGTGAATTCAGATGGTTTTTTAAGGTGGTTATATCAGTAGAATCTTGAATGAGACCTCGCCATGATAATTCATCCAAAATATTTTGCATTTTAAAAAGGAATTATAACAAATAAGTTATTCTAAAGCTGATATACTTTAAATTGACTGATAAGAACACTTATCAGTCAATTTAAATCCTCTATCCTTTTTTTATTGCTGAAGCAGGTTCCTAACATTAAGTTCTTATTGTTTTGCTTTTAATGTTGTTAATTTTTACCTGCATGAGGATTTCCTGAACGCTAGGTTGTTTTCTTGTTTTTTAACTCAATTTAAAACTTTTGATCTATATAACTATAAATATTAAAAACTAAAATTTTTTCGGAGAAATTTACTCAGACCCTGCTCTTAAATTTAGTTGATGTTGTGCTTATTTACTAGCTTGTTTTTGAGTAAAGTAACCTGAATATTGAATCAAATCTTAAATTGTTCTGAAATACATAAAAATAAATAAAGGTGTATAAAAAAAGCACTTTTTTTAAAAAATTTACTTTAAGATTGTTGCATTTATTTAATGGGTATGGGCGTTTATTAAAATGGTATAGATTAAAGAGCGAAAACAGCTGTAGTTACAAGTTTAATTTAATGAGAGATTACCTGCATGGTTTACTGTCAGCGGATAAAAAGTTAAATTCGTTTGAACACATAAGATGGTTTAACAAATTTTTAAAAAACAAAAATATTTTTAGGTTTAATCTTTTAAAGACTGCTCAGGATATAAAAAGTTATTTTATTAGTCAAATCAATATTGAAAATTATTTATTAGAGTCTAAAGGTAAATTCAGTTCTGTTAGCTTTCAAGTTCTTAGTCATAATGGGGATCAGGTTGTAATTTTTAGCAATTTAAAACTTCTCTCAAGTTTACTTTGTTTTAGTTTCTAAGTTTTATGTTAAAGGTTGGTTTTAGTGATTCTGTTAAAAATTCAAACTTGGAGAGGGGAAAAAAGACTCAAACACTTTGAAAATTATGGTTATGAATGGTAACATGAATTTGGTAAGAAAAATTGTTAAAATTTTAAAAATGAAAAAAGGGATTCTAATCCTGCTTTTTGGAATATTATCGGGTCAGGATATTTCTGTATGCGGAGACTTATTTTCAAAGCTGGATAACCTAGCCTATACAATAGCAAGGAAAACTAATGATTGTCAGAAAAAAGTTAGTAAAAAATTAGCCAAAAGATACGAGCTTTTACGCTCACTAGCTAAAAAACAAGAGTGTTATCATATTATGTGTCCAAACGTTTATCAGCCAGTTTTAGCAATTGATTCTGTAACTAAACAAAGACAACATAGAAGAATATCTTGTAAAATTGTACATCAGCCCAATAAGTGCGTAGCAAATACGTTGTTGATGGGTATCATTAGAGGATTAGATTCTTAAAACATCCTGAATTTGTGGTTTATAATCTAATTTGTGCATATTGTTTTATTTGGCCCCCCAGGCGTTGGTAAGGGCACCCAGGCTGCGTTGTTAATCTCGAAAGGCTATACCCATCTATCAACTGGTGAGCTTTTCAGAGAAGAGGTAAAAAATAAAACTGAGTTAGGTTTAAAAATAAGTGAGTTGATAAATAGAGGTGAATTAGTTGACGATGAAACAGTTAATCAGGTTTTTAGCAAGGTGGTTTCTGCCAAAAACTCTAAATTTATATTTGATGGATATCCTCGGAGTCTAGCCCAGTTTGAATTCTTTAAAAAAATCTTTAAGCCAGAAGAGGTTATCTGTGTTTTTTTAAATGCACCAGAGGATGTGATTATTCAGAGAATTCTAAATAGAGGAAGAAATGATGATACTCCTGAAACTATTTCTCACAGGCTTGAGCAGTATTATAAATTTACATACCCTGTAAAAGAGTTTTTTGAGAACTCAGGGTATCGAGTTATTGAGCTTGATTGCTCAGGGTCAATAGAAGATATACACCATCAGATTTTACAGATTTTAAATTTAAACTGAATTAGTTTTAAAATAAACCTCGTACTTAAAAACCCTTATGAGTGTGGGACCTCACTTGATCACTAACTTTGTGTTTGTTTTATTAAAATCAACACCCTATTAACGCTTATTTAAAAACTTTGATACACAGCTTTCATTCAAGAATTTTTTTATAAAAAATTTAAAATACTTAACCTGTACAAGTAGTTATATTATGTTTTAAAACCATATTAGACTGATAGCTTCAGGTTAAAAAGGTTTTTGGGATTTTAAGAGTATGCTGACCTTCAAAAATCTCAAAAGAAATAAGATTTATTTTTTTTATTTTAAGTTGTTTACAACAACATTAACGGTATACTCCGAGAAAACACCTTTATTTAGAATTTTGATGTAAACTGTTAAAATTTTGGAGTGTGCGAGAAGATCTCAATAGAGGAATTTAAAAAATTGAATTTAGTAGTCGGAAAAATTTTAGTTTGTGAACGGGTTCCGAAATCTAAGAAATTACTTCTTTTGAAAGTTGATTTAGGAAAATATGGCACCAGGCAAATAATAGCTGGCTTAAACGGACATTACGATGCGGAAGAACTTTTAGGTAAAAAAGTTATTGTTGTTGAGAATTTGCAACCGGCAAATTTGATGGGATTTGAGAGCCAGGGTATGCTATTAGCTGTTAACTCTAATGGCCGAGCTTTTGTTCTAGAGCCATTTAGTCAATGTAATCCTGGAGATCAAGTTACTTAGCTTATTTATGAAAACTGCATATCGAAGTCATACTTGTGGAGAGCTAGGATTAGAACATTTAGGCCAGGAAGTAACCTTGTCTGGGTGGTTACATAATGTAAGAGACTTGGGGCACCTTTTGTTCTTTGAATTGAGGGATCATTACGGGATTGTTCAGGTTGTTTGTGAGGGTCCTTTAGTAGATGCTGTTAAATTAGTCTCAAAAGAGAGTAGTATACAGATTAAAGGTATAGTTGCTCAGAAGCCGGGGGAAACAAAAGTTGAGATCAAGCTAAAAAGTTTAAAAGTACTATCTAAAGCTGAAGATCTTCCTTTTCACGTAAATCAAGACTCAGAAGTAAGCGAGAACTTAAGGCTTCAGTACAGGTTTTTACATCTCCGAAGATTAAAGCAGCATAATCTAATATCAGAACGATGTAGATTAATTAAACTGATTCGAGAGATTCTTTTTAAAAGAAAATTTTTAGAGATTCACACGCCAATTCTTACAGGACCTACTCCAGAAGGCGCCAGAGATTATTTAGTACCCTCAAGAAGGTATAAAGGAAGATTTTATGCGCTCCCTCAGGCTCCTCAGCAGTTTAAACAGCTTCTAATGATGTCAGGCTTTGATCGATACTTTCAAATCGCTCCTTGCTTCAGAGATGAGGATCCAAGGGCGGATAGGCACTCTGGGGAGTTTTACCAAATAGATGCTGAGATGGCTTTTGTAGATCAGGAAGATGTTCTTTCTGAGTTTGAGTCTTTTTTTATTGAACTTATTGAAGCTTTTGGAACTGATCGAATGATCACTAAGCCTTTTTATAGGTTTAACTACACTGATATATGTATATTAACTGGATCAGATAAGCCAGATCTAAGAGCTCAAATCTTGTACAAGGATATAACGGAACTAAGTGATTTGATTAATTTAGAAACACTAAAACCAAAAATTAATCAGTTTCTTGCATGCTTGATGTTTAAAGTGGATGTATTTCCTAGTCGGAAAATTTTAGATGAGATAGTTGTTTTAGGTAAAAATTTGCTTCAACGAGATGTTTTTTACCTTCTTTTGGGAAATGAGAATAAAGGAAGCTTACAGAAATGGGTCTCAGAGCATTTTATTCCAGCAATAAAAACTAAATTAAATGCACGTGATGGAGAGAACTACTGTTTGTTCTTTCTCATACGAAATAAAGACCTTGAACCAAATGCTGAAGCCTTCAGGGTAGAAGTTTGCAAAAAACTGGGATGTTTTATGAATGATTTGCTAGCTTTTTGCTGGATTACTGATTTCCCCTTCTACGAATTAGATGAGGAAGGTAAATTGCAATTTTGTCATAATCCATTCTCAATGCCTCAAGGAGGTTACGAAGCATTGACCTATATGGATCCTTTAAAAATCAAAGCCTTTCAGTATGATTTGGCGCTTAATGGATTTGAGCTTAGTAGCGGTGCAATTAGAAATCATGAGTATGAAACTTTGATAAAAGCCTTCGAGCTAGTAGGATATTCAAAGGAAAAGGTTTTAACAACCTTTCCTGGAATATTCCGTGCTTTGAAATATGGTCCACCTCCTCATGGAGGAATGGCTCCTGGATTAGAGCGGTTGATGATGATTTTATTTAATGAGCCAAATGTACGAGAGGTTATTCCTTTCCCACTTACACAAAATGGAATAGACCTACTGATGAATGCTCCAGCCTCAGTTGATGAAGAAAGGTTAAAAGAACTTGGCATTTATGTACTCTCACACGATAACCTAACAAAAGATGATTTAGAATCTCTTTGATTAGAAATTTACTTTTGATTTCAACTTTATTAATTGTTAATTTCTTGAGGATAGTGAGACAATCTATTCTCTTGCTTTGTTATAAAGCATAAAGAGATTATATTTTAATTTTAAAGTTGGTTTTTCCCCACTTTTACTCTTATACTGTTTTTTGGCTTTATTTTTCTCTTATTAAATTTTTTTAATTTTTTATCAATAAAATATCTAATAAACTCTAAAATACTTTGGATTTAGAGGAAAATAAAGGCTTTGTTTCCAGGGTATTAGATAAAGGTTAATAAATTAGAGCGCGATTAGTTGCTATACAACTAAAATCTAGCAAGTTTTTAATGAAATAAAACTCTTCTTTGGTTTGATTTATTTGTATTATTCAAATATCGAATTTGAATTTAGTTTTTTTTGAGGAGTTTATACGCATTTCTTTTTAAGGTATAAATTTTTAAACTGTTGCCACAGTTTAAATTGGCTTGGTATGTTTTGTAAACTAGTTAGAGAGTTAAATTGAAGGCATCCGAGCTAAGGAAAAAATTTTTAGATTTTTTTTCAGCGAACGGTCACACAATTTTTCCTAGCGCTTCACTAATTCCAGAAAGGGATCCTACCCTGCTATTCACTAACGCTGGAATGAATCAGTTTAAAAATTTTTTTCTCGGTGTAGCTGAACCAAAGTATGATCCTGTTGCTACTTGCCAAAAATGTCTGAGAATATCCGGAAAACATAACGACTTGGAGAATATTGGTTTTACACGTAGGCATCATACCTTTTTTGAAATGCTAGGAAACTTCTCTTTTGGTAAGTATTTTAAAGACGAAGCTATACATTTTGCTTGGAATTTTATTACTAAGGAACTTGGAATTTCTCCATCTAAAGTTGTGGTTACATATTTTAAGGAAGATAAGCAGACTGCAGATTTGTGGAGAAAAATAGCGGGACTGGACCCTTCGAGAATAATTCCGATGGGAGAGGAGGATAATTTTTGGAGTATGGGTGATGTTGGTCCATGTGGTCCTTGTACTGAGATACACGTTTTCTTAGCTGATCATGATCCAGTTAATATTTACTTGCCTCAAAATTCATCATTGTTTCTCGAAATCTGGAATCTGGTTTTTATGGAGTTCAATAAGAAAGACACAGTTTTGGAGCCACTGCCTAGAAAATGTGTTGACACAGGGATGGGTTTAGAGAGGTTAGCGTCAGTTATTCAGAATGTTGAATCGAACTTTTCAACAGATTTATTTCAACAAATTATTAAATCAATTGAACAAGCATCAGGTAAGCTGTATAGAGATGAGGATTATGATGGTCAAATGACATCAAATGTTGCTTTTAGGGTAATTGCAGACCATGCTAGGGCAATATCATTCTTAATCTCAGAGGGTGTTATTCCAGGAAATGAAGAGAGGAGTTATGTGTTAAGGAAATTAATAAGACGAGCCTGTTTATTTGCCAGACGTCTGACGGATTATGAGAACAGCAAGATTATTCAGATTTTAGAGTCGGCTTGTGTGTCAGCTTGTGACTCTTTGTATGACGTGTATCCTGAATTGGGATTACACAAAAGCTCAGTTATGTCAGTATTAAGAGCAGAGGCTCTTCGATTTCTCGATATACTTGAAGAGGGGTTAAATTACATCGACAAAATGATAAAAAGTAATGAAAAGTTTATCTCAGGTGACATTGCTTTTACTTTACACGATACGTTTGGTTTCCCAATTGAGTTAACAAAGGATGTGGCTAAAGAGAAAGGTTTAAAAGTCGATGAGGCCGGTTTTGAAAAACTTATGAGAAAACAGAAAGAGACCTCTAGATCGGAGAAAAAGTTTTTTTTAGGTTCAAAAAGTAATTTGAGCTCAGAGTTTGTTGGTTACGAACAGCTCGAGTGTGTTGCAAAGATTGTAGAGATTGAAAATATTGATAATGATACTTTAGGTATAGTGACGGATGTCACCTGTTTTTATCCAGAGTCAGGAGGTCAGATTGGGGACACTGGGACTATTACGATTTTAGATAAAGTTTTTCAGATATTTGATACACAGAAACTTGGTAGTGGTGGCATTGTTCATCTAATTAAAAAGGATATGAATTTTAAGCCTTCGGTTGGAACTGAAGTGTTTTTGAAAGTTGACAAAGTCCACAGAGATGCGTGTTCTCGAGCTCATTCAGCTACACATGTTTTGCATTATGCTCTAAGGGAGACGTTAGGCAAAGAGATTCGGCAAGCTGGATCTAAAGTTGGGGAAGACTGGTTACATTTTGATTTTACTTTTTTGGGGGATATTACTAATGATAAGATTATTTCAGTTCAAAATTTGGTTGACGATTTTTGTCGGAAAGCTTTTAAGGCTGAGATTTTTTATACAACATTAGATGAAGCAAAGAGTATGGGAGCCCTAGCTTTTTTTGGAGAAAAGTATGATCCACATAAAGTTCGAATAGTGAAGTTTGGTTCTAGTGTTGAGCTTTGTGGTGGCACACATGTAGAAAACATTTCTCAGGTATTACCAATCATAATTTCGAAAGTTTTCAGTGTATCTAGTGGAGTAAAAAGATTAGAGGCTGTAGTTGGGCCTAAAGTAGTTAGATTTTACTTGCAGCAAACCAATGAAATTTCAGAAGCTCTCGGGTTAGCAAAAAGTCAGAGCTCAATCCGTGAAACGGTAAAGAGATTGATTAATGAGATAAAAGATTTAAACCATACTATTGGCAAACTAAAAAATGATTTAGCTTCGGTTTTGGTTCATTCATCACCTCATATTTTAGTAGATTTGGGTAAATTTATTGTGTGTAACCTTGAATCTAAATACTTTGATATTATGGAGAGTACATTTGATACCTTGAAGGCTAAATATGAGAAAGGCATAGTCGTTTTTTGCAGTAAGAATGAAAAAAATCACTTAATTATAGGGGGATCTCATAATCTTGAATCAAGTTTAATCAAGGAAATATTTAATAATCTAGATGGCAGAGGGGGAGGGTCAGAAAATTTTTATAGGGGCTATATAAAGAAGGGACTCTCTGATTTACTTAATTTTCTAAGTAAAGTGTGAGCGATAGAAAGAAAGTTTACTGTAAAAGAATAAGTAAGGAGCTAAGCTTAGACGAAAGGTTTGGTCAACTTGTAGCTGGTAGTAATGATGAGTATTTGGTTATTTTAGAGGAGAAAACAAAAACCAACATTAAAAGGAGGGGGGAGAAAATACTGGTTGAGGGACTTGATTCTGATGTCTTTATTGTTGAAAGATGTTTAAACGAGCTAACTAAACTAGCTAAACAAGGAGTTCCTATATACTCTGATGATGTCATAAAGAGCATTTCCGCCCTATCCTATAATGCCGAAATAGATTTGGTTGAAATTTTTGGGGAAAAAATTGAGATTCACGGATCTAGAAGAGTTGTTTATGCAAAAAGTCAGAATCAAGCTAAATTCGTCAATGCAATTAAATCTCACAGAATAACGTTTGGAATTGGGCCTGCTGGCACGGGAAAAAGTTATTTAAGCGTAGCGTTAGGTGTAAGCAAGCTTATTAAAAAAGAGGTAAAAAAACTAATATTATGTAGGCCGGCTGTGGAAGCCGGTGAGAAGTTGGGTTTTTTGCCAGGAACTATAGAAGAAAAGGTTGACCCATATATGCGTCCACTGTTTGATGCTCTTTTTGATCTGCTTGATGCAGAGAAGATCCAAGATTTTATTGATAAGGGTGTTATTGAAGTAGCTCCCCTTGCTTTTATGAGGGGCCGAACCTTATCGCACTCCTTCGTGGTTTTAGATGAAGCTCAGAACACTACCGTACCTCAAATGAAGATGTTTCTAACCAGGCTTGGATTTGGTTCTACTTTTGTTGTTAACGGTGATCCTACTCAGATTGATTTACCAAAATCAGAGTATTCAGGATTATTAGACGCTGTAAACCGATTACTTAATATTAAAGATATTGCGATTATAAGTTTTACAAAGGATGACGTTGTTAGGGATCCTTTGGTATCCAATATAATTAAAGCTTACGAGGACTAGTTGCTTTACTGTAGGGGTATTACACTTAGTGCACCGGTTAGGAAGCTTCTTAACAAGCTTTGTAGGGTTGCAAAAGATAGATTTAAATACACGGGTAAAATTGGACTAATTTTTTTGACAAGTGAAAAAATGACTGAGCTAAATAAAAGCTACAGACAAAAAATTTACACTCCAGATGTCCTAACGTTTTGTTACAATGATGGAGAAGTTTTAGGTGAGATTGTAATCAATAGAGACTTGATTCTTAGATCAAAAAAGCTTAATTTAACCCTACTTTTAAAGTTATTTGTTCATGGTTTAGTTCATTTAAGTAATTTAGACCATGAAGGGTCTGATTTATCCGCCCAAGAGTTTTTTAAAAACGAAAGGGAAATAATGTCCTTACTAAAGAAAGAATTAAGAAAATC
>CALHSA010000035.1 GCA_938038205.1 uncultured bacterium | reverse complement strand
ATTTCTAAATTTTTTACCTTTGATTCTTTTAAAGCAGGTAGTAACCCACTCAATTACTTCATTTGAGTTCCTCAAGGCTGAGGATTTTTTTATCGATTTTACAAGTTTATTAAACTCTAATTCTTGCAAATTCAAAATCTCTGTGAAACATTCTTCATTACTGGGAAAGTGAGAAAACGATCCCAATTTTTCAGCAAGATCAACACTGCTCAAATAAGCTGATGCAGTTAAACAAGCTGTAATTAAAGCTGCAATATCTCTTGCCTCGTCGGAATCATATGGAAGAGCTAATTGCATTAAAAAAGATCCTAAATTGGTGAACCCTAATCCTAGAGGCCTAAAACTTATTGTTTTTTCACAAATCTCCGAGGAGGGGTATTGAGCGAAAGATATGCTAATATCAAGGATTGTTGTCCAGAGTTTTACAGAGTTTATAAAATCTTTAAGACAGAAACTTCCGTCTTCACTTAAAAACTTAAGTAAATTTAATGATGCTAAGTTGCAAGAGGTATCATTCAAAAATAAAAATTCTGCACAAGGATTTGATGCTTCGATCCTTCCCGATGCTTTACATGTATTCCAAATGTTTATTGTATCAGTAAACTGGACTCCAGGATCGCCACAAAGCCAAGCATAGTAACAAATATCATTCCAAATTTTTCGAGCAGATACCTTCTTAATAACCTCCCCATTTGAATCTCTAAGCTCCCAATCTCTGTCCTGATGCACACAATCTAGAAAATCATCCGTTAGTAGAACAGAGATATTTGTGTTACTGCCTAAGCCCTTAATTTCAAACGCTTGAGTTGTTGACGTATTATTCTGATTAAGATATCTCTGTATAAGATCCCTATTTTGTAGAAGAAAATTATTTAACATTTCCGTTTCTGCTTTCCAGGCACAAAAACTCTCTATTTCTGGATGACTAACATCGAGTATTGCCATTTTAGATGAACCTCGATCTATCCCTCCGCTTTTTATTGAACTTGCTGAAAAGTCGGTTAATTTTATGAATTGTAAAGCTCCAGAGGATTTATGGCCGGTTGAGAGACTTGCCTCCCTAGACCTAAGTTTTGAAAAATTAACACCACTGCCCGCTCCAAATTTGAAAATTTTGGCTTCTTTTGTTATTAAGTCATAAATTCCATTTGGATCGGTAAGATTATCCTCAACAGATAAAATGAAGCAGGCTGACAGAAGTGGGTGCTTAAATGAGCAAGGGGATTCAATAACACTATTGGAAGAATGATCCCATGTATAATAACCAGGATCCTTCCTTGATGTTCCATAAGCCCACCATAACCCAGTATTAAGCCACTGAGGAGTGTTGGGAGCGGCTTTTTGATTTATTAGATCGTTTATCGCAAATTTAAAAAAGTTTTTAGCCTCTATCTCGTGCCCGAAATACCCTAGTTTCCATCCCCAATACGTCCAGGCACCAGCCATTCGCGAAATCACCTGTTTGATTGATGTTTCATCTTTAAAAGAGTGATCTTTACTTGTTTTTTCATAAGACGGCTCTGATCTTTGTAACCAAGAAGGGACTCCTTCTTCATCAACTTTTTTCAAAGATGCTGGTACAACCTCTCTACGGAAAAAATTATAAGCTGCGATATTGCAAGCAGTTTTAGACCATGATACCGGAAACTCTAGATCATTAGCCTCGTATTTTACTTTACCCTGATTAGTTTCAACTTTTACATTAAAGTTGTTAAATTCAACGTCATTAAAAATTTGGTCAAATTCCACTCAAGTTATTATTTCCCAAGCCATCTAGCACAATCTATAGCTGCCATGCAACCAAAACCAGCTGCAGTTATAGCTTGTCGGTAATGGTGATCAACACAGTCTCCAGCTAAGAAAACTCCCTCAATGGATGAATAGCTTCTACCCATTTGAGCAGGAATTAAGTAGCCAAGTTGATCTTTTTCCAGCTCATGAAAAATTTCTGTGTTTGGAACATGTCCAATTGCTAAGAATAATCCATCCACCTTCAATTCCCTCAGAGAGCCATCCAAGGTTGATTTCAACTCAATACCCTGAAGTTTAGTCTCTTTTGATCCAATAAGTTTCTCAACAGTGTGATTCCAAATTATTTCAATCTTTTCATTGCTTAGCACTCGATCTTGCATTATTTGAGAAGCTCTTAATTTATCTCTTCGGTGAATTAAGTACACTTTTGACGCAAAACGGGTTAAAAATAGACTTTCCTCAGCTGCTGAGTCACCTCCTCCAACCACAGCAACCACCTTATTTCTGTAAAAGGCTCCATCACAGGTAGCACATGTTGATACTCCATACCCTAGTAATTCTTTTTCATTGGGTAAATCCAAATATCTGCTTCTGGCTCCTGTTGCTATTATGACTGCTTGCGTATGATACTCACTCTCTTGAGTTTTAATCCTTTTTGGGGTTCCCTTTAAGCTAACTTCAACAGCTGTATCATATTTGTACTCAGCTCCAAATCTGAGAGCTTGCTTTTTCATTAACTCAATCAACTCAGGGCCCAACACACCATCTGGAAAACCAGGAAAATTTTCAACCTCTGTTGTAAGGGTTAACTGACCACCTGGTTGATTTCCTGCCAAGATTAGGGTTTTTAAGTTAGCCCTAGCAGTGTATATTGCAGCAGTTAAAGCCGCAGGACCTGAACCTAGGATTACGACTTCGTACATTTGGTAAACCTCAGGTTTATACTAACATATTGTAAGTTTCTGTCAAAGATGAGCTCGGAAAGGATTTTTATACCTAATCGTGGTGAGATCACAAAAAGGATTGCCAGGACTGCAAAAAAAATGGGATTCAAAGTTTATGGCTTGGTAGCAAAAGGGGACCTGGAATTAGATTACAAGGATTACTTGGATGATTACTTTGTGCATGACGAAAAGGATCAAGTTCTTTTATCGGTGTCAGCTGTGATTGATTTAGCAAAAAAATTTGGTTGTAAATTTATTCACCCTGGTTATGGTTTTTTAAGTGAAAATCCTCAACTAAGTAAACTCTGTCGAGAGAATAGAATACATTTTGTAGGCCCCAATCCGAGGTGTTTATCTCTTTGTGGAGATAAAAAAAAATGTAAAAATTTTGCCAGGAAATTTTTAACAACCGTTCCATCTATTCCCGTTAAACGCAAAACTTTAAATTTGAATAAGATTAACTTTCCTGTTCTCGTAAAGGCCACCTATGGCGGCGGAGGAAGAGGAATAAGGATAGTTCATGATGTTGATGATTTAGACCGGGCAGTAAGAGAATCGATACTAGAGTCAAAATTCTTTGGAGGGGGTGAAATACTACTAGAAAAGTATTTACAAGGTGTAAAACATATTGAATTTCAAGTAGTAAGATCATCTAAAGGGGAGTTTGCTGTTCTAGGAACAAGAGATTGTACAATTCAAAGAAGGCATCAAAAAATTATAGAGGAAGCTCCGGGTTGTATCCCAGAATCTTTATACAAGCATACTTGCAATAAAATTCAAGAGATGTTTGAAAAAATGGGGTATGTAGGAGTAGCTACGGTTGAGTTTTTGTATGATGGAGAATCATTGTTCTTTTTAGAGGTAAATCCACGAATTCAGGTTGAACACACTGTGACAGAGGAAATTTTTGAAATCGATATAGTTGAAACTCAATTGTTGATTTCATTAAAAGAAAAACTCAAGTTACCTAAGGAGAGTAAAGGACATTCGATACAGCTTAGATTAAATGCTGAGAATAGTTTAGATTTTTCTCCAAGCTTTGGTAGATTAATTGAACTTAAATACCCAGATGATTGCAGGGTTGATTACACTTACTCTGAAGGAAATAAGATAAATGAAAATTATGATAATTTGATTGGCAAAATTATTATCAAAGGAGCTAGTAGGGAAGAAGCAATCAAGAAAGCTATTTTGGCTTGTTTTAGTTTAAGGGTAAAAGGAATTGAAACAAACCAGTCACTGCTATTAAGGGTTTTGACTTCACGCAAGTTTATTGAAAATAGGCATGCAACTGATTTTCTAGATAAATTTGATCATGCAACTATAGTTAACAGAATAAACAAAAGCTTGAGTGTTGATTTAGATAAAACTATTTCGATTGTTCATCGCGAGGATATAATTGAAATTGATTTAAAAGTTTAATCCTAAATTGTATACTCATACTCGTTTATGTTCGTAATTTCGAGTTTTCTAGCTGCACTTGCTAAAGTGGTTGATATTTTTTTTTCTGTATGGATTTTTTTGTTTATAGGTAGAGCTATAATTTCATTTGTATCCCCTGACCCGTATAATCCTATTGTAAGGTTTTTAAAAGATACAACTGAACCGGTTATATGGCCTATTAGGAGGGCTCTTCCTTACTCCTTAAGGAGTTTTCCTGTTGATGTAGCCTTTATGTTAGCGTTCCTACTACTAATTTTTGTTAAAGAATTCTCTGTGCAAGTGCTAATTTCTGCAGCCAGTTATTTAAGGTCCTAATTTCTTACAAGTTCTTGAGGAGTCTCGGTCATAGTGCATTGACCTTTGAAGTAAGCCCCTTTTTCAATTGAAATCTGTGCACATGTTACGTTTCCTACTACCTTTCCAGTTGATGTTAAATGGACATGATTCCTAGCTTTAACATCTCCTACTACAATCCCCTCAACTACTAAGTCTCCAACATCAAGAGTTGCTTCAATCACCCCAGTTTTGCCAATAACAAGTAAGTTTTGAGCTGTTATTGTACCCACAACATGCCCATCAATTTGGACATCATTCTCAAATGTTAGTTTGCCTTCTACATATGCCCCTTCGGCAAAAACGGTTTTCAAAGTTTTTTGGTTTGGAATAACTTCTTTAACGATTGATATTTCAGATTTCTCCTCATCGTCTCCAAAACCTGCTTTCCAGAACGCCATAGTAAGGATATAATAATAGTTACATAAATTTAGTGTTTAAGCAACATTTTTTATAACATGGTAGCTTTTATAGCAAGACTTGCACTTATAGTGCTGATACTGGTTTCTCTGGAATCATCCCCTGGTGGAAAGTCGAAAGTTGCTAAAATATCCTCTCAAAAGAGTTCTGATAAAAATCAGAAAAAAACAAATTCTTCGCAAAAAGTTGTATACAAATATTTTATACCAAACCTCAATTTAAAAGGTGTTTATCCTATAAATTTATCTTTCAAAGAGATCAAATTACCAAGCATTCCTACGAGTTATAGTTACTCTGATGGTTTTTATTTTCTTTTAGATAGTTTCGGGAATAAAATAGTTCTTACAGTTAATCCTCAGATTCAGAAAATTGTTGAGAGTGAGGTAAGAAATTCCAAGGCTCACACAGTTGCTTTAGTGGTACTAGATGTGAATTCTGGACGAATTCTTGGATACTCAGGAGCAAGTCTTTCTATTCCAAATCCAGTGCTTCATGATGGTTTCAAGATAGCATCAATTTTTAAGATAATCACAGCGGCAGCTGCAATTGATTTTGCTAACGTAGATCCTTACACAATTTTAAGCTTTAGGGGTGGTACATACGAGCTTAGCAGAAGTAATTTTCTCCCTGATTTCAACAGCGATAGGCGTGTTATGACCCTTGAAGAGGGACTGGCTAAATCAGCTAATCCTGTTTTTGCGAGGTTAGCCTTGAAATACTTAGATGATAGGCTTTTATCATTTTACACAGATCGTTTTGGTTTTAATATTTCGTTTCCCTCGGATTTTGAATTACCGAGAAGCAGAGGCTATATTCCGACTGATCAGTTTGAATTAGCTAGGGTAGCAGCGGGGTTTGGATCAATTTTCCTTACACCAATACATGCTGCTAGTATAATTGCTGCGATAGGTAATAAAGGATACATGATGGCGCCTAAAATCGTCGAATATATCATATCTCGTGATGGAAGTGTAATCTACGCTTTTAGACCATCTGTAGTCTCTAAAGTTGTTACTGAAGCATCAGCTCAGGTTCTTCTAAGATCCATGATATCTACACACACTGTAGGGACGGCTGCAAAGAGCTTTAAGGACACTGCTTTACAGTTTCAGGTATCTGGCAAAACAGGAACCTTAAGTATAGATAATCCACGAGGGTTGATGAGATCATATGTTGCTACTTTTCCAACAGAATCTCCAAAGTATGGTTTATCTGTTTTTGTTGTTAATCCAAAAGACGAACTCTCAAAACCAACATCAATAGCTAGGAGAGTTATTGAAAGAATACTTTATGAAAACTCTAAAAATTTTTAACACGTTAAGCCGTAAAGTTGAGGAATTTGAACCTATTGATAAAAATTTGGTTCGAATTTATTGTTGTGGACCTACGGTGTACCATTTTGCACACTTAGGTAATTTCCGAGCATACATTAACGAGGATATCCTTGTAAGGCTACTTAGATACTTAGGATATTCAGTTAAGCATGTAATGAATATTACTGATATTGGTCATCTTGTTTCTGATGCAGATGAGGGTGAAGATAAGATGATTTTAGCAGCAAAAAGGGAAAGGAAATCTGTTCTCGAGGTAGCTGAGTTTTATACAAATGCGTTCTTTCGTGATAGTCAGAAACTGAACATAAAAAGACCAGATGTAGTCTGCAAAGCCACTGAGCATATTCAGGATATGATTGAACTGATTAAAAGGCTTGAGGATAAGGGTTTTACTTACATTTCTAACGGAAACGTTTATTTTGATACAGCAAAATTACCAGATTATGGCAAAT
This sequence comes from uncultured bacterium, assembly GCA_938038205.1. Lineage (GTDB taxonomy): Bacteria > Bdellovibrionota_C > UBA2361 > JANWWW01 > JANWWW01 > CALHSA01. Next base: position 5,389 of record CALHSA010000035.1, on the reverse strand, counting down.
TAAGAGGTGGTTGTACTTGTAACACCATCAGTAGGGTTGATGAAGATTTAAATAAGAGAAGGCAGGAGGATTTTGTACTATGGTTTACCAAATCCAAGTTTGAGAATCACATTTTACTTTGGGATAGTCCTTGGGGGAGTGGATATCCTGGTTGGCATATTGAGTGCAGTGCGATGGCTATAAAGCATCTAGGGGAGAGTATTGATATTCATTGTGGTGGAGTTGATCATATACCGGTTCACCATACTAATGAAATAGCTCAATCAGAAGGAGCTACAGGAAAGCCTTTTGCCAAGTACTGGGTGCACAACGAGTTTGTGCTTTTCAATAACGATAAAATGTCCAAAAGTAAAGGAACAATAGTGACTGTTTCAGATATTGAAGAGCAGGGATTTAATGCATTAGATTACAGGTATTTGTGTTTGACAGCTCACTACCGCACTCAGCTTAATTTCACTATGGAAGCGTTAAGTTCAGCAAGAAATGCTAGAAAAACCCTGATACATAATTTAGCCAAATTTGCTTTTGAAAAAAAACTTGATTTATCAAAAGTTGAAAAAATTCAGAGTAACACACTACTTGATCCAATCTGTGAAGATTTAAATACTGGCGTTGCTTTAGCAGAAATTTGGGGTTATGCCAGATCGTTGAATGAAGAAAATTTTTGGAGCGTGCTAAGTATTGATGAGATACTAGGTTTAAATCTTCTTGAGTCCATTAAAATCTGTCTGGAAATTCCACAGGATGTTAACGATTTAGCATTAGAGAGACAAAGATACAGGCAAATCAAGGATTTTAAAAACGCTGATCTGATTAGGGAAAAATTGTATCAAATGGGATATTTAATATTAGATTCAAAGGATGATAAATTTGTGATTCTGAGGGATACAGTTTAATATGAAACTTGCATTAGTTACTGGTGGTGTTAAGGGTATAGGTAAGTCAATTAGCATCACTTTGGCAAAAGAAGGATTTTTTGTATTTGCAAATTACTCGAGTAGTGAGGATCATGCTAAAAGATTAGTTGAGGTAATAGGTGAAGATAAGTGTAAGTTGGTAAAATTCGATGTTGGGAATAGAGAACAAGTTAACGCTAGTATAAAGCAGATTGAGGAAAGTTTTGGTTCTGTGGATGTTTTAGTTAACAATGCGGGCATAACTAAAGATGATCTTCTAATCAGGCTTTCTGAAGCGGATATAGAGAGAGTATTAAGAGTTAATCTTTTAGGGGCTATTTTCTGTTCTCAGGCGGTTATTCGAGGAATGTTAAAAAAAAGGGGGGGGAGAATTATTAATATTTCTAGCATCATTGGTGAGATTGGAAATCCGGGGCAAACAATATATGCCGCTTCTAAAGCAGGTCTAATTGGTTTTACAAAGTCCCTGGCCAAGGAGCTTGGTTCAAGAAATATCACTGTTAATGCTATTACTCCCGGTTACATCGAAACTGATATGACTAGTAATTTAAATGAGGAGATTAAACAGAGTATGTTGAAATCTATACCCGTTAGTAGATTTGGTTCTGGTGATGATGTAGCTGCAGTAGTGAAATTTCTTGTATCTGAAGAAGCAGGGTACGTTAATGGTGCTGTTATTCCTGTAAATGGTGGAATGTTCTAGAAGTTAAAAAGCGGTTGGCCGGAATCAAACTTTTTCAAAGCTTGTGTTTGATAGGAGGTAAGCATATCCTGGCAGGCTTTAAAAGCAACAGCATATTTAGATGTTAAGATATATTTAAATCTATCCTGACCGTAGGTTAACCTTTGTAGAGTAATTTTATTTTGGTCAATATCTACATTTAATTTTGGTCCGAACAAGCTTCCAAATCTAAGAACTGCACCTCCTTTCCTCTCTTCAAATACGACCACTGCTTCTTGAAAAACAGCAACCCAGACTGGCTTAACACTTACAGTCTCTTCAAAAGCATCCATGGTGATTTTTTCTTCCAAGCTAGCCCTAAATAAGAGTCGAACCTCTAGTTCATTACAATTTAATGAGTAAGCTATTCTTCGTGCTGCGCTTTTTGCAGCAAGGTAATAGATTAGAGTTTGTGCTTTAAGCATGTTCCATATTTTATTTGAGGTAACTTGATAAGCTACCGGAGAGAGGAGGAAAGCGAATAAAATCAACCAAGGCGAGTAATAACCAACTGCTGTGATAAGGAAAATGTAGATAAAAATACCAGTGAACATTAAACCTTTACCTTGACTTAAACTTAAAATTTCAAGTTTCTCTTCAGGAGGGATTATTCGCCAATAATTATCGAGCAATGTGGTCTCAGAGTTCACCCTAGGTTTCATATGCAGTTTTTTTGCCAGTAAAGAGTCGGAAACTTTTTCCTTTTATCTACGATTAATTTTTAGTGGCCGAGACTGTTAAGAGTGGATTAATTTTTTGCAGTAAATTTACCGAGGTCCTGGTTGAAACACACTACTCTCACTCTCATAATTTTAAGCTGTCGATAATAGGCTTACCTGATACATCGGTGAAGGAATCTAAAGATAGAATAATTAGTGCTTTTAGGGCTCTTGGAATAAAATTAACGGGTGAGCTAATAGTTAATTTAAGCCCTAGTGATTTAAAAAAAGATGGAACTGCTTTGGATCTACCGATTGCTGTTAGTTTGCTAAACAAAATTAAGGGAAATTTAGAGGAGGAAATTTTTGATTCAGTGTTGTTAGGAGAGTTAGGTTTAGATGGTTCAGTTAAAGCTTGTAACAGTGTTTTGTTGGTTTTTGTTGCGGCATTTCTATCAAACAAGCGAAAATTTATTTTACCTGATTCCTTTAGGAAGGAGATTTCTAGTTTACCTATAAAGGATTGTGATATCTGGTTTATAAATAATTTAAAAGAGTTGTTTCAAACACCTAAATTCGAGTGCGTATCGTACAGTGGCAGTATAGAGTATTCCCCTCATGAGCAGTTTAAGTTGCTGGCTTCTATGTCGCCGTTGGTTCAGCATGCTGTTATTTTAAGTTTAGTTGGTGGTCACTCTATGCTTTTAATAGGTCCTCCGGGACAAGGTAAAACTTTTACAGCTAATTTGATCTCAAAGCTGTTACCACCTTTAAATTCAAACGAGATACTTGAGAATTATCTTTATTATAGTTTAGCAGGTGAAGATTATTCGAGCATCTTAAAAGGCTCTCGACCTTTTCGTTCACCTCATCATTCTGCAACAAAAGCAGCTATGATAGGGGGTGGGGTTAAAGGTCGTCCAGGAGAGGCTACTCTTGCAAATAATGGAGTTTTATTTTTGGATGAATTAGGTGAGTTTAATAGGTCTACTCTTGATTCCTTGAGGGTTCCGATTGAAACAAAAAAAGTCAAGTTAGCCAGAGCAAATTATGTCGTTGACTTACCGGCAGATTTTTTACTAATTTGTGCAACAAATCCATGTCCTTGTGGATATTTTGGAAGCAGAAAAAATTCATGTAGGTGCTCATTTACTGAGGTTAAAAAATACCTAAGCAAATTCTCGGGACCATTCCTTGAACGAATTGATATTCACGTTTTTGTTGATGGTGACGGTTTTAAAAATGACTGTTCACTTAGATTTGATTTCGAGAGAATACTAGAATGTAGGCAGGCTCAAATTGAAAAGTTTGGGGATTTGATAGCAAAATTAGATGGAAAGTTTGTTCTAGACTACTGTAGAAATATAATTCCAAAAGTTATCTCGTTAACTACATCAACTCGATCTCTTATTAAATGTTTGAAATTAGCTCTCACTAATAGTTTTTTAGATGGTCGAGTGAGCTTAAATGAGGAGGATTTTTATACAGTCAAGAAATTTCGCAGATTAGAGAATATTCTTGAGCCTTTTTTTGTTAAATAATTTTTATAGGTAATTACATTGTTTTTTTTACATTGGAGTAAATTGATATATCGTTCCTAACTGATCTAATAATTAATAAATTGTACTTACCAAACTCGATAGGTGTATCTGTAAATGTTTCTGGGTGTATTTGTAAAGAATTTTAGAAACTAAAGTAAAGCTTATACTAGAAGCGGATAAATTAAACGAAATCAAGATTTTAAGTCGTTTATCACCATTTCAGTTCTTAGTTTTTTTACTTAGATTAAGTTGTTATTCTAATGACATAAAATAATTTCATTTAATTATACCATCTTTGCCAAGTTAGAATTAGGATCCATACTTTTTAGGTGCTTATTATTTAAAAGCATATACTTTTAAGGTAAAACTACTTTAAATTCTGATTTTTTTTTAAGAAATTACTGGAATAAGCAAGTACTAATATAAGATTTGTATTATTAAAAATATTGGTGCATGGTCTAGTTTGTTATTTTTTGGCATTTAAGTTGTAAAAGCATTATCAAACAGCTTTCTCAATCTGAGATAGGTTTAAGAGCAGTAAAGTTGTAGTTACTTAACCTGTTTTTAATTAATTTTAGTAAAACGATTGTTTTAAACAGTTATTTTTTAAATGTACAACTGTACTTAAAATTAAACTTACTTAAGTGGTTACGGATAAACAATAGATATTAAATTCAAAAAAAATTTTTTGAACTGCTTTTAGCACCGCTAAGTTTTGTTGTTAAGTTAATATTACTAGCTTTGCCATGCATTGTAGATATAAAAAGCTTATTTTGCTTAGAGTATATTTATGCATTGAGTGCTCTAATCCAGTCTTTCTTGGGTATTCATACCTTTTTTAAACGCGATAAGTTGTTGATTAATTCTTAAGGTTCAAGAAGATATTTAGAGTAAGATTTCAAAAAACAGTTTTTGTAGAGCTTTTAATGTTAAACTTGAAATAGCAGTGTTAATTATTGAACAGCGGCTCTTGGTTTAATTGGATAAAGCCTTGAGTGTTTAAAGAAAGAATTTTCCGCGAATAAAGGTGGTTTTTTGATATACTTAGAATAGTGAAAAATTGTAAGGGTGATGTTGATTTACTCTTTGCTATCATAATTTTAGCTATTGGTTTTTTTGTTCTTATTACTGCTTTTTTTGGTGTGAATTCAGGAAATTCACAGAATCCAATTAGTATTTCAAATTTAATCCAAACAATGAGGAATAGTAGAGCGATAATGGTCTCAGGTTTAGGGAGTGAGAGTAGTTTATTGCAGTGTCTTTTTATTCAAGGTGAGAATGGCAATAATTCAAGCGAATTTGATCCACAAGGCTTTGTAGAGAGTTTATATCAGCAATTGGAAAGTGTTAAGTTAAGTAATCACACTGTATGGTTTGCTAGGCAGTTAGATTCAGGTCAGTACCGCTTTTTCTCTTTCCCTCCTCAAGATAACGGACAAGATAATGTTTGTGGGACTGACTCTACAGTGGACGATCTTGCTAGAAAGAAAAATTGCACCTCTGATTTATTTGGGGTGTGTAAGCGTGAGTCAATACTTATGTACTCCTGCT
>CALHSA010000034.1 GCA_938038205.1 uncultured bacterium | reverse complement strand
CTTTACAATTAAACAACGCGAGTACTTTAAAGATGTTTTCCTTTTAGAGAATTTCAAACAGTTCGGCTTTGGAAAACCCTCAATTATTGTTTACCGTATCGATTCAATAAAAAAATTTCCAAGTTTACTGCCTGGAGCACTTCTATCCCCTGGTTTGGTAAAAATAGACTGCGATATTTTAGAGTGTAAATTTTTACCAAAGAACAAAAAAATTGATTTTGCAATTCCATTAAAATTCGGTGTGTATTTCTTCAGCATGAAATTTCAACCTCTAAGTGCCAGAAATTTTAAGTTTTCAATCTCAAGAGCAAATGTTCTTAAAGTTAGTTTAATTAAGAACTCAGATAGTATTTCGTTGGAGGGGATTTTATACTTGAACCAAGATTCTAGAGTTAAATTTCAAGCATCAGATATCGATGCTCACTACGGTTTCTTTATTGATGTTTTAAAATATGATTATTAAATTTAAGTATAGTGAAATATCTATACATTTTTTCGTTTTTTCTTATACTTGCTTGTGCTACGAGAGCACCAAGCAAATCAATCACGGTTACAAATTTTCCTTACTGGATCCCATTTGAGTATGGTATTAGCTATTCGGGAAAAACTTTACCAGATCCAATTTTAGAGGGAGATAGATTTCTAGTTTCCGGTAAATACGAATCTGCTTACCTTCGCTACACTCTTTCTCAGAAAATACCCGCTAATTTTCGTCAAGATTTAGCTCATAGAATATTTGCAATTTTAATTCTTTTAAGACAACCTTTGAGGGCATTAGATTATGCGAATTCCCCGTCCAACTACTCATTTTTCAGAAATCCTGAGGGATCACTTTTAAGAACTAAGGCTTTATTTGAGATAAATAAAAATCAACATGCATTAGAAGAATCAGAAAAACTACTAAGAAGCGGGGCAAAAACAAAAATTTTAAGAAAATTAGAGTATTTGCTACTTGAGCAGCGAAAATTAGGACGTATATCGGAATCTCTAGATATGAGGAAGTATCCTAAAGTAGCTTTATTACTAGGTCAAAAACAGGAATTTAAAGATACTAGTAATTCTCAGGAAGGCTTCCAAACAACTTTTGAAATTAAATCTCAAAATATTTGTGCATTGCTACCACTATCTGGCTCCGTATCTAATATTGGCTCTAAAATAGCAAATGGTGTTTCTGTTGCTTTTGAGAAAAATCAAGATAGCGGCCTAAAATTATTCATTAAAGATGTAGGATCCTCTACTCAAGACTTTGAGTATTACTTCAACTCTTTAAACAAAGAAATCACTTGCGATTACTACCTAGGTCCATTTATTCTGGAACAAGCAAAAACGTTTCAGGGTTTAAACTCGGGTAAGAAGTTTACTATATATTTAAGTCGTAAAGATCCTGGGGGTAATTTTGGATATGTACATTTGGGATTAACCTTGCGAAGTCAGGTGTTGGGGATTTTAGATTATATTTCTAAATCTGGCTTCTCAAAAATTTTAGTGGTCAAAACATCCTCTCAGTACAGTCAAGAGTTCAGTGAGGAAATTTTAAAATATTCTAGATTCAAAGTTGTTGACTATCAAATCAATGATCTAAATCAACAAACAATAGCTACCCTAGAAAAAGATATAATTAGGGGCCATTTTGATGCCGTAATATTAGGCTTAACAATCTCGGAAACTGCAGAGCTATTGATGGGTTTATCGGATAAAACAAAATCATTAGTTCAGTTCATCGGCACAGGTTTGCTTGACGATAAGAAAGCTTTATCACAGGTTCCCTATTTGCTAGAAAATGTCGTGTACCCAACTTTCCTAAATGAAAAATCAAGTAAATCGGCTGAGTTTATTTCATTAATGAAAGCTAAACATCTAGATTCAAGTATTGATATTTTCTCTGCCCTTGGATTTGAAGCCGCAGAATTGACGATTGGTGCATACCAAAGATTTGGAACTTTAGATTCAAGAGCCATTTACCAGATGGCACAAATTCGAGAAGGGATTATGGGTAGGTACAACTTAGAATTTTTTCCAAGTCTCGAGCGCATTTTAGATGTAATTAGTGTTAAAGATAAAATTTCCTAATGAGTAGCTTTGAAAGCTTACCGATTCTTTTTGTTGAGCAAGCTGCAGTAGCTCCGGGAGTAATCTCATCATTTGCCATCGACCAGGATAGGGTGCAACTTGGTGACTTAATTCTAGTCACTGACTCTTTGACTGAATTGCCTAGATTGGGAGTTGTCGTTAAAGTAGTGTTTAAAATAAAACAGAGAACAGCTTTTAAAGTCATAGTCGAAGGAACTTGTTGGGCAAGGTTAATTAAAGCCACAAGAGATATTAGAGGTGCCATTGGTGAAGCTGAGCAAGTAGATATTGAGCTAGCAACAAAAAGTTCCAAAGCATCTTTTGAGAAAAAAATCACTAAGTCACTTAATCAGTTAATTGAAATGGAAGCTGTGGGAGAAGAGCTAAGCTACATTTTTCACTCCTATTTAGAAAGAGGTATTGAAAGCTTATTTCAGTTTATTGTCCAGCTTAACAACTATTTCAAGGTACCATTCCACGTTCTCTCAAATAGAGAACTTACCTTGCTAAAAAATACATCAAGAGTGCTTGAAAATGAGCTAGACAGCCTTAAATTGGATGAGGAATTGCAAAGCACAACGGAAAAAAGATTGGATGAGCAAGCTAGGATTAATTTCTTACGTGAAAAATTACAAACAATAAGAGAGGAATTATCTAAATATGAGGGTGATACTGACGATATTCAGAATCTTAAAAACACATTTTTATCTAAACCAATTCCTGAAGACATAAAAACCGAGCTCTTAAAACAAACAGAAAGGATAAGCAGAATCCCAATTGATGCTCCTGAATATTCAATGCTTAGAACTCACTTAGATTTTGCTGCCGAGCTTCCTTGGGGGATTTACACTAAAGATCAATTTAATTTAGAAAAGACTAGAGAGATTCTCAACAAGAATCATTATGGTCAGAATCAAGTAAAAGAGAGGATCATTGAATACCTTTGTGTAACTCATTTAACTGACGAATCAAAGTCGCCAATACTTTGCTTTGTTGGAGCTCCAGGAGTTGGAAAAACAAGTTTTGCAAAGTCAATAGCGGAAGCATTGGGTCGAAAGTTTGAAAGAATCTCTCTTGGTGGAATTAGAGATGAGGCAGAGATAAGAGGACATAGAAAAGCGTATATTGGCTCAAGTGCTGGAAGGATTCTTCAGGCTTTAAAAAATGCTAAAACCATGAATCCTGTGATAGTTTTAGACGAGATTGATAAGATTGGATTAGATGCCAGAGGCGACCCTGCATCTGCGTTACTAGAGGTTCTTGATCCTGAGCAGAACTCTAGCTTTGTAGATCACTACTTAGGGTTCCCTTTTGATTTATCAAAGGTTATGTTTATTTGTACAGCAAATTCAACTAGCACCATACCTGTTCCACTTCTAGATAGACTTGAAGAGGTAGAGATTAATGGTTATAGTCAACTAGAAAAAGAGAGAATATTTCAAAAATTTTTGCTCCCCAAACAGATTAAAGCAAATGGGTTAAGTAATGTACATATTACAGTTGAAAAATCTGCTGTTTCCGCTCTAATTCAATTGTACACGAGAGAATCGGGGCTTAGGGGTTTAGATAGAGAGACGGCAAAAATGTGCAGAAAAATTGCAAAAATTTACTTGGAAAAAAAATTTAAGAAGTTTAAGGTAGACAGAAAAAAGCTGGAAATAATTTTAGGTCCACCCAAGTATCTTCCAGAACCAATCACTACTGAGGCAAAAACAGGTGTTGTTATTGGATTAGCTTGGACTAACCTAGGAGGTGAGCTTTTGGTGCTTGAAAGTTTAGTGGCACCAGGTAAAGGAAACCTAATATTAACCGGCCAACTTGGAACAGTTATGCAGGAAAGTGCTAAGTTAGCTTTGTTTTATCTGCAAGCTAATGCTAAAAAGTTGAACATTCCTGAGAATTTTTTCTACAGCCACGATATTCATGTTCATGCAACTTATGGTGGTGTTCCTAAAGACGGTCCATCTGCAGGTGCAGCTCTTTGCTTGGCCATTTATTCAGCCATAACAAATATACCACTAAAAAACAGTATATCAATCACGGGAGAGCTATCTTTAACTGGTCAAATATTGGAGGTTGGTGGAATTAGGGAGAAAGTTTTAGCCTCTGTCAGGTATGGCATCTTTGAGATAATTCTACCAAAGAGAAATGAGAAAGATATCAGAGCAAGCTTTAATGACGAAGAGTTAAACGGTATTAAATTTTACTTTATTGAGAGGATCTCTGAGGCTTTCGAGATTCTACTCCTCAACAAGCAAAGGGTTAAATAAAAATTCTTTGATATCAAACCAAGCACCATCAATAATATTTCCGTGATCAAGCTCCGAATATCCTTTAAACCTAAATCGTTCATCACCGCGAAATACTGACTTTATTTTGTGAAAATTATCTGGTGGAACAACAGTATCTCTAAATCCATGAATTACGAATATTTCTTCTGCTTTAGTGTTACTCAAGAATTGAAGAGTTGGAATATCAAATCGCATAAAAAGTACAAAAAATCGATAAAACGGATGGCTACGTGCTACAGATTTTAAATCTGAGAATGTACTCGCAAGCACTAGCTTTTTAACTGGATAACGAAATGCATAATATGCTGCCGCTGCCCCACCAAGGGAATAACCTATTAAATAAAGGTTTCCTTTATCTTTTAAAATTTGATTAAAATCGTCTAAATCGCGATAAAACGTAAGAATTGATGGATTAAAGTTTGCCCCGTAGTATCCTCTGTATGATAGAGCGTAGACATTACAACCGGAATTAACAAGTTTTTCATACAGTTTAATCCTACTAGAAATATTTTCGAAATTCCCATGAAAATAAACACACGTTGGGGAATCATCCTGTGAACTCAAGCTTCTCCAAACCGTAACAAATTTACCATCCGATGTTTCAACCGAAATCTCTTCAATCCAATCAGGCTTTGGGTACACTTGGGTTTTTAATCCAGACCCAGGAAAAACTATCCTCTCTTGAGAGTGGCGTAAAGCTAAACCAATTAGGAGGTAAAGTAAAATCAAAGATCCTAACGAAACTGCAATGGTTTTCATTGATAAGAAAAATTTAGCTGTTTTCTAAATTTATGAGAATAAAAATTTTCTAAGATAAAGATCATTAGTTAGAATAATAGTAATGCCAAAAAAACAACAGGATATATCAGCCGTAGATAAAGTTTTTATCATATCCGCGATCAAAGGTATTACAAAATTACTGATTAGATTTTTAAGAAACTTAAAAGAGGCGGTTTTGATTGAGTTAAAACTAAAGAAGAGAAGTGATCATGTGGTCACAGTGCAATACCCTGATGAAATTCAAGAATATCCTTTAAGATATAGAGGCAGGCATCGATTAACACTTGATGATGAAGGTAATATCAAGTGTACAAGTTGTTTTCTATGCGCCACAGCATGCCCTGCAAAATGTATTTATATTGAGCCAGCACAACACCCAGAACCTGGAGTTGAAAAATTCCCACACAGATATGAAATCGATACTCTTTTATGTATTTATTGTGGATTTTGTGTTGAAGCCTGCCCCGTAGACGCAATTAGGATGGACACTGGAATACACCCAGATGTTTATCCTTCAAACCCTAATAATTTTATTGAAGACAAGGAAGTTCTTCTGCGCAGGTCCTTATTGTTAAAAAAATTTGGTAGGGAAAAGATCGTAGAGGCTCATTTAAAGAAGATGAAGGAGTATGAACAAAACAAGATCTTTTTTGAGGTTAATGATTACATTAATGGCTAATCTAAGCTCAGATTCTAATTTAATACTTGACCTACTTTCTCAACCATGCATAAATTCTGATAAGATAGTAAATGTAAGGTTTAAATCACTAGAAGAAAACCTAGTTTTCCATAGTTTTAAAAACGCTACAGTGGTAGTTGAGGATAGAAACGTTATTCTCAAGTATTCTGGGAATGAAATAAAACAATCAGAACAAAGTTGTTATCTTAACAATCAAACTGCTCCTAAATTTTTGTGTAAAGAGGTTTGGCTCAAATATTTATTCTCTCCTTATTTGCTTTGGTTAGTCTTAAATGAGAAAACTAATGATATGCTAGATCAAATTAACAAACTAGATCAAACCGGAGAAGCTTGTGTTTTCATACAGAAAGATTACGGCTCGAATTGGTTTAAAATTCCACAAAGTTACTTGTATGAATCAAAAATTTTTATTGGCTTTAAAAATAAGTATCGCACTCTGAATGGATTATATAAACCAGGAGGATTCCTATTTTGGGGAGCATACAAACTTGATAACTCTCAGATGTTAACTCCGGTTGGATATCTTGCAAGATCGCCATACAGCAGTGGAAAATTTTTTGAAATGATTGGAGAAGACTTCAAAGAATGAGTAAGAAAATTGAAACAATAAAAACATTACTGAATTGTGATCACATTCTTGTTTTTATCAATCCAAGGGTCAAAGGTGTAAGACTGCCTCAGTTTTTAATGCAAGAGGAATCAGTTACACTTAAACTTAGCAAATATTTTCAGGGAGAGCTTATAATCAAAGATTCTGAAATTCAGGCAGTTTTGAAATTTAATGGACTATATCAACTATGTATTATTCCGGAGGATTCGATATGGGGTGCGATGACTCCTGATGGGCAAAACATTCTTTGGTTAGAATGCTCACCAGAATCAGTTAAGCTTCAGATTTTACAAGGTAATGAAAACAAATCTAATAATCAGAAAGATCAATCTCAACAAAGCTCACGACGTTTGCTGAAAAGGATCAAATAGTTAAAATCTTTTCTTGTAAATTCGAAAACTGTTGAGCACAACTACAAGATCAGATACAACCATTCCAAGGGCTCCAAGTGCTGGATTTATAACACCAAAGGCTGCTAAAGGTATCATTATAATGTTGTAAAAGAAAGCCCAGAATAGATTCTGATGAATTAGTTTAACAGAGTAGTCCGACAGTTTTGTAAGGTTAATTAAATTTTCTAACTGAGGGGTCAAAAAAACAACATCAGACTTATCTTGAACTACATTCACAGAGGCACTAAAACTAATTCCAATATCAGCCGCAGATATTGCAGAAGAGTCGTTTAATCCATCTCCAACAAAAACAACGGGTCTAGTGGCTGATTTAACGTATTTAAGCTTATCATCTGGTTTTAAATTCGATCGAATAGTAATGTTAAGGTCTTCACAAATTTGCTTAAAGTCCTGATCGAGAATATCACCCGTTAAAATCGCAATGTTTTTAAACCTTCTCTTTAAAAAATTTAAAGCCTGCCCTAATCCCTCTTTTTTACTCTCTTTTAAAACAAATTCTCCCTTTTTTATTCCATCAAGATAAACATTAAAACCAAGTCGCGAAACTCTCTCTAAAAAGAGCTCCCTATTATCAGAAAAGGTAAACTTAACTCCATCTTCTAAAAATTTAACATCTGTAACAAGATAAAAATTTTTAGGTTGTGAAAGTTTCTCTAAAATCGCTTTAGCAAATGGATGGCTTGATGAACTCTCTGCGGAGATTAATCGATCTTTTGTCTCATCGTCAACAAATTGGAATGACTCAAGCTTATACGTACCACTGGTAAGAGTTCCAGTTTTATCTAAAAAAAAAGTTTTTGCTTTACTAATCAGTAAAAAAACATCACCACTTTTCACCAAACAGTTAAGCTTAAGCGCCCGTAACCCAGCTAATGATAAAACCAACGGCACAGCTATTCCTATTGCGCAAGGACAAGCTACAACCAAAACTGCTAAACTCCTGATGAATCCCTGACTAAAATTTCCCAGAAAAACTTGGTAGATAAAAACACCTAAAGCAATTCCAATGACTATTGGAACAAAATAGTTCAGCAAATGATTAAGAGGGTTAGACTTGGATACAAGTAATCCTCTCTCTTTAAAAGTATCCAAAAAGTTCCTGAGGGAGGAGGAAAAAAAATCACTCTCTGCTACTGCCTCTATCTGCCCCTCAAGCACTAAAGATCCCGCTAAAACTTGATCATTGGTTCTCTTCAAAACCGGTATAGGTTGCCCAGTTAAAACTTCTTCACTGACCCAACAAAAACCTCTTAAAATCCTAACATCGACTGGAATCCTCTCACCAGGACCAAAAATGATTATTGCCCCAACTGAAATATTCTGCGGCGGGATCTCAACAATATTTACTTTGCTAACTCCTGGTAAAATATTTTTGTAAGATGAGGCAAATAACCTACTTTTTTGTGGGAAAATACTAGTAAGTTTTGAAAAAGCTCTTTTTTCTATAAAAGAACCTAGGCTTATTATAAATAAAATCGTTGTGTATGTTTCAGCAAAAAAAAACTGAGCTTGATTTGTTAAAACAGAGTAAAAACTAAGTAAGAAACCCGCTATTACGCTGATCGAAACAAAAAACTCTAAACTAATTTGAGGTTTTTTTATGGCCGTTAAAAAAGTTCCAGGCCCTAAAAGTATAAGAACTGGTACACTTAATAAAAATTGAAGCCAATAATCAATGTGTAAACCAAAAAAATGAGAAAACTGTAACACTAATACAAAAGGAAAAGTGATTAAGAGTTCCTTAATTTGAAATTCTTGATTGAAGCCTAAAAGTTCAAAACCTTTTTTTTTTAAATTTGCTCTAAGACTCTCAAGCGTTTTCTCATCGCAAGAGATGACGAGTTTTAAGGTTTCATGGTCAAATTCGAAATCTTTTATGCCGCTTTCTGATAGTATAGAAAGCAACTCTGAAATACATCCAACACAAGAGATTCCTTTAACTCGGAATTCTCTTGAGACAATTTGAGAGGCCACGCTAATCGGTGTTTAAGTTTGTTATGGGTTCAATGACTTGTAATTTTTGCTTATTTTTAAATTCAACAGAGAAAAGGTTTACTAAAATAATTGTGCTTATCATAAAAAGAATTGCAGTAAACGTTGTAATTTTTATCGCAAGTTTATCCGCACCACCTGGCCCTAACAAAGTGTTGCTTCCTCCAAAAATAGCCCCCATTTCAGCTCCTCGAGTTTGTTGAAAGATAACTAAGAATATCAAAAAAACCGTGATTAATGCATGAAAAACCAAAAATATGAGCAGTTTCATAATTATTACTGTATTGTAAATAAATGATATTATAACTTAAATAATTTATTACTTTTAAAATGAGAGAAATCATTTATTACATCAAAAGTTTGTTTTTGGAGGCTAGTGAAGATCCTTTTTTTAAGGCATTAGGATCGGCGACTAAATACTTGTTTTACGCGTCATTAATTGGTTTCTTTATATACCAGGGTTATTTAACTTACTCTAACTCAGTAAGAGCCAAACAGATCAGAAGTACAGATATGGTTTTCAGTTTGCAGGGCATATATGACCAGATGTTGGAAGACTTTAATAATGAGGAACTTAAAAACAAATTTTTAGAAGTATTTTCAAACTACCCAAACACTGTTGAACCTTACAAAACTATTTCTAGTATTTATGCTGCATTGTTCTATGAGAAGCTAGGCGATCAAGAAAATTTAAGGTTGATACTTCAAGATCAGTCGTCCTCTTCATCTAGTTTTTGGAGGGATATTTGCCCGCTTGTATCAGCGCGTTTTAATTTGGATATCAAGTGTCCGGAGGGAGGTAAATTAACCGCTACTGTTGCATTAAAGGAATCGCTTAAATTAGGCAGTGATGATCATCTAAAAAAGGTTTTAGAGGTTGATCCGTTAAAGAGAGATTTGATTGAGCCGGAGCTCTTTGAAACATTAAAAAAAGTGATACTGGGAATTAACTAAGTTAACCTTTTAACCACCTCTGTACCAGGAAGTTTTGCAAACGCAGGCACTTTTTCCTCATAAATCAAAGATTCATCAAGGTCAAAGTATTTCCATCTTGGGACTGTAGATTCCCGTAAAATTTTCCAAATTTTAACAAAAAAGCTCTGAGATTTTGTTAAATCTGTTTCTATATAGGGCTGCTTACTAAGCACAACAAAAGTAATACTCCTCGGAACTCGAAACAACTTCAAAGATTTTACTCCCGAGACATCTTCCAAATCTCCTGCTTTTACCAATTTATCGTATGCTTCATTAAATCTTTTCTGCAAGTTAGGCCTAACTTTAAAACCAAGCTTGAACCGGATATTGTAAACTACCCCCTTCTTTAATGGAGTAATCTCCACAAATTCATCATGTGGTCTATCCGTTACCTCCAAGTGTACAAAAAAGTAGGTTAGCGCTCTCTTTGGTCTCTTTCTGAAAATCGAGTAAATAACTCTGCTCTCAATTATTTCGGGAATTGAGGATTCCGTTAAATAGACCAGATTATCTGAGAAGATAGGAGTTTCCTCATCTTTAGACAGGGCAACTAGCTTAGGTAAAAAAGACTTTAATTCGACAAATTCTCTTGTATCTCTCATTAACGAGTATCCATAATTCCAAGAGTAGAGAAGCAAGTAAATTGTTAAGGTTAAAAATAGTGTAAAATAAGCTCCATCAAAAAACTTTACTAGATTGGCACGAAGGAATAGTATCTCAATTAATAAGAATGATACAAAAAGTAGAAGAATATGTTTTCTCTGATTTACTTTATCAAGAAAATTTAAAAAAAGGATTGAGGTGCATATTAAGGTCAGGTTAACACTCAAACCATAAGCATGTTCTAGATTCCAAGAGTTTTCGAAAACGAGAACGACCGAAATTGTTGCAATTCCTAGAATGTAATTTACTACTGGAATAAAAAGCTGCCCTTTAACATCTCCAGGATATTTAATCAACAGTTTTGGAAGAAGGTTTAATGAAATAGCCGATGAAACTAGCGAGAAAAGACCAGAGATTACAGCCTGACTAGCTATTATGGTGCTCGCTGTGGCCAAGGGAATAATTATTGGAAGCAAAGATGGACTAAATAACTCATAAAAAACACTTGAAGTTGTGGGAAATTTCAAGCCCTCATAATTTTTTAAGAGATAAGCACCTTGACCAAAATAATGTAGCAATAAAGAGCATTTAACGAAAACCCAAGCAACTCTTATATTAGTTCTGCCAGCATGTCCCAAATCAGAGTAAAGAGCTTCAACCCCAGTGATACATAAAAAAACGGCTCCTAAAATTTGCCAAATGTCTGGATGTTCCAAAAGTAAATTTAAAGCATACTTTGGATTAATTGATAGAAAAACTGAGGGGTTTTTAAGCGTGTGGTACAAACCTGATACTGCTAGTAAAAGAAACCAAAGAATCATAGTTAGACCAAAAGTTCGACCTAACACACTTGAGCCAACGTTTTGAGCAACAAAAAGAGCTACTAATATAAAAATTGAAATTATGGTGGTATTAAATTGGGGAAGTAGGACTCTCAAACCCTCAACAGCAGACATAACAGAAATAGCCGGCGTAATTACCGCTTCGGCTACCAAGCTGCTTAAACCCAAGAGAGCAACTAAAAGCATGATTTTTCCACGCCTCTTGACTAAGTTGTAGATAGCTAGAATTCCTCCCTCGCCTTGGTTATCTGCTCGCAGAACGAAAATTACGTACTTTATAGAGACAACAATTGTAAGTGTCCAAAAGATCAAACTCAGACTACCATAAATAAGGTGTTTATCTATTACTTTATTTGCTGATATTGCTCTTAAAACATATAAAGGGCTTGTACCTATGTCTCCAAAAACTAAACCAATAGCTAGAACGAGTCCAAAAACTGAAAATTTAAGACTTCTATCCATCCTTGTTGAATTTGGTATTCGGATTTACTTTAATATAACTTACGGAGATTGCAAATGAGTTTTTGGATAATCTTTTTTGCGTTAATCAGCCTAGGTGTTGGTGTTCTTGGGCTAATTTTAGCCTTTAAAAATTACCGTTTTGTTATTCAGCATTCCCAAGGTAATGAAAAAATGGCAAGAGTTGCAGCTCTAATAAAAGAGGGTGCAGATGAGTACTTGAAATCCCAATTTTTAGCTGTCCTTCCTTTTATCTTGTTGTTTGCAATTTTAATATTTCTTTTATTTGCTAGTAACATAACATACGAAACTGGCTTATATAGTGCATTTGGTTTTCTACTGGGAGCTTTGTCCTCCCTGGGTTGTGGGTACATCGGCATGAAAGCTGCTACAGTATCGAATGTGAGAGTAGCTCATCAAGCTTCACAGAAACGTGCAGATATAGCCTTGCAGATTGCTTTCTTAGGTGGTAGCACCATGGGTTTGGTTGTTGGTGCTGTTGGATTACTAGGACTTGCTTTAATGTACCTTTTTTTTGGAGACGTTAAGAATCATGAGCCAATAATTGCTTTTGGGTTTGGTGCATCTAGTATCTCTTTGTTTGCAAGAATTGGGGGTGGAATTTATACCAAGGCTGCTGATGTCGGAGCAGATCTTGTTGGTAAAGTTGAGAGTAATATTCCAGAGGATGATCCGAGAAATCCTGGGGTCATAGCGGATAATGTTGGTGATAACGTCGGTGACATTGCCGGTATGGGTGCAGATATTTTCGAGTCCTTTGTAGCCATAATAATTGGGTGTTTAGCTTTAGGGGCAACCTTAGCTCCAACTCTCGTTGCTGAAATAACCAATTATAGTGTAGGAGATGATCCCTCAAAGCTTGAATCAGCAAGGTATTGGCTAATGTTTTTACCAATCCTTCAAGGAGCTTTAGGACTCTTAGGATCAATGTTTGCTATTAAGTTTTTTGATATTTTTCAAGACTTTGATCCAGAGGTATCCTTGAGGAGGGCAATAGCATGGAGCATTTTAATTTATTTGATAGTGTCACTTCCGCTTTATTGGATAACCCCATTAGATTTTGAGTTATGGTTTTGTACACTTTTAGGAACAATTGCCGGTGTTATTGTAGGGCTTTCAACTGATTATTTTACCTCAAAAAGACCAATCTTTAATATTGTAGAGGCTTCCAAAACTGGACCTGCAACAAACATTATAAGTGGATTTGCAGTAGGGCTTAAAAGTGTTTTACTTCCTGTTATTGTTCTCGGGATCATTACCTTACTGGCTATTCAAATTGGAGGGATCTACGGTAGCGCTTTAGCAGGTGTTGGTATGCTAGCTATTGTAGCAATAGTGATGACTGTGGATGCTTTTGGACCTATTGCTGATAATGCGGGCGGTATTGTGGAAATGTCAGGAGAGGGAGAAGAAGCACGAAAAATAACTGATAAGCTTGATGCTGTTGGCAACACCACTGCTGCTTTGGGAAAAGGTTTTGCAATTGGGGCATCAGCTTTGACCGCAGTAAGCTTGTTCTATGCATATACTGAGACTGTAAAAGCAAAAGTTGGGGATGTAGTTAGTTTTGCCGTAACGAATGAAAAGTTTTTAGTAGGAGCGCTAATTGGTGCAGTTATCCCTGCTCTAATAGCTGCGCTTACAATGGAATCAGTGGGTCGAGCAGCTTCAAAGATTGTTGATGAAATTAGAAGGCAGTTTAGGGAGATTCCTGGACTTCTTTCAGGGGACCCGAATGTCAAACCTGATATTCAAAAATGTATTCAAATTAGTACTCACAGTGCTTTGAACGAAATGAAAATCCCGGGAGTTATAGCTGTTGTATCACCTTTCATCATTAGGTACTTCTTCGATCTTGATGGATTAGCGGGATATGTTTTAGGGGTCATACTTGTTGGCATTGTGCTAGGTATTGCTATGGCAAACAGTGGAGGAGCTTGGGATAACGCAAAGAAAGCTATAGAGCAAGGATTAGTTGAAGGGGAAAGAAAAGG
>CALHSA010000033.1 GCA_938038205.1 uncultured bacterium | reverse complement strand
TTGAATCATGTAATTTATCTTTGGATCAAGCAGCGAAAATTCTTAAACTTAGAGCAAATGATAAAAACTTCTTTTTAAGAATCAAGTATTTAAGACATTCTGAGGCAACGGAAACAAGCCACATAACAGGCTACCTACACCAAAAAACTCAAAATGATCTAGGCGAGGTTTTAAGTCAAGGAAAAGCCGGATTAACAGGCATAGAGGGCTGTCTTGAGGAGTTTCTGAGAGGAGTTGAAGGTATAGTTAAATCAGTTTTTAATGTTAGAGCTGAAAGAGTAAGTAGTAAAGTCATTAGAAAACCACGACCAGGTTTAGATGTAACACTTACAATAAATTTAGCATGGCAATCTAAGGCAATCGAATTATTAAATAAAAATAGTGGGGTAGTTATCGTTTTGGAACCTGAAACAGGATTTATCCGAGTTCTAGCATCAAACCCGGTTTTTGACCCAAATATTTTCAACCTTAATGACAAGGAAAAGATCATAGAAGTTCTAAACAGTTTATCCCGTCCACTTTTAAATCGTGCAATCAATGGAATCTACCCTCCAGGAAGCATAACTAAACCTTTGGTTGTTTTAGGATTAAGTAATGTTAAATTTGAGAATAAATTCTGCCCGGGATTTGATGTAATTGACAGAGTAAGGATACACTGTCACAAAAGAGATGGACATGGTGCGGTATCCATGTCAGACGCTTTAATTAAAAGCTGTGATGTTTATTTTTACAAGTTGAGTCAGATAATTTCGTATGATGACATTGTTAAAACATATCAAATATTTAATTTAACTGAACCAACCGGCTTAGATTGTTTTACTGAAACAAGAAGCCGTTTACTTCACCGCCACGAGGTAAAACATTCGGTAAATCTTGAGAAAGCCCTGTTACTAATAGGGCAGGGCAGTATAGCAGTTACGCCATTACAGATGGCTGTAGCATACGCCAGCTTAGTAAATGGTGGCAAAATCGTTAAACCAACAATAATAGAAAGAATAACCTCAAAAAGTGGAGAATTTGATATTAAGGTAAGACCAGTTGTTAAAAGAGTAATAGATATAGATCAGAGCAAGCTCAAAGAGACTTTAAATGCATTATTTAAAGTAGTCAATTCGCCAGAGGGAACTGCCTACACTGCTCGATCGAATATGATTACTTTCAGTGGAAAAACAGGAACCGCTCAGGTTGTATCTTTAAAGAGAAAAGGACAAGAGAAAAAATTCGAGCATCACGCTTGGTTTGCAGGATTTTGGCCTAGTGAAAATCCCAAGTATGTAATCGTAGTTCTGGTAGAACATGGAGGGTCAGGGGGAAAGATCGCTGCTCCAATTGCAAGAGACTTAATTGAATTCATAGAAAAAAATGAAGCTAACTAGGTACATAATACTCAGTTTGGTGCTTCTTTGCTGGATAAGTGTGACATCTGTTATCTCAGCTACACTAGATCAAACTGAGGGGGATTATTGGCTATCTAATACAGCAATAAGACATTTAGTATTCTGGCTTTTTGGAATATTTATTTTTGGAGTAATAGTTTTAGGAAAACTAAATATATCGTTATGGAAGGTATTTATGATTTTTGGTTACACCCTTTTTTTTGCTTTAACAGTTATAGTGCTTCAAGCACCACCAATAAAAGGTTCCTCACGCTGGCTTAGTATTGGAATAATTAATATTCAACCTTCAGAGTTTTTAAAAATTTTTTTTATAGGGGTAAATGCTTTAATTTTAGCTCAGAACACTGGCTTTTTATTTAAACTTTTTTTAACTTTTTTCGTTACACTTTTAACCACAATACCTGTTCTTATTCAACCGGATCTTGGAACCTCCATACTTTACTTTTTATATTGGTGGTTGGGATGTTTTTTTGTTTCTCGAAGAATAACTTTTTTAATTTTCAGTTTAATTCTAGGTTCCTTAGTTAGTATTTTAGCTTGGGAGTATGTTTTAAGGCCATACCAAAAGCAGAGGATTGAATCCTTGATTTTTGGAGGAAATAAACTTGATCAGACTTGGCAGGTAACTCAAGCCTTAATTGCCTTAGGAAGTGGAGGAGTGTTTGGTAAAGGTTTTTTAAATGGCACTCAAAGTAGATACGAACTACTTCCTGAAAGACATACGGATTTTATTTTTTCATCATTTGGCGAAGAGTTTGGTCTTGTAGGTTGCTTAATAATTATCTCGATTTACATATTACTAATATCATCCCTTTTTAGGCTATCCTTAAGCTCAAATAATGAATTTGTTAAAATATACATGGCATTAGCCAGTAGTAAGATCTCTCTTGAAGTTACATTTAATATTCTAATGAATTTAGGCCTCTTCCCTGTTGTTGGAATAGCATTACCATTTATGAGTTATGGTGGTTCAAACCTAATATCTAATCTTATATTATTAGGGACCTGTTTAACCCTTCACAAAAATGAGCCTAAGGCAAGAATTGAGTAGTAGCTAATTCCTCCTACTAATTCGTTTTAAATAACCTGTATTGAATCTTTGATATATCATCATCATACACGACCTGAACACCACGTCTATTCTTGAGGTTAATAAATATTGGAGCTAGAAGATTTACTGTGCTTTCAATGACTGGTTCTTTGAGGGTTACTATTAAAATAACTGCATATTCATCCCCTTCTTTTAAATTAATATCTTGATCTCCATAAGGAGCCGGCATATCAAACTGTCGTACTAGTTCTGTTCCATCTACAACAACAAACGCGAGGGCAGGATCATCAATGCTCTGTAACCAATGAAAGGGCGGAACATAATCAAACAAAACAAACGTTTGTGGCTTTTGATAACCAACCAAGCCAGAGGGGATTTGAATAACTTTGCTAGCCTCAACTTCAACAGCACCAAACCTATCAGATCTCACTAAAAGCACAGCCTCACTTTTTTTCATCTTCATAACCTCCTTGAAACTTAAGCTTAGAGGCTAATCTTTGAATAAGTGGCGACTTATGCTCAACAGTTAATTCCTGATTCTCAACTTCGCCTGAGGATGCAGAATCTCTTGCCTGTTTCAGTTCAGCCAACAATTCCTCCCTATAAATATTGTACTCCTTTGGAGCTTTTATGCCTACCCTAACTCCATTCTGATAAAGAGCTACAATTGTGATTTGTATTCTTCCACCCGGAGTTTCAACAAAAAAAGTTTCACCAACCTTTCGGAAAAGAAGGAGCATTAACTTTAGAGGTAATCTAACAAATTCAATCTTGAAACTCTAGAAAGTAACTGATAAGTTGCCTGGATAAATGTCTCTGTTCGCGCGAGTTTACTTGCCACATCTGGGATATCAGTGTCACGGTTAGCGCTTAAATACTCCTCATCTGACAGTTTTTCTAATCCCAATAGATTTTGTGCGATATCTAGCCTCGTCATTTTAGATGCGTAGATAGTTCGCATGTTTGTTATATCATCCACTCTAACCTGTTCAATTAAATCCAAAGCTTGTCGAATAGCTGAAGTCTGAAGTGAATAGTCAGCCGGAAAATTATAAGCAGCACCAGTACCATCAGGTAAACCCGTAGGCGGATTTGTAGAGTAACCAGCTAAAGCTCTTCCTAATCGCTCTAAAGCGCCTATTGCTGCAGCAAATGTCTGAGCTCCACTTTCATTAATTTGGACATCAAAATTATGAGAAATTTGAACCCTTCTGAAAACATTAGTACCTAATTCATTATCAAAATAATACCTTACACTCGCTGGACCAGCTGTTGGGATAATGTATGATCCTTGATCAAAGGGAGGATCATCATCGTCAGCGCCAGCCCAAATATATCTATCCTGATATTTTGCGTTGGCTAATTGAACAAGGTGATCTCTTAGCTGAAAAACCTCTAGACTAAGTCTAGCCCTCATCTCTGGAGAAAGAGTTTCATTTGAAGCTTGCACTGCGATTTCTTTTGCCCGAATGAGAACATTATTAGCCTGATTTAAATTTTCCTCCACAAAGTCAAAAAACCCTCGAAGATAATTTATCCTTTTTAAAAAAAGGTTAACCTCAATAAGATTGTTCTCTCTGAAAGAAATATCGGAGTATAGATGACTATCTGAGGGTTTTGTAATCGTTACTCCCGAGGTTATTTGATCAGTGTATCGCACATAATTTGCTGTATGGTTTTTTAAGCTCTGTAAAAGTGTTGTATATTTATTTTTATCACTTACTCTAAAATTCATAAAATCCTTAAAATCTCGTCCAAAATAGTATCTGCAACACCAAGCAATCTAGCGCTATACTGATAATTCTTTTGAAATTGAATTAAAAGAGCCATCTCTTCATCTAAATTTACTCCCCTAATCTCATTCAATTTTTGGGCATAGAAAGAGTGTCGAGCATCATAAGCTGAAAAATTACTCTGAACATTTCTAACAATATGCCCAACATGTGTTTCTGTTAAATGAACAAGATCCATGATTTTACCATTAAAAGTAAAGTTAGGAGCTGTAAAGTTGAAATCCTGGTATCTAAGATTCGCGATTGCTTGTGCAATCCTTCCATCGCCTGAGGATCCCAACAAACTGCCAGGGGTTGGATCTAAATCTCTAGATAAGGCTAATTCATCAGGTGAATCAACTAACCATTTTAACCTCTCAGCTACACTAAATACTGTCAAAGTTCCAAGATCATTAGGAAGCCCGTCTAAGTTAGAGTCAGTCAAAGTTACTCCCGATAATCCAAAAAGACCATAAACCCCAGGAGCATTTCCAAGTAAATCCACTGAGGATGCATCGAAGTAACCTGGGGAGCCTGGATCTTCATCTCCATTAAAAGGGAGGGTAGGATCCCAGCCCCTATAAACCTGATTAACAGTTGTTATTAAATACCTTGCTAAAGCCTCAACTTGACGAGCAACCCCAACAATCGTTCCAGTAACACTGAATGGATTAGAGACACTTGGGGATGCAGTGCCTCTAAAATGAAGCAATCCCCCAATTTCTCCTCCAGAGTTTTTTATTACTTCACTCAAATCCACATGTGAGTTTGGTCCCAACTCACCAACAATGTAGGTTAACTGAGAACCATCCAAAGCGTAAGTAATATTTGAGGTAAAACTTGGGGTGCTGGTGTTCCTTAAATCAACCTTAAATCCACCATTTACTAAAGTAAACCCATTTTTTAAGCTAATCATAACTGATCCATCAGGGTTCTCTATGAGATCAAAGGAGAGTAATTTGCTCAACTCCTCAATAGCTTGATCCCGCTGATCCCGTAAATCTAAAGCAGAGTTTAGACCATTCTGAGCTTCAAATTGCTTTATTTGTGTGTTCAATTCCGATATCTGATTTGTTAACTGGTTTACTTGTTTAACTTTTTCATTCAAAACTCTTTGTGCATCCATTTGAAGAGTAGCTAAAGTTCTGTATATCAAATTAATAGAATCTGTAAGCAACTGTCCTTTCTCAATAAAACCTCTCCTGAGTGCTGTGCTTCCAGGATTTAGGCTTAACTCACTTGCGCTCTGAAAAAATTCAGTTAGACGAGTGCTTAATTGACCTCCAACCCCTGTTGAACCATATAAACTGTCAAGCCTTGAAACTAAATCCATTTGAATTGAGAAGAATCCTAAACTTGAACCTTCCTTTAACAGATTATTAAAAAGAAACTGATCAGTTATGCGAAAAATTCTCTCTATCTCAACGCCTTCACCAACCTGATTTAAAATAGTGCTCCCTGGTGATCTCGAGGTTGATAAAGAAACAACTCTTCTGGAATACCCTGGGGTCTCTGCATTTGCAATATTATTGCTTATAACCGAAATTTTTGCCAATTGAGCTCGGAGTCCAGATAAGGATGAATTAAAAATTTTTGCGGAAAAATTTGCCACTTTACCTTACCAACTTAAGTGCTAGCAAGCTTAATGCCAAAAAAATTTTGGCTTAGGTGCTACTTATTTCCAAATATTCCTTTCCCCCAAAATAATCTCTTAAGGGAGGGACCAAGTATAGTTTTCCATTTTCAAAATGGTTCTCAACATAGGGTATTAATATTCGAGGGCTAGCCACCAAAGTATTGTTTAAGGTATGTACAAACTCAGATTTATTGGTATTTCCTCTAAAACGAATATTCAACCTTCGCGCCTGAAAACTGTGTAGTGAGGAACATGAATGAGTTTCTCCATAACCATTTCGGCTGGGCATCCAACATTCAATATCATGCTTATAAACCTGACCTAGCCCCAAATCCCCTGTGCAAACTAAAACTACTCGGTAAGGCAACTCAAGACTTTTAACAAAATCCTCAGAGTTAGTTAACAACAGTTCATGCATTTCCATGCTAATTTTAGGATCTGGTTCACATAGGATTACCTGCTCAACCTTGTAAAACTGATGAACTCGATACAAACCGGCCGATTCCTTGCCATAAGATCCTGCCTCACGCCGATAACATGGAGAATAGCCTGCTACTTTTAAAGGTAACTCAGATGAGTGAAAAATATTATTAGCAAACATAGAACACAATGGAACCTCAGAAGTCCCTATCAGATACTTATCAGAATCTTCACCTGAAAGCTTATAAGTTTGATCCTTGCCTAACGGAAAGTATCCAGTTCCATTCATAGCAAACTCTGAAACAATGTGCGGAACCTCGTAAAACTCAAAACCTCGTTGTATGATAAATTTTATTCCATACTGCAAAATTGCATGATGAAGGGTAGCAAGCCAAGTTTTCATAAAGTAAAACTTAGAGCCGGAAACCTTCGCACCACTTTCAAAGTCCATTACCCCTAAATTTTTCAATAAAATTTTATGATCAACGTTGGACTGCTTTACGCTTCCCCAAAACTTGATAGGAACATTTTCTGAATCATCACGACCATACGGAACTTCATCAAGGGGAGGATTAGGACAAAAGAGTATCATGCTCTCCCACTTGGTTTTAAACCTTACCATCATATCCTCTGCGTTTTTAACAAGATTGGAAAAATCTCTTAAGTTACTTAAAAAATCACTTCTTTCAGGATCTTGTAAAGATTTAACTCTCTTTGAGAATGAGTTTAATAAAGCTTTAAGGAGTTCATAAAATCTTATTGATTTCCTGTAAATTTTATCCAAATCTAGAAAATAATCGACATCAAAATTAATTCCCTTCTTTCTTACGGCCTCTTTAAATAACTCTGGTGAAGAGCGTAGAAGTTGAATATCAATCATTGTGGGTGTATTTTAAATTAACAATCGCAAAAAAGAACTATTAATGTCAATATTGAGTGGTCGCATTCAAAAAGTCTTAAACGAAATGGGAGGCAAGGGTTTTATTTTACAGACCCCAACCGGTAAACAAATACCAGTAATTATATCTGGAGATTTTCAAGTTGAAAAATTAAATTTCGTAACTGTAAGGGGAGACTTTATCGAACATCCTACATTTGGAGTCTATTTTAAAGGTTATCAAATAATTCTCAGTAATTATCAAGCAAGGGAAAACTTAATAAAATTTTTGGGAAGCGGAGTAATTAAGGGTCTTGGAGTAAGATATGCAAGGAAGTTAGTAGATTTTTTAGAGGCAAACAATCTGAACTTGGAGGATTATTTTAAAAGTAGCTGGAAGGAAATTCCTGGCATCCCTTTAAAAGTGACAAAAAGGTTGAAGAATTTCTTAGACTCTTTAACACCAAAATTGAGAATAATTTTTGAACTTACAAAGTTAGGGCTTTCACATACATCTGCCGAGAAGGTTTTTAATTTATACGGTGAATTAGCTTTGGAAAAAATCTATGAGAATCCTTACGCAGCGCTCCGAAAAATTGAAGGGTTTCGTTTCCGAAAAGTTGATAACTTAGCTAAGAAGTTGAATCTCCCGGAAGATAACCCAGAGAGGCTATCTTTTGCCATAGAGGAGGTTTTGCTTGAAGCTTTAGAGCAGGGGCACACCTGTTTACCGACTAAAGATTTATTGAAAAGAGCAAAAAAAGTTTGTGGAGAAGTATCCGACACGAGTCTTGAGAACTGTCTTGAGAATCTTATCAAAACAGATTCGTTGCGCGAGGTAGATGGCAATGTCGGTCCAAAAAGCATAGTTGATTTGGAGGAAAAATGCTCGGCGGAGATTTTTAACAGAGTTTCAAGTACAAGCAATCTTGCAAAAAATCACTTTGCGAATCTCAAAGAATCTGAACTTATGGGTTTAAGTGATGAACAAATTAGGGCTATTGAGTTCTCTTTAAAAGAGAAACTGGTTCTAATTTCTGGAGGTCCTGGTACCGGTAAAACAACTGTCATCTCTGCTCTTTGGAAAATCCTTAATGGTGAGAATGTAGTTCTTGCTTCTCCAACTGGTAAAGCAGCTCAAAGACTCGCTACTTTATGTAATAGTGATACTTTCACTCTACATAGGTTATTAAAACTTGATCCTAAAAGTGGATTTCAGAGGTACACAAAAAATAATCCTTTACCCGCAAACTATATCATCGTTGATGAAGCCTCAATGATTGATATTGATTTATTCTATAGACTTTTAACCTCCTCTAAAGATGATACAAGGCTTATTCTAGTTGGGGATAAGGATCAACTTCCTCCAGTTTCACCAGGAAATGTGTTCCATGATTTAATAAATTTTCAGCAAATTCCAAAAGTTTTTCTCACAAGAATTTTCAGAAGGAAAGAAGGCTCTGATATTAGTCTATTAGCTCAAAAGATAATTAACTCGCAACCAAAATTAGCTTTAGAGATCATGAGAAATTCAAAAGAAATTGTCTTTTATCCATTTGAGAGCCCAGATGAGGCCAGCAATCTTCTTCTTTCCATCTTGCATAAAGACATACTGGCGTCAGATCCATACTTGGCGAATACACTTATTATAACTCCTACCAATCGGGGGCCTCTTGGAGCTGATGAAATAAATAGAAATGTTGCTAATCTTATATCTCCAAGACTTGATAAATTTAAATTTCAACCAGGTGACAAGGTTATTCAGCGTAAAAACAACTATGATCTTAATGGTATTGCTGTTTTTAATGGTGATGTAGGTCAGATACTTGAAACAAATCCAACCAAGAAAAGTGTTGTTGTCGAGTTTTGGGATGGAAGAATAGGGGTTTATTCAAAAACGACTATAGAGCAACTAGGATTAGGATACTGTTTAACTGTACACAAAGCACAAGGTCAAGAGGCAGATACTGTGATTTTGGTAATGGATCGATCTCATTTTATTATTCTGAATAGAAGCCTGTTTTACACAGCGGTAACACGGGCTAAGAAGAGGTTAATAGTAATAAGCCCAGTGAAAACAGTATGGACAGCTATTTTAAAAACTCAAGGAGCTCAAAGGTTTTCCCTACTAGGTAATTTTCTTTCTAAAAAGTTTAGGCCTGCTTAAAAACGCTCTCTAAAACTTGATTTGGATTTTTAGTGTGAGAGTCTGAGGTCACCACGTTTACTATATTCCCAGCTATCTCCTTTAAAGCTGCAACTTGAGGCTTGTGCCCTTCAGCCTCCGGAATCCGTGGCTTGTCACCTGCTAACAACTGCCTAGCTCTTAGTATAGCGACAATTGTCATTAAAAACCTGTTCGAAATTACCTTAAGGCAATCCTCAACAGTTATTCTAGCCACGTTGCTATGATAATCCATGCTATTACGAAAAGCAATCATAGGTTACTGCTCGTTTAGTGATATAATTTTTGTAGTGGATGAAGATTTCTACATAAAAAATTTCAACGAAATAATTCCTTTTAAGAGGCTATTAGATGAAGTAAGCATATGCTATCCCCAATTTGACCAAGAAATTTTAGAGAAAGCATACAATAAAGCTGTTGAGCTTCACGGGGCGCAACTAAGATTAAGTGGAGAACCTTATGCAAACCATGTGATAAAAGTTGCTTTATTATGTTGTGAATTTAAGCTTGATTTTACATCGGTTGTAGCTGCTTTACTTCATGATATCCTAGAAGACACAAACTACAATTTAGAAAGTCTTAAAACCGAGTTTGGGCTTGAAATTGCGTCTTTAGTTGAGGGTGTCACAAAACTATCGAAGATAAGTTTGGCCTCAAAGGAGGATAAGCAAGCGGAGAATCTAAGAAAACTACTTCTTGCAATGGCAACAGATATAAGGGTTATCTTGGTGAAATTATGCGACAGGCTGCATAATGTTATGACCCTTCAAAGCCTTCCTGAGCCGAAGCGTAAAAGAATCGCTGAAGAAACACAAGAAATTTATGCACCGTTAGCAAACCGACTTGGATTGTACCGACTAAAAGCTCTTTTGGAGGATTACTCGCTCAAAGAACTAAAACCAGCCGAATATAATGATATCAAGCAAAAAGTTGATAATCTTGCTAAAGACTTGCATATCTTTGCAAAAGAATTCTCTCTTGAGCTAAAAAATTTGTTGGAGAAACACGGAATAAGTGCTCAGATCTCATTTAGGCTAAAACATATCGCTGGTATTTATCAAAAGATGGTTAGATACAATGTTGGTTTTGATCAAATTATGGATATATTAGGATTCCGAGTAATTGTACCAACTGTAATGGCATGTTATGAAGCCTTAGGGATAATTCACTCAAATTACCATTTAGTTCCAGGAAGAATTAAAGACTATATTGCTATGCCCAAACCGAATATGTATCAAAGTCTTCACACAACAGTTATCACTCAGAACGGGAAAAGGGTTGAAATTCAAATTAGAACCCCAGAAATGCATCAAATTGCTGAACAAGGAGTAGCCGCTCAT
Organism: uncultured bacterium; assembly: GCA_938038205.1. Taxonomy (GTDB): domain Bacteria; phylum Bdellovibrionota_C; class UBA2361; order JANWWW01; family JANWWW01; genus CALHSA01. Next base: position 16,828 of record CALHSA010000033.1, on the reverse strand, counting down.
TGGAGGTATAAAGAGAATGGGAATTTTGATTTTGATTTAAGCTGGGTAAGAGATCTAGTTGAGACTCAAAAATACATCTCAAACCCAGAGGAGTTTTTACAGTCTGTTAAAGGAGAGTTATTTCAGAATGAAATTTATGTATTTAGCCCAAAGGGTGATCTTTTTTGTTTACCAAGAGGGGCCACCCCTTTAGACTTCGCCTATGCTGTCCATACAGAAATAGGCCATTCAACAGTCGGAGCTAGGGTGAATAAAACTATTGTTCCTCTTAATTATAAACTAAAAAACGGCGATACGGTTGAAATAATAACACAAAAAGGTCATAAACCGAGTAAAGATTGGCTAAAAATAGTAGTAACCTCTAAAGCAAAAAACAGGATAAAGCAATTCATTAGACAAGAAAGAAGAGAACTTGCCATTCGAGCCGGTAAAGAATTACTTTCAAAAGAGCTTTTAAAAAAAGGGTTAAGTATAAAGAAGCTTGAGAGATCAGAAGATCTTGAAAAAATTATCAAGGAACTTGGGTTAAATTCAGAAGAAGAGCTTTACGCCAGTTTATATTATGGAACTATACAACCTCAAAGAGTCTTGTTGAAGCTTGTTCCTGAGAGTGACCCGTTGAATAACGCCATTTCTCCACAAAGTGACGGATTACTAAATAAGATATTCGATTCAGTAGCAAAAACATCACAAAAAGTTGGAATAAAAGTTAGTGGATATAGTGATGTTTTTTTTAGATTTGCAAAATGCTGTCAACCAATTCAAGGAGAAAGAATCATTGGATATGTTACAAAGGGTAAAGGGATAACTATACACTCAATAAGATGTCCAGAGATTCAGCATCTGGACCCTTTAAGGTTTGTTCCTGTACAGTGGGATGATGAATTTTCAAACGACCTTCGGTTGGTAACAATTGAGATTGATTGTGTGAATGAACAGGGGATGCTAAGTAAGTTATGTGGAGAGATAACGAACGCTGGAGTGAACATTGCATCGGCCTCAGCCAAAACTTTTCCTGATCTTACTGCTAAAATAATGTTTGATATAGAAGTAAGAAATGCAGCTGAATTTGAAACTGTTAAAAGAAATATAGAAAAAGTAAAAGGAGTTAAGAGAGTTAATAGAGTTATTTATAAAAAACCGGCATAATTCTTACCGTAAAACATTTTTTGTAGAATACGGGTTTATGGATTTTTCTGAATTTTTTCAGCTTATACCAGAAGAGATTAAAATTGAAATAAAGCTTCTAAATGAGAATTTAAAGGAATACGCGCAGGTTGAGTCTGATACTCTTAAAAATATTAACTTTTACACGCTTGGCTCTCTCTCAGGCAAGAAAATTAGGCCTACATTTCTTATGTTAAGCAACTCGCTTTTTGGTGGGAAAATTACTGAGGCGGTTCGACAAATGTGTATTGTAGTCGAATTAATGCACACTGCAACGTTAGTGCATGATGATATCATAGATAACTCAGATTTTAGACGTGGTAAGGAATCTGTACATAAAAAATTTGGCTTGAATTCAGCTTTACTATGTGGAGACTATCTTCTTACTAGGGCCTTTGGAGTTTGTTCAGATTTACCCCTTTATGTGAGAAAAATTACCGAAAAGTGCGCCATAGAGCTAATTGAGGGGGAGATTGATGAGCTTTACACTGATTACTCTGCCCCCTTGGATGATATCCTCAGAATTCATGAATTAAAAACAGGTTCTCTATTTGCTCTTTGCAGCAAAGCTGCAGCTTTTTTTTGTGACCTCAACGAGATGGAATTGGAAGTCGCCGAAAAGTTTGGATACTTATGTGGGGGTGCTTTCCAAATCTTAGATGACATTTTTGATATTGTTGGAGATCCCGTTAAAACTGGGAAACAGATAGGAACGGATTTAAGAGAGAAAAAACCATCAGTTGTTACTTATTTTTGGCTAAAATCTAACACAAAAATCTCCAAAATGTACTCAAACGGACTTGTTGACTATGATTATGATGCCTTAGTTATGGATATTTTAAACTCTGATGCAATTTCAAATTCACTTAAACTCCTCAAGCACAAGGTCCATGAAGCCAAGAATTTGGCTCTAATTTTAAACAGGAATAAAAGTATGTTTGAACATTTTGAGAAGTTTTTCTTGAAATTTACAGATCAACCAGAGCTTGTTAGATTTCAATCTTTAGCATGAAGTGCTCTCCAAACTGCCAATCCGAGATTATTTGACACCACACTTGGAGGCTGGTGCATTATACCATCAAGCCAATCTCTAACGTAGGAGAGTGGTATTCCGAAAACAATCGTCCAGATAATAGTTGCAGGGTAAGGTTCTATCAATCTAGTTTTTCTAGCAAAATTGATTACTGAGCTAAACCTCTTACCAAACTCATCATACCGTAAAACCGAGGGTTTAGAAGTAATCTCCTTCAAAAACTCATCATGTCTACATAACCATAGATACCTGCTTAATTTTAAATTTTTTTCTGAAAAAATAAGAATAGTTTTTACAGTAGTTATAACAAGTGTTTTAGCGTCTTCTGCATCCTTAGTTGCATCAATCAAAGCTGTTTTAAAGAGACTTACAGCTTCTTCAAACAAAACCTGCGCAATTTCTTGTTTACTATTAAAATGTTTATAAACAGCTCCTACACTAACTTTTGCTAATCTCGCTATATCTTTAACGGTTGTTTTATAAAATCCCTCATCAGTAAATAATTTTAAGGCAGAGGCTAAAATAGCCCTCCTAACAGGTACCTTTTGGGCTTCCTGCCTCACATTATAGTTTAGTTTAATTCAATAAGATGGTGCTTTAAAGCAAATTTAACCAGATCTTGATTGCTTCTAGCATTTAATTTTTTAAGTATGTTGCTTCTGTGAGAATCGATGGTCCTAGTACTTAAGTTTAAAATTTTTGCTATTTTTCTGTTTGAATGTCCTTCAGCTAAATACTTTAGGACCTCTATCTCTCTCTGAGTTAAGCAATCTATACTTCCATTTAAATTTTTCTCAGTAAATAGCAAAGTCAAGAAATCTGGAGACACGAACTTTTTGTTTTTCCCAACTGATTTAATGCAAAATTGAATATCCTCTAAAGCGGATTCCTTACTAACTAATCCAGCGACTCCAATATCGAGTATCTGACGAAGTAATTCTCTCTCAGAAATTGCGGTTAGGACTATAACTTTGTTTGGCAATTTTTTATTTAACTCTTTAAGTTCAGAAATCCCGAATCCTGGCATCTTAAAGTCCACTATAACAATATCAGGATTGAGCTCTTCAACTTTGCTGAATAATTCAAATCCATTCAAAGCCTTACCAACTACCTCTCCTCCAATCTCACTAATTATTTTTTCCAACCCTGCTAAAACTATCTCGTGATCATCAGAAACAAGAACTCTCATACTGTATTCTTTCTATCGACAAATAACAAATTTTTTTAAATACGCTAGATATCCTCTGAGAAAGGAGCCTTTAAAATTTTTTTTCTTGCTTCAGCTGCAAAAAAAGCTATGTCTGGAAAAAATTTATCCAGTTTTGAAATTTGATTCAATATATCTCCCGTTTGCGATATCAACCGCGCGACATCACCAAAAGGTACACCTTTTAAAAGTAAAAGCTTAGAAAATTCATGCCAAGAATTTGAGATAGCCCATCTCAAAACAGTGTAAGCTGCCGATTCCTCAACGTATGTAAAAGTTGGTCTTAAGCCGTTTAAACTTTCATTAACTTTATTAATTATTTTGGATACAGCCTTAACCACCGATCTCTGAATTATCAGTTTACCTTTTAAGAATTGCTTATCGGAGTCAACGCTTATTAATCCGAATAATGTCAATAATTTTAGTTCATTATCAACTACTTTGATAACCTCACTGAATAAAATTTCAACAATTTCGATAGTGTAAGTAGAGTTAATCTCAGCAGCAACCTTACCCTTTTCAGTTAAAAAACCTTCATTGACGTAACCAAGTTTCTCTACAACGCTCATAACAGACTCTAATCTTTTTACCGAACTACCCGAGAATTTCTGAATAACCCTTTCATACTTCGAAATCTCTGCCTTATATCTTCTTGGTTTAATCTTTCCCTGAGTAAACGCTTGTTCAAGGCTTTCAATTTTTGATTTAAGCTTTTCAACTACTTTTTGCTCCAAAAATGTAGAATAACTTTTATTCACTAAATCATAAACAGAACCTATATCTCGATACTTTAGCAATGGGAGTACTGTCGCAGGACTAACGTAAAATGAGCTTTTAAGTGAATCTACCTTCGACTTGGAAAGTTGAATTAAAACCCGAAAATCTGAACGTCGCTCAGGAGAGAATAAGCAAAAGCCGACGTTATCCTTGCCACGTCTTCCAGCTCTACCTGCCATTTGATGAAACTCAGATGGGCTCAAGGTGTTTATTCCATAGTTTCCCTTCTTTCTTGCAGAGGTTATAACTACAGTTCTTGCAGGGAAATCGACCCCTGCAGCTACCGTGGACGTAGCAAAAATAATTCTCAGTAATCCATCAGACATTAATTTCTCAACCAAAATCCTCCATGGCCCTAAATGCCCTGCATGATGTGGAGCTACACCATAGTGAATCAAATATTTATAAAATGGGTAAGTCAGTATAAGAGATTCAGGTAATTTATATTTTTTTATAACCTCTTTTATGCCCTCCTGAACCCTCTTACTCTGAGTTAAACTTAACAGGTTATCAGGTTGCTCTGCTATATTCTGAACATCTTGATCACACTGCTTTCGACTAGAGCGAAAAACAATTGCTGGAACAAGATCATCATTTATCAAAAGCCTTAACAAATCACAAGCATTAACACTCATCTATAAACTCATGCACTAAATTTAGGGGCAAAGCTCCAAACTTTTTGTGTATAAAACCGTATCTCAATTCAACTGGCCTGTGAGTTTCAACAATCAGGGAGCAAGTTTTCCCACGAACTGAACTAATCCATTCGCAAAACTCAGAGGGATTACCAATCGTTGCTGATAGAAGTAGCAAAGTTGACTCAGCAGGGCAAAAAATAATGGATTCTTCCCAAACTACACCTCTTTGAGGATCACTAATGTAATGTGTTTCATCCAAGACAACAAGAGCCCAGTTAATAGGCCTTCTTATGATCTCATTCCTGAATATTTCTGTTGTTGCTACAAGAAGATCTGCATCGGTATCAATTTTTCGATCCCCCGTGAGAATACCTACTTTCGAATCCTTAAATTTCTCTTGAAACTCAATGTACTTGGTATTTGAGAGCGCTTTTAATGGAGTTGTATATATACATGTAAGTCCAAGGTTTAGGTAAACACTAATACAACTTGTAGCAATAAAAGTTTTGCCTGATCCAGTGGGAGCCACCACTAGAGTATCATTTCCATTCAAAACTTCAGAAATAGCCTTCGATTGAAAAGGATCTGGTATAAACTCTTCCTGAGTTGGCCTACCTAACCCTGATAAAAAATTATCTTTCAAATCATTTAGACTTAAATTTTTCCCGTGAACTCTACGTCTCTTAACCCGCTTCACCTAAATTTACACTTTAAAAAATCGTAAACTCTTTCTTGCTTGATTGCTTCACTTTTTAATCCTAAATATACAAGTCTTCCTTTCTCAAAAAAGCAGATATCAGTAAAAAGATCCCAAAACGCCCTAAAATTGTGAGTTACAATTATAGTAATAGGTTTATACCTTGATATGATACTGGATATTATTTTAACTGCTGAGGTGGTGTTAATCGGATCAAGCCCTGCAACAGGATCATCTAAAACTAAAACATCCGGATCATCTATCAGTGCTCTTCCTAATACAGCTCTCTTTTTCATTCCTCCACTAAGCTCCTCCGGGAATTTAAATAAGGCATCCGTTAAATTCAAAAACCTAGCAGCGTTAAGTACTTTATTAAAAACTTGATACTTTAATTCATCATCTAGTTCACAAATTAACTTTTTTCCCTTAAGAATCTGAAAAGCTACGTTCTCAGCTACGTTCAAACTATCAAATAATCCACCCTCTTGGAATTGAATAGCCACCTTATCAACATTTTCAAAGTTTATAGTTCCTTTCACTGGTTTAAAAATACCGAAGATAGTTTTAATAAAAACCGATTTACCTGAACCTGACGGTCCTAAAAAACCGTATACTCTACCAGATTCAAGTTTAACCGAAACGTCCCATAAAACTAAATTATTATCAAGAACTAGGGTTAAATCTTTTACTTCTATGTATTTCACTTTATCTGATTTCTTATTGCAGCACTTAACTCACTAATTGCAAAAGGCTTTTGTAAAAACGTAGATACTCCAAGATTTTGGAAAGATGAAATAGTCTCGGGGGGTGAGTAACCCGATATTACGATTATTTTCAAATTGGGTTGAATGTCTAGTAGGTCTTTTGCTGTTTCATAACCACTCCGTCCTGGCATAATAATATCTACAACTGCCACATCAAACTTCTTGGTTTTTGCGAGTGATATTGCTAAGTCATAACCGTCAGCAGGTTCAACTAAAAAACCATCATGATTAAGCCCCATTCTCAACACTTCCCTTACATTCTCATCATCATCAACCAAAAGAACTCGTACCGGTTCTTCATTCGGTAATACTTCTGTTCTCTGATTCTCTGTGCTAAAGAAATTATCCTTAAACAAAATTGTGAATACTGTTCCCTTCCCCTCTTGAGAGAAGACTTTAATCTCGCCACCTAAATCCTCAATTAAGGTTTTAGATATGTAACAACCAAGTCCAGTGCCAGATGATTTGTTTGTAAAGTAAGGTTTAAAAATGTTTTTTAAATCATTTGAGTTAATGCCTCGACCCGTATCTGCAATCTCAAAGATTAAATATTTATCTCTTACCTTTGCAGAGATTCGGATAATTCCCTCACCTTCAATTGCCTGCACAGAGTTTAAAACAAGATTTATAAAGACCTGATTCAACTTAACGCTATCAGTTTCGAACTCATACTCTTCCGCTTGATTATCAAACTGGACTCTAATGAATGCAGGTACGATTATTTTAATCCATAACTTAAGTCTCTCGAAAAGAGAATTAACTGAGATTCTTTCCTTTCTTGAACTTGGTTTTGAAAATAGCACTAGCTCTTTTGTTAGTAAGATTGATTTCTCAATTCCATCCTTTATAAATTCCCCACTTTTTTTTAAATCTGGATCATCACTTAACTCACATAAGTAACTTGAGTGTCCTAGTAGCCCAGTTAGGATATTATTAAATTCATGACTTATCTTTCCCACCAATGTCCCAAGTGTGAACAACCGATTAAACTCTGGAGTGCCAATAATAGCCTCCATAAATAAAACATATGGTACACCTAGAATTAGGGAGAATGAATCAAATAAAAATAACAGAATAAAATCTTGTTCACGAGACAGTATTATTCCAGAACTACCTCTATCACTTTGTTTATTGATTATATTGATTAGCTCAGCCTTGAAAGTTTCTTTTAAATGTCGACCAAAAAGATGTTCGAGCTTATGTGTGCTTGGGTAATATACGTAAAGATAAGCCTGATCAGTCATTGCATTACGTTTTCACTTTTGATATCAAATAATAAGTTAAACCAGCAGATGTCAACAACATCGCAAAAAGCCTGTTAAAAGTCAAAGCCAAATTAAAAAAATCTAATAAACTTAATCCTACAATATGGATAATTAATGACACAAAATTTGCCAGGGTAAAAATATTCCCAAATGGCTCTTTAAGATTAATTAGATTAAAAGGATAAACAATAACAGTGGTAAATAATCCCATCAAAGTAAAGAAGATAAAGAAAACTAAACCTAGAAGGGCTCCCCCAAAAAAGACAGCTGTTTCTAATCCCACTACTTTGAGGTTTCTTAAGCTTAAATTTAATAGAATATTGATCTTTAAAATTTTTATAAATTCATTAAGTGTTAAATTTGTCTGATCGTAAAAAAATGAGAAAACTCTTAAATTAAATAACTGACAAGTTGAATCTGGATTTTTTAGATAAAATCTTCCATCCTTTGATAAGTAAAAGAGAGAGTTAGCTTGTAAACATTCTGTATCATCTCCAGAAACAAGAAAAAACTCCAAGTCTCTAAGTTTAAGCGGTAATATTTTTTTAAAAGAATCTGGTAACGGAATTTTTATATCCTCACCAAAAAACAGATATCCGGAACTGCCTTTTAGTACTTTAATTCTTGCGTCTTGAATCTCAAGTAAATCAATCTCGGAGAGAACGTTCCAAACATTCACCGAAACTGCAAATTTATCCAGGCCATCTAGCTTTCTAGCAAGAAGATTCGGGAGCACAAGCAACAATCCTAACTGCGACACTAAGTAAACAATTAGCAAGTTTTTAAAAACAGATTGTCTTAAAATATCCTTAATAACCCTTTTCAAGTCTTTTTTTCTGAATTCTAACATACAAATTTTTAGAAACGCATATACCTAAATCTGTAATTAAACCATTCATTCTACAATCCCATTTATCAGTGGGAACTTTCTCTATAACCTGAAAACTATAACATACTCCAAAAACTAAAAACCTATCTTTATAAAGCTGTAAAAATTTATCATAAAATCCTCCCCCCATACCCAAGCGATTCAGGTTACGATCAAATGCAAGCCCAGGTACCAACAATAATCCAAGTTTTGGGAGTCTAGATTTTTCAGAAAAAAATCTAAGAGGATGCACTTTAGGGACTGATTTTACTCTACAAAAAATAAGTTGATTATTCTGACAACTTGGAAAAAATACATTTAAATCTGATCTTAAGCACCATTCAAAGTACCCTACAATTCTCGGCTCAGATATGTAATACGGGATAAACCCTAAAATATTTTTTACCCTCAACAGAACTGTTAAAACCTTCAGTTGTACTTCAATTTTTTTTGACAGATCGTCAAGTAAGTCTGGTTCATATTTTTTAACCTTTTCTCGTATAATTTTTCTGAACCGATTTTTTAATTTCATAAAAGCCTTAAGAAATTTTACTAAAAGCCGATCATTAAAATATCAATGCCCAAAAATCTTGAATCTTCTCTTGTATTGACCCCTGCAGAGAAAAAAGGGATATCATTTCTAGTTGTTGAGAGCAATTCAAGCGACAGAAATCTACTTAGGCAAATTCTAAGGAATGCTAATTTTGAAACTGTTTATGAGGCTAATAATCATTTGGTAGCAAAAGAAAAACTTCTTGAGAGAAAAGTTACACATGTAATATTTGAATCAAAAAAAATCAATATCCCTGTTGAGGAATTTGTAGAATCATTACTCGCAATTGACCCAAAACTCACCTTGATAGCAAGTAGCTCAAACCCACAACTTGATGATGTTTTTAATCTGCTAACCAAAGGGGCAAAAGGTTACATAGTCAAACCGCTAACCCATGAAGGGGTTGAACAAGCAGTAATTCTGGCAACAAAAGCAGAGCCGATTCCTGAGGCTGTTCTAAAAGCAAAAGATAGAAACGAAGCTTTAGCTGTTTTAGTTACTTTAGCTTTAGATAAACTTGCCAATATCTTAAAGCAAACTGAAGAATTTGAGACTGCAAAAAAAGAGGTTCCTCGTGCTTTCTTCTTTTTACAACACTCAGTTGAAATGGCCATAACCTTTTGTAAAGGTGGAGAGGAGGGGTACTTAGAGGCCTTAGTTAAAGAGTGTATAGAGAGACAAAATGTACCATCATCTCGCCTTGGACGACTTAGAAAAAGAATTAAGTCTAATATAAGAGTTGCATAAAGCCATAGTATATCTACTAGTTATTTTTTCTACCCACGTTTTTTGCAACAACCAAGAGAATTTTCACTTTTCATTTGAGAAATATAATCTCTTAATTTTTTCGCACTTCAGAAATTTAGGTTTTGAAGTTTATTCCGTTAGGCCAAAAACTTTATCAAGATATAAAGTTAAAGAAGCTTTTGTTTCATTAGTGAAAGAACTTATAAAGGAGTGTGCGGTATACTCACTAACAAATACTTCTTTTTTATGTCATAACAACGACACTGTTTTCTTAATTCTTTTAAAACCTCTACATTTAAAGGTAAAAGTTTTTAAACTCAATCAAGCTGTGGAAAAACAAGCTCAACTTTTAGCCCATTTCTTTCATTTCTGAAAAATCTACAATCAATAGAATTTTTATCACAAAGAGTTACGACGTTTAGAATACCGTAACCCCAACCTTGAGCCGATGGAAGTTTCTCTCCTTTCGAGTAAAGCTCTAAAAGCTTCTCTTTATTTAAGTAAGAAAAAAGTTCATCATCAATATTAGATTGATAATCCTCAATAAAAATAGAGCTACCTACTTGATATAACTTAATCTCTCCTTGCCCGTGTTTTATACTGTTTGATAGAAGATTCAATAGTATTCTTCTTATTTCATTAGGGTATCCCGTGATCCTAAAATTTGGATCAACCTCTATATTCAATTCTTTACTTTTAAAGTGAAGAACTGGTGTTAAAAGCGCTTTTATATCTTTTATCATCTCGTAAAAATTTATAGTTTCTTTCGAACCTTCACTTGTAGAGTTAAACTCAGCCAATAGATCATTCAAGAAACTCAGACTAACTTTTCCAAGGTCTAATAGTTCCTTAGACTGTTGGTCAGAAACCTGACTAAGGATTAGGTTTAATGCCTGAACTGGGCTTTTTGCATCATGAGCAAGTGAAGCTATTTTTCGCTGTAAAAAAGAGCTTCTCTGGGATAGGCTCTCCAATTCAACCTGTAAGTCGTGCAATTTCTGACGAAGCGGGATTTCATTCTGAATTGAGCCAAGAAAGTTTTTAACTTTGGACACCTCTATTGGTTTTGGGGAAGCAATAACAACGAAACCATTAATTACTTTTTTCAGTTTATCAATGTATACAAAATTAAATCCGAGGCTAGCGAGAATACCAAAAGCAGCAACTGAATTACTCTCAGTATTGATTGGCCATTTAAGGGAGTCAGATGAAAGGTTTAAAAACTCCACAAATGATAAGTAGGCAGAGGTTAGCTTAGAATCTGTTGAACTAAAATCATCAGCACTGGACATTAAACATTCATATCCAAGCTCTTGCTTCAATTCCACCACTAGCTCATCAAGCACCATTTTAGACACTGCTACAGACTCTTCAGTATTGAAATTAGCCCCACCTAGTAAACTTGGCATGATTAGTGATGCTTGTATCATTTGGTATAAATCCTTACCAAGAGGGGTAAGCGGTATACTACCATTACCTTTAGATAAGACCTGCTTGATTTTAGACATATCTCGAACTAGTAAAATCAGGGCCAAGCTAAGTACAATTATCAAAATAATACTCAAGAATCCCATTTCAATATCATTTTTTTACTAAGGTAACCAATCAAGGCAGATCCAGGAGCAAGAATAAAAGAATCAACTCTTAATTTCGATGGGCAAACTCCAAAAGTTACATACTGCGTTCCTAAAAATCCTTGTAAGCAATAATTAGATTGGATCCTTACTCCATGTTCCAAATCAAGTTCAAACTCGTCGGGTAACCTAGTTACAAAATTAACATTAAGCCATCTAGCACAATCATGCACTAAAGATAGTAAACTAATACTAAGCTTCTCGGATGCTTGTTCAAAAATCATTAAATCTGGCTTTCCAAAGATAATTCCAAACTTTTTTTCAAAAAATTTTAAGGTACTTCTTCTATAAATCACCTAATGAGGTTCCAAAACTCTGAAAAACTTTTGTAAACTCTTTCGATAAAATAGTAATTGGTTGTGCAAGGAAATTTAAAAGCATACCAACCAAAATTATCATAACTGGAAGCAGAGCCTTTGCTGGCATTTTGTTCACTTCTTTATCAATAAAAAACTCGTACTGTTGAAAAATCGTGTCCGCCAATTCTCTTAACTGATCTCTTATCTCTCCTCCTTCCTTAACAGATATTTTTAAATAATTTAAAACTTGTGAAACTGTTTGATTCTGATACTTTTGTTTTACCGATTCAACTGCATCAGAGAAACTTAATCCCCCAGAGAATCTATCTAGAAGATCTCTAAAAATCGCTTTTATCGGGCTTTCATTATATTGAAGCTCTGAAACTTTTTTTAAACCTTGAATTATGTCATTCCCTGACTCAATAGTCATTATTAAACTTTCAAGCTCCAAAGGTAGGCTTGTATACACGTCAGTATCATTCAAAATTACGCCAGCATTTGGCGTATGAGTTTTAGACTTTATATAAAAATACGTCAGAATTAAAAAAACTACTCCTAGGATCTTGTGAAGCATAAATGACATAACGCTTAAAACTAAAAGGATCCAACCTATACGATCAGAGTTTTTTTTCTCTTTTGGATTTTTGGATTCATCGGGAGGATTTTCAACATTTTTCAGTAAAGTTTTAAAGTTGCTAACTCCCTGCTTTAAATTAAACATAATTAAATCTTTCTGTTACAAATAATAAAGAGGGATATCAAACCTGCCACAATAAGAAGTGCAGAGAAAGATATTAGTTTTGAGCCTATTGGATCCGAAACTAAATCGTAAAACTCACTTCTGTTTTTAAAAAACTTAAACAATAGGGGAGTAAAAGCTAGAACAGCGATACCAACCCCAGATATTTGTTGAGTTATAGTTACGCTATTTACCTTCTGGGAGAATTGTTCAGATAACCTACAGTATCTCACAACCCTTTCTATAAAATTTGACAAACTTGCCCCTTCTTGGCTACTAATGTGCAGAGCATTCTTAAGGAGTATTATCCCATTATCAGGGCTTATTAGCTGAAGTCGAAAATTAAAGAATCGAAGCTGCACGTTCATACAATCACCTAGGTAAAAAATAGCTGTTTTAAAATCGTATTTTTTTATGTTGGATACAAAATTATTAAACTCCCTAAAAAGAAGAGATGATCTATCAATATTTTCTAGAGCAACACTTACAGCTTGAACACAATCAACACCTGATTTAAGGAGAGATTTCAATGTTAATAAAAAAAACGGAAACTGTTTTCTAAAGTTTGAAACAGACAATTTAGCAAAATAAAGGGTTACAAAAACGCATCCAAGAATGGTTGCTAGAATAAATATTGGCCAGTATTTAAAATCAACAAAAGCCAACCCAATTATAAAAACTAAGCACAAGCTAATTAAGTGTTTAACTTTTAAGTGAAAATTAGCTAAGTACAGGAGTTTACTTAAAGTTGATTGATTTGGAAACAAATCAATAAAATCAAGCTCGAGAAAACTGTTTGTTCCAACTTTTGCTAAATTAAGAAATCTCGAAACTGATAATCTACTTTTAAAAATCATTGATTAATCCAACTAGGATTTAAGCCAAGATCGAGTATCTCCTCTTTATACTGGGTTAAAGAACCGTGAAACTCCCAGTAATGATCCCCATTAGATTTAAAGTTATACTTTGCTATTACCCTTTTCTTTATTGGTTGATCAACCCCTGGGCTAACTTCAATGACCTCAAATACTCTTCTTTTTTTTGTTACCGGACAGGTATTGAGGTGAACAATAGCCCCTACAGCAAGTCCAATATGCCTTAGATGAGCTCCCTCATCTGTAAATTTTTGAGCTCTAGAGAGTAGAAGGCATAACCTTGATAACGCCTCCTGGCAGCTTCTAGCATGAATTGTTGACAAACCAGCATGGCCAGAAGCACAAACATCTATAAATGCTTCAGCAGCTTTAGGATCTCGGATCTCACCAAGTATTATGCGATTCATACCCATTCTCATACCCGCCCAAACGCAATGACTCTGTGTAATCTCACCAATACTCTCAATATTCGCATCTCGAGTTAACAGGTATCTAGTGTACGGGTGATCAAGCTTTATCTCAGGGGTGTCCTCAATTACAACAATATTCTCTGAGTGCGGTATAGTGTTTGCTAAGGCTCTTACAAGTGTTGTCTTTCCAGTGCCTACCTCCCCAGCTATTAAAATAGTCTTCTGGGCTAAAATCAAACACCTAAGATAATCAAGAATGCTGGACTGAGATAATCCTTTCTCTTCTAAATCTTTTAAAGATACTGAGGAAAAGCGGCTTATTCGTAAGGTCAGATAAGGGCCATCTTGACAAATCGATTCATGAACACAATTAATTCTTACATGGCCGATTGCACCATCTGCTATCGGCTTTTTAGTGTTACAAAACGTTCCTGCTTTAAAAAGTAACCTATCTACAAAATTTTTATATACCTCAGGAGATTCAAATTGTAAGTTATTGCATGGAACAACCCTACGGTTTGAGATTGTAAAAATTTTATCCCATCCTGAAACAATCACATCAGAGACCTCTGGATTTGATATTAAAGGCTCAAGGATCCCAAAAGGGGTCTCCTCTTTAAGTATTTCTTTTTTAATTATCTCAACATCACTTAACTGTAAGATGATACCCTGGGTCTCTGCGTACTCATAAATTAACTCAACTAACTCACTTTCAGTCAGCTCTCCCTTCCGTATCTCATCATAGTGTCTTAACAGAATCTGTTCAGATAGGGATCTTATGTCATTTGACAACCTTGCGGTTGGCGATTTAGTTGAGCTGGGTTCAAACTCAATTGGAAGTAAATCAGAGTCACCATCAAGGAAAGTTCTCCTTTTCATTACCTTTTCTCCTCAACCGGGATTAGTTTTCCTTCCAAAATCGTATAATGAACATCTCTTCCAGACTCATCTTTATACTTTAACATACCCTCTACACGAGCAGTTGGTGCAGGCTTTACTCCAATATTAGCGGGGTCAAAATGGGTCACCTGCCAGTTCTGCTCATCATCCAAACCCCTAAGGGTAAAGGCAAGCTTACCTAGAGGTTGAGCTGAAGCAATCGCTAAAGCTTGTTCTTGAGACACCAGAATGGTTATTGTTTTAGCCTTTCCTGGAGATGATGGATCCCCCTCTAACTGTCCACCCAAAGAGAGTATTTTAACCTTCTCTGCTACAAGCTGAGTTTTTCCATCCTTTTTTACAAGTAGAACATCAACCAGCGATCCAGGGAGTGCCCACCCCTCAACTGAGGTTGTCTGATCCACACTAAGTGTCATTGCTCTCATTCCTTCAGGGATCCTCTCTTGTAACGCAGAGTATGTTTTAACAACAGGGATTAACGAGGAATACTTAACAGGCTGCCCAGCCATAAGGTCAAACTTGGCCTGAACATTATTAAAAGTTTTTATATCAGTTACTATATTTTCATTGACTAGGTTACCAGGAACCTTAACAATCTCAAATTTATCAGGGCTTAACTCAGAGCCAGCAGGAATAAAAGTTTTGGGCGCAGGCACAGCAACAAATGAAACATTCTCAATTTTACTCTGACTGATTATTGAGGCAAGTTTAACAACTAAAACTAACCCAACTAAGAGTAAAAAAAGGGTTATGTATAGCTTAAAATTTACTCTATTTTTTCCAATCAAAAGATGTCGTTTTGCCATAATTTAAAAATTGTTCTCTTATGATTTATCTTATCAAGTCAAAAATTTTAATCAAAACACTTTAGTAAACCTGTTCTTATGTTTTAGTAAGTTTAACCTACATCCGTTTGTTCTATAACCCCGCTCTCTAACTCATAAAAATTGCTTACTATCTCTATTCTTGGCTTTTTTAGTATATCTTTTAACACCTCCTCTATTTGCCTATCTAAACTAAGCTGAGGATGACACCTTAACCCTCCTGCTATAGAGATCTGAATATGGGGAACCCAGCTTAGCATAAAACCTGCCCGTCTAAAAAAGAACATCTGATCACTAAAGTTATAAAGTTTATTAGTCCCCGAAAGATCCGGCCTGATATCAGGTGGAAACTTAAGATCTGCACCAAAATTCATAAGGTTAGCGCCAAAAAAAGAATTTGCTCTAGTAAAGCGGTAATCAAAGGCTAAACAGGTTGGAATTAGATTTAAATTATCCTCAGCGACCTGATGTTGAATGTAATTCCACCCATCATGAGGGAAGTTCTCTCCGTGACGCTCAACACTATGACCACAGAAACCATAGCTATTTCCCTGTGAAAAATGTGTTGGACGAGGATTTACATGCGATGGCCTAGCATTATTACAGAAAAAATTGATTCTATCAAGTATACTAGTTGAATTACCAGTATTAGAGCTTTGATTCAGTCCTTCGTGCCTACAAGCTGGAAGAAGCTGAACTAACTCACCCCCTATTGAATTCAAATAATCTTCAAGCTCACCAAGGATATATCCATAAACATTTCCAAAACCACCACCTAATTTTGAGGCATAAATACTTGTACCAAGGGATCTACTAAATTTCTTATCATGTTCCCATCTAAAAGCAGTTGGCAAACCTCTTATTTTTGCTTCTTCTCTTGTGTAAAAACATCCAGAGTTATTTTTTATAATTGGTACCCCTCCAGCTGTTCCATTAAATACAAAAATTATTGGTGTTATACCCTGTTCAGCAAGAAAACCTAGAATACCCTGGTGTTTTTTATTTCGCTTAGGGTCTGATAAATTTGAGGAAAATTTGGGTAAACCCGTAAGATCAAATAGAAGCTCTTCTACTCTTCGATCATAATTAGCAGCTAAATCAGTATTACCACCATGGTAATTAAATGAGTCTCTCCTATTTCTAACACAATTCTTAATATGATCCCATTCAAGTCTTTGAATTCCTGGGTTATTACCTATATAATCACACGTTCCAAAGCTTATTAGATCGGTAAAGATTAAAAGAATTATCTGTGAGTGAGCGGAATGTTCTTTAAGTAATAAAGCTGCGGTAGCGATAGCATGAATAAGGTTTGTTTCACCCCTGTCAGTAATTGATGGAAATATACCAAGTGAGTATCTTTCTGTAATTTTATCCCTTGATGTATAACTACGATCAGGGTTTACAGCGTGCAGAAATGATTCAAGTCTT
>CALHSA010000032.1 GCA_938038205.1 uncultured bacterium | reverse complement strand
TATGGTTGGGATAATTAAATCAGCAGTTGATAGTGCATATATAGCTAGCCTGTACGATCCTGAAGAGCTTAAAAAATCTAGGTTTTTAGCTTACCTAGATCCTAATTTCGGTGCCCCAGAGCCTAAACCCTGGTTAATAATTTAAATATGCCTTCTACGAGTGCTTATTCTATAGTTATTTTCCAAAGTCTCAAAAATTTTATCCCTGGTTAATTCTGCATTAAGACCTAAATAGTTACAAATCGAGCGAAAACTAAAAGGATGATCATCATCAAGATTGTAATCCATAAAAAACCTCCGGGCATCCTCAGCAATCTCACCTCCCTGCCTTAAATCCTCAATAGCCCTTAAAATTATAGCCCTCATTAACTCTGATAACTCGTGATTTGTTACTTCATTCTCTGTGTTCTCTCCTCTTTTCATAACTTAATTTGTTATGCGTGAAATTATTTTTGTGTTAAATAGAACATTAAAAATCTTTATTGATTCTTGTAAGTTGTATAACATACTTTTGTGAGAAAAGTTTTTGTAAAAACTTTTGGGTGTCAGATGAATGAGTATGACACAAAAAAAGTTTTGAAGATTTTATCCAATGAGTATGAAGAGACCTCAAACCTAGAGGAGGCTGATTTGGTTTTTATAAACACTTGCTCAGTTAGAGATAAAGCTGAGCAGAAACTTTACTCAGCTATTGGTGCTTTAAGTAAACTAAAATCTCAAAAACCTAATCTTAAGATTGGTGTTGGAGGATGTGTTGCTCAACAAGAGGGTGAAAGAATAATTCAAAAAGCAGAGCTTGTTGATTTTGTTGTAGGAACTCATAACCTTAGCCTTATCCCCTCTCTTATTAAAAACGTAGAACAAGGAAGAGGAAAACAGGTTGCAGTTGACTATCGGGATGAATGGGAAAGTTTACCACTTGGATATAACAACTCAAGCGTAACTGCTTTTGTAAGCATTTCCCGAGGTTGTGATAAAAACTGCTCATTTTGCATAGTTCCTAAAACAAGAGGACCTGAAGTATCAAGACCCCTTGAGGAAATCCTTAGGGAGTGCAAAATTCTTTTACTTCAGGGGGTAAAAGAGATAACCCTACTTGGTCAAACAGTAAACAGTTGGGGCAAAGACTTAAAACCAAAAAAAAGATTTGTTCACCTGCTTCAAGAGGTTATTAAACTTGATCCAAGAGTGCGGGTTAGGTTTACAAGCCCTCATCCCCAAGAAATGAGCTCCGAGTTGTTAGATTTTATAGCTGAACACCCTCAGCTTGGTAAGCACATGCATCTTCCTCTTCAGTCTGGAAGTGATAGAATTCTAAAACTTATGAACAGAAACTATAAAATCTGGAGATACCTTGATATTGTGGCCGAGGCAAAAGAAAAGATACCAGACCTTTCTATCTCTACGGATATAATAGTAGGTTTCCCTGGGGAAACAGATGAGGATTTCAACCAAACTTTAAATGTAATGAAACAGGTTGAGTTTGATAGTAGCTTCTCCTTTGTTTTTTCACCAAGACCTGGAACTAAAGCTGCAGGAATGCCAAACCAAGTACCAAAAAACATTGCTCTTCAAAGACTTCAAGAACTTCAAGAGCTTCAAAAAGAATTAACAAGAAAAAGATTACAAAGATTTCTTGGAAAAACTGTTGAGGTGCTTATTGAGGGGCCTGCAGCCAAAACACCTGATTTAGATTTACAAGGACGATCAGAGCATAACGTCTATGTTGTAGTAAACAGAAAACCTGATATTGATGGTTTTGTTAATGTAAAAATAACTGAGATCAACTCAAATACCCTTAGAGGCGAGATTGTTTAGTTTTAAACGGACTGACCACGGTTTTGAGGTTTTTGTTAAAAATTTTGCCCTTAAATTTTTTAACAAAAAAGCTACTAATTCAACTGTTTACACTTTAAATCAAAAACACTCAAATTACATTGCTACTGGACCTAATGAAACGGAGGGAGATGGATTCTTAATTGGTGCTTCTATTCTTAAAGCAGGGGTTTGGAGCGCAGATTGCATGCCCATAGCAATTTTTGACAATTTTCAAGCTTGTCTATTACATGTTGGTTGGAGAGGATTAAAATCTGGGATCATTCTTGAAGCCTTGCGTCTATTAAAAAAACCCCAATTTGCTGTAATAGGACCGTCTGCAAGAGTTTGCTGTTATGAAGTTCAAGAGGATTTCCTAGAAAATTTTGAATCCAAGTTTTTTAGCCAAAAGGAGGGAAAGATTTTTTTTAATCTTCAGAGAACTGCGCTTTCACAACTCAAAATTCCAACCTTGGAAATAAGTATTTGCACAATTTGCAACCATGCTTGGCACTCATTTAGAAGGGAGAAAACAAAAATCAATAATCTAACCACTTTGGAGATTACATCTTAAAAACTCGCTCATTTGGTCTACTAAACCTCATACGTAAAAGCCTTAACCAAGATGTTGCAAACTCAGCCTCACAGGAGGCTAGATAGAACTCCCAACACCGAAACTCCCTCTCTGTAAAAAACTGTAAAACTTGTTCTCTGTTCTCATATAAATTACTTCTCCAGAGTCTCAAAGTTTTCGCATAATCTTGTGCTCTATTGTAACAAAAATCTAAACAAAGCCTCGTTCCCTCAATAGCTTTATGAATTGCTAAAAGACTTGGTAAGAAAGACCCAGGAAAAACTCTAAGCTGAATCCAATCTGCCCTTTTTAAGTAACTTTTATAATCATAATCTGGATACACAATAGCCTGGATAGAAACTACACCACCTGGCTTCAATACCGAATCAATTTTTTTAAAGTAAGTTGATAAAAACATATCACCAACTGCCTCTATCATTTCAACTGAAACAACCTTGTCAAACCTTCCCTCGATATTTCTGTAATCGGTTAAAAGAACTGTCACATAATCATTTAAACCCTGTTCGTTTATTACCCTCTGTAAGTACTCATACTGAACCTTTGAAAGAGTAATAGTAACAACCTTACATCCAGTTTTCTTAACAGCTCTTAAAGCAAAAGAGCCAAACCCACTTCCAATCTCAAGTATAACATCAGAGCTTTTTAACTCTATCTCCTCTATGATTGAATCAATTTTTTTTAACTGGGCCTGCTCTAAATCATGAGTGTTCTCGAAAAAAGCACAAGAGTAGGTTAATGTTGGATCTAAAAATAAACTAAAGAACTCAACCGGTTTGTCGTAATGGAAAGAGATGTTTTTTTTGGATACCGTTATAAAGTTTGAATTTTTTAGATGTAAGAGAAAATTTACTAGCCTAAAAAAATAACCTCCGTGAGATCCAAAAAAATCCCAGTTGTTCAGCAGGAAAGCAACTACCTTAGCCGGGTCATCTGAACTCCAGAATCCATCGACGTAGCTATCACCAAATCCAACACTGCCACCAAAAACTAGTTTTCTAAAAAAACTGTAATCGTTAACATTCAACTCAGCTTCATACCCTTCCTCTTTGTTACCGAAAGTGTACACTTCATTCGCCACACGCATCTTTAGGATCCCCTTCTTAGCTTTGTTTAACGCCTCAAGAGCTCTATTAAAACACCAACCATCTAACCAAGCATACGGCCTTGAATAAACAATTCCCCTCGGTTGAGGTTTCGGCTGCACTTTTAACATTTTCAAGCTCCACAATTTTAACCCTTGAAGATATATCTTTAAAAGAGTAAACCCAAAGGAGAGCGGATTTTTGGCTATAAAAACTCCTACTTTTAAAGGCGATTTTAATTCCTCTAAATAACCTTTAAAATCTGCAAAAAAAACCCTGCTCTGCTCAAAATAGTAGTTAAAAGCTACATAAACAAAGTTTGAGTCTATTTTTTGGAAAACTTTATACTCCCCTTTTGCAGGAAAAAATGGACTTACAAAAAAACTTTTTACCCAGGTAAAATATCTAGCCTCACTACTAAAATACACATACCTTTCTTCATACGTGTTATTAACTTCTGCAATAAAAAAAACAAGCTTTTTATCATTAAAACCCCAGTAAAAATTAACAGGGTTAAACGCAAAATTAAAGAACCTTGGAACTGTAAACAAGAAACAAGTTGTAAAATCAGAATCGTAATTAGCTTGAGTTAGAAATCTTCGAAGCTGGTGTATGATCTCTTCATTTTTTCCAAAAAGATAATCTGAGTTCTTTATCTTTATTGGCAATAAATTAGAGATTTTATTCAAAAGTGACCAATTCTTGTCCGAGAGTATGTTGAAAAGAAGCCCATCATGACGATAACAAAACTTGTTCTCTTTTGGCTTGAACCTAGCATGAGTTGTTACTCCTTTAACAAGCCAAACAGAATCTACACTGAGCACATTAGTCTATTTACAACCTTTAATGCTGATCTAAACGCATCCTCATGAAAACAGTTACCAAAATACGCACCAGCATAAAAAAGATTATTAACCCCTTGATTAGCATCTAGAAAGTCTCTCCATAAAAATAAGTCCTGATTTATAATTGGATGGCGAAGATTACATCTAAATGCCTCTGAATGAATCTTATCAGGATAGTTTAGTGTAACAAGCAAATCAAATCCCTGCAGCTTCTTTAAATCATATGTTATATAACTACAATTCTCTTGTATAATCATATTCCAAGCGCCTGAGATCGGAGGTAAAAACTCAGAAGAGGTATGAACTACTAAGCTTGTATCAGAATATGTGGGTTTTTTCGGAAGCTCCTTAAAAATACCAGATTCTTTTAAAATCTCAAAAAGAATATCTGCATCAAGACACATAATAACTCTGTCAAACTCAAACTCGTGTTGATTCGAGTATATTTTTATACCTCTCTCGGTTACCCTAAT
Organism: uncultured bacterium; assembly: GCA_938038205.1. GTDB lineage: Bacteria > Bdellovibrionota_C > UBA2361 > JANWWW01 > JANWWW01 > CALHSA01. The sequence goes on along the minus strand of CALHSA010000032.1, from coordinate 44,655 downwards.
TTTTTTAACTTCACATTCTAAAACAACCTCAGTTTTTGCAAGCGTTTTTAATAACCTATCTAAATAAACTTTAGAGGAGCCGCTTAAGGTATACCAATCTGCACCCTCTATCAAATTCAACATTTTATGGTTTCGAAGGAAAGAAAAAACAAAATCAAGCTCTGTGTCCCCGATATTCGAGTTTTGTAACGACCAGAGTGTTTTTGCAAGCGGGGATATAAAATAATCAAAGACTCTTCCTGAAATCCTTGGTGTATCCTCAGTAAACTTTGATTTAATCAAAAAAAATATTAACTCCAGGTAAAAAGTAAGTGATCTTCGAGCTCCATTCTTTTTTAGTGCTTGAAAAAAATGATTATAACTGGAACCCCAACAAAACCTTTCTCCGTTTTTCCTAATATCAAAACCAAAACTCATATCCGTTTTTTGAAAATCTAACCCCAGCTCATTAAATAGTTTAAGCACAAGGGGGTAAAAATCTTTATTAAAGACCTGAAATCCCAAATCTATCCAACTATTACCCACTCTTATCGGGTAAATATTTCCCCCAACTCTGTTTTGCTTTTCAATTAATGTGCATGGTACACCCTGTTTGTTTAAAAGATACGCGCAGTATAACCCAGCCGCACCAGAACCAATAATGCCAACTCTCATTTAGCTTCAAGAAGAGCTAGGTATACTTTAAAAAACCTCCCAGATAAGAAACCGAAAAATTGTTTACAGCCAATAAAAAACATCCTCCACCTATTTAATGTAATCTCCGAATCTCTTAAAGAGAGCCCTCTCTGTTGAAAATGGTTTAAAATAACCTCCTTATTCTTCTCCAAATTATCCAACCATTTAGCTGCAGTATGTTTGTAATGTAAGCCTGATAATTCAACCACTCTAACTACCTTGAAATATTCTTGAAAGTTTAAGAAAAAAGGAGATGGCATTAATCCACCAGAAAAAAAATTTTGAGCCATCCAATCTGTGGACCCAGCTTGATCATAAATGTAGGGACTAAACCTGCTTCCAAAAAAATGGATAAATAATCTTCCGTTATCTTTTAAGAAACCTCGGATTATTTTAAATGCTTCAGGCCAGTTTTGTATGTGTTCCAACATTTCAATTACAAAAATGATGTCAAATTTATCCTTCAACTCAAGCTTGCTAAAAGGTGTTTTTATTACCTTTGCCTTTTCGTACCGACTCTCAATAAACTCTTTCTGGGAGAAAGAATTAGTAACACTGACTAAATCTATTTCAGGAAACTTGCTTAGTAAGTATGCAGTTAATGACCCCCACCCACATCCAAGGTCTAAAACCTTTTTGTTCCCCAAATCGCCTACCAGTGAAATGTATAGGTCTAGAATTTGCTCCTCAGCTAAGGATAGATCGTCATAAGGCGTTTTAAAATAACAGCAGCTATATTTCTTCCATTTACCTAAGACTAAATCAAAAAATCTGGAATCAAATTCATAGTGTTGTAAGTTTGCTTCATCCTCAAAGATATCTAAAGGTTTTTGTGCAAGATCACTCCAAAACTTAAGTACATACTCATATGAGAAATTTTTTAAGCAAGAGATTGATCTTAATAAAGTAAAAGTCCAGGCACCAAAATTTAAAAAAAAACTAGGGAGGTGCCCCTCCTCTGCTAGTTTTAGAGCCAATTTAATCATTTAAACCTTAAAAAAGGAAATAATAAAGGTACCTCGTTACAGTATAATTTGTATTCCTCTCCGTACTTTTCTAACCTTCTTCTTTCCTGTGGAGCTATACCAGAGAAATATCTAAGAATTAAGTATAGGTATATTGGTAAAAGCAAACTGAAAAACTCTTGGTTGGAGTTTACTAACGAGATACTTATTGAGAACCAAAATACAAGCTCAAAAAAATAATTCGGGTACCTACATAACCTCCACATCCCACTGGCTAAAAAGGTTTTATTACCTTTTAAGCGGTGAGAAAGTAATTGGAAATCTGAGATTGAGTTTAAAACAAGGGCTATAGCCGCTACAGTGTATGAAATCCAAAAAACAGCCCTGAAAACTCCTGGATTACGTGTATCTAATAAAACAGGTAAGGCAAAAATTACTGCAGATACCCACTGAAATAATCCAGCTAGTATATGATTTTTAATATCCTTGTACCGAAAATCTTGCTCAAAATGAAATATTCTAAAAAAAATAACTGTTAAAAGTTTAACAGCCCAAACTAGTATTAAAATCAAAGTAAGGCCAAGGTAGTTGGATTTAGTTGCCAAAAAAGCAGAGTAGTAGGAAACCAGAATCGCTAATGCCCAACCTAAATCAAATATCTCACCTCTTTTAAAGGCTACAACAAGTAGACCAAAAACAGTAATGATTATTAAAGTTAAACTTAAAATTGTTATTTCAAACATTGAAAAGTATTTTATGGGAGGTGAAGTGGGTTAGCAAACTTTCTGTTATAATTTACCTAATAATTTTTCAACTCGTATGGTTGATACTTGCCACTTACGGTACAAAATCAGATTTTATCTCCCTAATAATTTCCCTTCTTTTCTGTGGTTTCTACCATCGCTCAAAAATACTCACGAATATTATTTTGGCATTTATTTTTGCGTTTGCTGATACATTATTAATCTCTGTCTTTGGGTGTAAGTATGTTGGTGTAACAAACCTTCCACCAAGTTGGATAGTTGGAATGTGGATGATTTTTCTTTCTTTTTATAGGGATTCAAAACTACCTCACCTAAACTTTTTTTTTACACTAACATTATTCGGCTTAGGAGGTTATTTAGCTGGGTCATCTTTGTACAAACTTGGAAGCTTAGATTGCAACAAAAATTATATATTGGGACTTATTTGGGCTGTGTATGGAGTTACTCTTAAAAAACTATACCTTCTTTATGACAAGCGTATCCTGCCTTTCAGATAAAGTTATACTTAACCTTAGCGGATTCACAAAAGGAATATCACCATCACCTAACTGAATTTCAACAGCCTCCCCTGGTTTTAAATCGCGACCAAGCCTCTCTTTAACCCAACCTAGAATCGTTACTGGCTCAATGTCCTCTCCAACATCTAAATCCAACTTAACAAAAACATCACCTACAGGGGTATCCACCGGTAGAACAATCTCTCCTGCAGGTGTTTCAACTATGCTTATCTCCTGCTTGTCTGATTCATCGTAAATCTCTCCAACAAGCTTCTCCAAAACATCTTCTAAAGTAATTATTCCATCAACACACCCGTAATCATCTATAACAAAAAAAAGGTGTGTTCGTGTTCTAAGCATTTTCTTTAAAGCTTTCGAAAGAGTTTGATCCAGATGAATAAAAACAGGGCGGATGCAAAGATCTTTTATAGAGAACTCTTGACCCTGAATAACCGCTTTTAAAAAATCTTTAGCAAGTAAAGTACCTTCAGGACTATCTATTGATTCAGAAATAACAGGGAAACGACTATATTTGCTCTCTAAAACAACTTTTAAAATTCTTTCAAACTCCCAATTCAAATCTACATACTCAACCTTTGAAATATGGGTAAATACATGCCGCACCTTTAAATCCTTAAATACTTCTTGGTTTTTTATTATCTCTTGCTCAAAGTTCTGTTGCGGTTTTAATTCGTTTGGCTTTAAATAAAAATACCAAACAAAAAAAATAAACAGTGCTAGAACTAAAATACCAAAGTACAACATCTAAAAATTCACTCCAACAGACAGGTAAAAAGCAAAATCTCGAGAAGCAGAATTATCATAAATTCCTCGAGCAAACTCCACTCCAACAGGCCCAACAGGGGTCGCATACCTTAAACCAAAACCAATGCCGACCCCAGTCGATTCCCTAGTTTTATTATCGAGAAATCCTGCGTCAAGAAATAAGCTACCAATAATAGGCTCAAATTTTGTCAAGCTTAACTCAGATCTTGTCAGAACTAATCGTTTTCCACCCACAGGATTCCCCTCCGCGCCCTTTTTGCCAAGTTTAAAGAGCTTATAACCTCTGATAGTATCTCTACCCCCAGAAAAATATCTGTAAGAGATCGGCACAACCTCATCACTTACTATTTGACTTAACTTACCACTTAAATATATTGAAAAATCATCTAGAAAACTAAAATGGTATGAGTTGCCAAGCTTAAACTCAAAATGATTAAAATCAAGAAATCCAAACTTTATCTCCCCGAATAAATTATAGCCACTCCTTGGTAATACAAAATTGTCTAACTCTGTAATTCTTCCCTCGAGTCCCAAAAATACTAAACTTACATCATTAGTCCCACTGGTTATATCAGGCTTGACATCAAAAACAGAGTCAGAGACTACGCCAAACTTTGATTTTAAGTAAACAGGACCAAGCCAGTTAAGGTTTAGACTCATCTTCGATCTTTCCAGGCTGAACGGTAATTCAGACTGTTTAGTTCTTTGAAAACCCAGATCTGACTCAAATGTATACCTCTCAAAATTTATTAAAGGATCACGGTAAGATATGCTAACAGCCCCAAGGTTCAATTCCGAGAAATCTTCTTTTAGATAAATATCCATCTTTCCATAAAGTTGTTGACCTGATACAAAAAGGGATTGATCTGATCCTATTGCAAATAAATGCCAACCAAGCTCTGAATGATAACCACCTCCTAAATTTAAACTTCGATAAGGCATTCTCCTTAAATACAATTTTAGACTTCCCTCCTCCTTATCTAAGGAATAATCAACAATTTTAAAAACCTTAAGTTTTTCAATACTGTTTATTAACTCTGATATAGTTTGATCATCAGCAGTTTTGCCAATAAAACTTCTAGCTAATTTTCGGATGTACCTTGGCACCTTGCCATCAAAATTAAATATTGTAATATCAGATATCTGCTTACTACGGCCAAAAATTTTGGGCTGATTTTTATCGGAATTTAAGTTTACTTCAAAATTTTTATCTAAATCTACCTCATACTCTTTTTCGAATTTGGTATCCCTTAAATCTTGATTAGCAACCACAGTATCACTTCCAGATAAAGAATTTGAATCTGCTTCAACACTCTGATTTAAACTCGACGCGCTAGCTATTAGTTTTACCTCTCCCGATTCACTCCAATTTATTTGGTACTTTTGTAAAACTAAATTCTTATCCCTCAAGATTTCAGTAAGACTTGATAAAACCTCTGACAAAGCTTTTGATTGAAAAGATTCTCTCACAACACCATCAACATCCACATCAATTTGTAACGGAGAGCTTTGTATTTCAAAAAAAGTTATTGACCCTTGATCTACAATTCTAACCTTAATGAGACGGCCAGTTTTTAAACTAATATTTCTTGAGAAATTCAGATAAAAACTCTCACTTAGATTTAAAGGATCATCTATATTCTCAAATAAAGAGATAAAGAACTCTATATCACTAGAATTTTTGCTAACTATTTTTATATTTCTTCTCACTCCAACATGGATGATTAAGTCACATTCAACCAGAGTGGAATTGATATCGTGGCAATTTTTTCTCACACTCAAATCTCCTATAAAGAATCCTTCCCTAATCTGACTTCTTTTTAGCTTAGATAGAATGGAGCCTATGTTCTCATCCGTTGCAGGCAAAGACTCAAACTTAGGCCCTTCAATATTTGAATAGACTCTTCTTAATACATACCTGGGACCCTCAAATATTTGAAACTGCACCTTCATACAAAAATCATCTATTTTCTTTAAACATAACGCCTCAACCCGAGCATGTAGGAATCCAGAGTTTTTATAATAAAACTCAAGCATCTTAGTTAGCGTTGAAAGAAGGGAGATGTTTAAAATAGAAACTTTAGGAATGTAAGCTCTTAGAGCTGAAGCACTAAAATGTTTATTCCCTTTAAAGCTAAAAATTGAATCTAAACTTGAATCAATAGCTGAGTACAACACATCCCCACTAAATCCAGTTTGAGCAAGAAGTGGGTTATTAGAGACCTCCCCTAATAAAGTAAATCTCTCAAGTGGTGAGAATTTTAAGCGAATTTTATTCGTTGAGTAATTCTCATAAAAAGTTGTCTCAGCCAGAAGTTTTATTCTCTCTGTCATCTGTTTACCGAACTGTAAGCTATAAACGGTTTGATCTCCCTCTTGAGGTATAAAATCTAAAGATATTGTGCCGGGAAGAAAATTCTTAACTAAAAAATCAGGTAAAACCTTGAGAGGTATATCCGATTCTTGTAGAAGTGTTACTCCTTTTGGGGAGAAGTTATAAAAAGCAGGATCACGTGTAAAAATAATTTTTTGAATTTCATCCTGAGTAAGCTCAGATGAGGAAAAAAGATTTGCTCTTGGTTCAAAAGCATCTCCTTTTAAATTAATGAATATTTCTACAGGAAACAGTCTAGAATAATAGAAAATCCGTGATGCTGTTATATCTACCTGAGGAATTAATGAGGAGTTAAAGTACACTCGCCCACGCCTGATTTCAAATAGATTTGCAGATATACTAATGAATCCTCCTACAAGGCTTAAGCTTCCTTCGCTGCTAATTTGACCGTTAGTATTTTTTAACCGTATGAAACCTAATAGTCGTGTAGATAACCCCGGTATTTCAAGATTGACACCACCTATAGATTGAAATCCAAGATCAACATCTATGGTTTTTAAAATTTGGAGGAAATCATCAAAACGCTGAGATTTCGTTCTCTCAAACAGAGAAAAAATTAGTGAGGTTTCAGGCACTTTTAAATCGAGTTTTGTAGCCAATAAATTGACCTTAAGAGTATCTTTATAATCAAAATCTCCACTAAATAACGCGTCTAAGTTATCCAGGTATCGAAGTTTTACATCCTTGAATTCCCCTTTTAAAAACTTGTCATTAGAAGATCTAAACATTCCATGTAAGCTAAATTCTCCGTCATTAACTTGCCCAGTGAATTTTCTTAAATAAAAACCCTGAGAATCGAAGTCCGCCTCTGCGTTAATTCTCTTTACACTTATAAGGTTTGAGGTATGTATTATTGTTCCGTCTGTGATATCAATTCTTCCATCAAGTTTCCTAAGTTTGAATCTATTTAAACTACCGCTCAATTCTAATTTTGATGGAGCGGAATAATGAAAATCAGTAAAATTAACCGGAGTAAAATTAATATCGCCAAATAGTTTAAAACTTAAATTTTCAAAATTTCCATGAACAAGCAAGCTTATATCCCCCATAGAGGACTTTATATTAGAGTTTACATTAATGCGGTTAGCCGAAGTCTTTATCCCCTCTAATAAAAACCAGCCCGAAAATCCATAGCAGTTGGTTTGTACTTTTAAATTTTGTATATCAAGAAAACCACTTTTTAATGAGGCATGAACACTCAACCTTGCGCAATTTATATCAAACTCGTAATCTTTCAAACTAATATTAAGTGCATTGTTATATTCAACTAAAACTTTCCCTTGAAGCTCTTTTAAGTAAAATAAAGGCTTGGATATGCTAAATTCGTAAACGCTGTTAAAGAAACGAGTTTTACCTAAAATTGAGTTAACTTTAATTTTTCCTGATGTTTCATATGCTTCAAAGAAATCATAACGAATCTTTTCGATAAAAAAGCTCCTATCAGGAACAAACAATCGAATTACAGCCTCAAAAGGCTCGAACACAGAAAAAACCAGTACGTTTTTATCTTGCTCCACCTCAAATCTAACACAGCCAATATTGTAGCCAGAAAAATCAATGTTATTAGCTTCAAAAAAAGCTTTTTTTTCATGAAGCTCAAATTTTAAGTCGTAGAAAGAAATATCTAAAAATTTAATTTCCTTAGCGTAAAAATCTATATCTGAGCTTAACATCAAATTGTAAAAAAAAGGTACTCCACTCTCTAAATCATCAAGTTCGCCATCAAAAAGCGATAGATCTTGAAGAGCCACCTTCGAGCTGTAGTCTTTAATTTGAATTCCACTTAATTCAAATTCCTCACCTTCAGCACTGATTCTTAAACGACTCTTCTCATCTTTTTCCCAAGTGATCAAGAGATTATTTAATTCATTTACCATAGCTAAATTTAAAGATTTGGTTGAGTTAAAAAAACCACTACCAGAGATCAAAAATGATTCAATACTTCCTAAGATTTCCTTTAATTGAACTATATCAGAGATACTAAATCTAAGATTCAGGTTACTTGTTCTAAACTTGTTAATCACTGCGTCTTTGATATCTACGATTAGGCCAATCGTATCATCCCAGGTGCGATTGTACTCAAGATTCCCGTATGCTTTAACTTTAAAACCCTCAAAGTCTCCCTCTGACTTGATTCCAAAGATACTCATTTTTTTTAGGGTTAGCCGAATAAATGGTTCTCTCTCAGGCTCTAAAGCAAGGTAATCAATAAACTTATATAAGACTGTATCCTCCCAAAAACCATCCGAGTAAGCATCAAAAAGAATTAAATTAAGATTAACTTTTTTTTTGAAAATTTCCCTAAGAGAGAATTCAGCTTGAATTTTTTCAACCGTAACAACCTTATCTTTCTCACAAACAATATTTACCTTTTCCCCAATTCCAGAGAGCCTAAAAATACTTAGATCCCAAACATCTGCCTCTAATTTACAACCTGTAGGAACATTTACTTCCTTAGCAAGCAAATCAAATAGATAAAACTCGAGAAAAATCTCTCCTGCTTTAAGCAGGACTAAAAGAGCTAAAATAAGTGTGAGTACAATTCTCTCAGTGAATTTAAGAATTCTCACACGTGAAAAAATCCTTGAGTAGAGGCGAGGCTTTGAATTTGATTACGATACGCTCGGGAAGTATTATTTTCTCCCCAGTTTGGGGATTACGGCCAATACGAGATTTTCTTTTTAGTAAATAAAAAACACCAAATCTATGAATCGATAACTCTCCAGCATTAAAAATACAATCTTTAAGGTGTTGGATTAATAGCATAACAAGCTTATAAGGGGTTTGCGATCTACGAAGACCTAATTCATCAGCTATTTTTTGAGCTATCTGAGCTCTGCCAACATTCCTTGACATTTTCGGCCATTTTAGCATAAAGTTGAACCTACAAGAAGGATTGAGAGTGAATCCCCATGAAATCCTTGAACAGCTTGATTCTTTAAAAGTTTTAGTTTTAGGAGATGGTATTTTAGATAAGTATACTTTTGGCTCTATTAGTAGAATTAGTAGGGAAGCCCCAATACCAGTTTTTGAAGTGCAAACATATGAAGAGAGGTTAGGAGGGGCTTGTAACACGGCCTTAAATGCAAAACAGCTCGCAAATAACATTAAGATAGTGACAGTTTTAGGAGAGGATGAGAGTGGAGACAGACTTCTCAACCTTTTGAACTCGAAAGGTATAGACACGTCATTATGTCTTCGTTCAAAGCAGGTCAAAACAACTTTAAAGGAAAGATTTGTATCAAAAAAACAACAAGTATTTCGTGTTGATGTTGAGCAGTTGTGGAAGCTGCAGAATCAAGAGCAGATTGAACTTGAAGAAAAAATAAAAGAAGGCATACTTTGGTCAGATTGCATTTTAGCGTCTGATCATGCAACTTCTTTTTTTTCAGCTAAAATCTTTTCTTATCTCGATGAGCTTTCAAAATCAGGATACATAAACATCAATAGCCGACCATTATTTCTAGACACAAGATCTGGTAATTTTAAATTTATAAAAAGCTGCTCTGCATTTAAAGTAAACCAAGTCGATGCGTCGTCAATATTGGGAGAGGAAGTGCAAAGCAGATCTCAGCTTGATAGGTTAGCTGAAATGGTAAAGCAAAACTTGAGCACCGAAATAGTCATTGTTACTTTAGGTGAGCGTGGGTGCTATATAAACTATGAGAACTCTGGACGAATTTACGATGCCCAAGTAGTTGAAATTAGCGACGTTTCAGGAGCTGGGGATACTTTTCTAGTTGTTTTCTCCCTTATTTTTACGGTTCTAAAACAGGTAGACGTTGCAGCAACTCTTGCTAATAGAGCAGGAGCTCGAGTAGTTCAACGGTTTGGTACAAGCTACATAACCAAAGAAGAACTCTTACAAGACATTAAGAGTGTTTTAATTTAGAATGTTTAGGTTTTTTATTGCTGCTGTTTTACTCACAAGTGTAATAGTCTATGCATCCCATCAGGGCCCATTATTAAAGGAAATCCTGAAAATCCCTTTTTGGCTTTTTGTATTAATATCTGGGTTATATTTGGTATCTCAACTCGTAAGCGCATTAAAATGGAAGCTGATTCTTGCGGCTCTTGGGGAAAGAAAAACATTATGGGATTGCACTAAATCCTATTTCCTTGGAATGTACATTAACTCTTTCGGGCTTGGTATCGTTGGAGGAGACATAATAAGAGCTGTTACTATCAATCCAAAATCAAGTAAGAATGCGGCAATTTCAGTTCTCTTTGACAGATTTCATGGCTTTTTAGTTCTAGCAGCAATTGGTGGCTTTACGGCTGTTTTAAATAATCCAGACTGGAGTTTTAAAAATACACTGGTTGCAGTTTTGCAGTTGGGGATAGTTCTTGCTGGGATAGCTGGTATCCTTTTTAGTTTTGCACTTAAAAGAATTCACACTGAAAAGTTTGGCAAAATTATTGAATTACTTACTTTTTCAGCATCCTTAGATCTCCCTAATCTTATCAAAGTCACTTTTATTTCGGTAATATTTCACTTACTCCAACTTTTCACCCTGTATATCTATGCTAAAAGCATCGGTGTTCAGTTATCACCTTTTCATTGGGCCGCTGTAATGCCGCTTATCAACATTCTCTCCTCTTTGCCACTTAGTTGGAATGGTGTAGGAATAAGAGAGAGTTTGCTTTTGCTTTACCTAACACCGGTTCCATTTGAAGTCACTCAAGTAGTTAATTATTCTCTAATTTGGCTTGCAGCTGTAATAATCGGAAGCGTGGTTGGGGCTGTTATTGGAATAATAGGTAATTTAAATCTTAAACCAAAAGTTTAAACTCTAAATCAATCTTTTCATTCGGATTAAGGCATGAATTATTAAGTTTTTGTTGAATATCCTTGTAGGCAGAGGCTAACTTTTGAATGCAATTAATCGAATCCTTTATTGGTTTTGGATCCCTCTTTAAATTAGCCTCAGTTAAAAAGTTTAAAACTGCGTCGTAAACTTTATACAACTTTGAGCATATATCCTCAGAAACCTTAAAATCCAAACACTCAATCAAATCCAAAACGCAATCTTGGGCTTTGAGAATATTAGTGCAAAATTCTTTAATATCATTTCTCTCTAGCGCTATTATTGCCAGCTGCATAAAGTTTATTGTCCCTTCATAAACTTGTAGTAGAAGAGTTAACCTATCACTCGAATAAATATCTGCCTCAGCGTACTTAAGAGTTACACTCATTAATTATTTTACTCGGCAAACTAAAAAAAAACTTAAACTGATTTTACTCTAAAAGATTTTTAAGCACAGAGAGATTCAAAAGGCCCCTTTTCCCAGTTAATACCGTTTCAAAAATCTCTAGCTTCCTTTCCTTAATTAATTCCATTCTAGCTTCGATTGTGTCGTTTGTTACAAGCCTGTACACAAAAACAACCTTTTCCTGGCCTATTCTATGAAGCCTATCAATTGCTTGATTCTCAACCTGAGGATTCCACCACGGATCATACAAAATTACATCAGAAGCTCCAGTTAGATTAATCCCCAGTCCCCCAGCTTTTAAACTCATAACCAAACAGCAGGGATCGTTACTTGAGTTAAACTCATCAATCAAGCCTAACCTATCCTTTGTTGCACCTGTAAAAACAAAAACTTTAATCGAATTAGCCACTAAAACATCCCTGATTATCCGAATCATCTCCAAAAACTGGCAAAAAATCACAACCTTTCTGCCATTAGCGATAAGTTGATCAACCATTTCCAGAAGTCTAGAAAGCTTACCAGAACCGAGAGCCTCTAAACCTTCACCATCCGGTAAAGATGCGGGGTGATTACAAATTTGCCTTAATCTAGTTAGTGCAGTAAAAATATGAGCAAAACCAACTCTAGAACTTGGACTAAAAGATTGAACTAATCTGCGAGCGTTCGCTTCATACGTTTCATATAGCTCTCTTTGTCCAGTCGTCATCTCACACACCTCAACTGTTTCAACTTTAGGTGGTAAAGAGTGTAAAGTGTCTCGTTTTAATCTCCTTAAAATAAAAGGCTCAATGGATTTTGCAAGCCTTAAAGCTCCATCTGAGTCAATTTTCCTCTCTATAGCAGTTTTAAAGAAATATTTTGAGCCTAAACCTCTCTCCAGAATAAAATCAAAAATAGACCAAAGCTCTAAAGGTCTATTTTCAATTGGCGTGCCAGAGAGTGCAAATTTTACATCACCCTTTAAGCTTTTAACTATTCTAGTTGTTACAGAATCAACATTTTTAATCAGCTGAGCCTCATCAATAATAATTATCGAAAATTCGAAATCTGAGAATAGAATTTCATCGAATCGCAAAATCGAATAAGTTGTCAAAATTAATTGAGAGCCTCGCAGCTTATCTAAATCATCTTTTCTTCTGGGGCCGTAAAAAACATAAACATCAAGTGAGGGTGTAAATTTTTTTGCCTCCCTTTCCCAATTTCTCACAACGGATGTTGGGCAAACTATTAAAGCCTTCTTAGCCAAACCTTGATTAAATAGCCAATCAAGCGCGACTAATGCTTGTACTGTTTTACCTAAGCCCATTTCATCCGCTAGTAAACCACCGAGTTTATGTTTGTATAAGTGGATAAGCCATGATACACCCTTGATTTGGTAATCTCTCAAAAACGGATATGCTTTAAGATCAATATCCTCCAAGCTGGTTATCGCTTTTATTGCTTTTTTTACTCTTTCAAAGCCTGACAGCTTAAACGCAGAGTTGCCTTCACAAAAAGAGTAAAAACTAAAAGTGAGAATATCATTAAGGTTATCAAAAACAAAGCTGGAATCATCGTATTTTGGCCTTCCATTGTAATACTCTAAAAAAAGCTTAAACATCTCAAGGGATTTAAAGGGAAGGTTGAGAATTCTTTCATTTAAACTTAACCAAGATCGTGCCATCAAACTTTCATCAACCAATGCCTCATTTAAAAATTTAAACTCATCTTTACTTAAATTTGTTTCTACAACTATACGATCTGGCATAATGAAATTACATTTGAAAGTTATGTTTTTAAACTTCAATGAAGAAAGAACTTTTTCATCAAATTTAAGATTTAATGATATACCTGGTACAGAAAGCTGATTTATAAATTGATTAGGATTTACCAAAACTTTATAAGCTACATCATTAACTGCAAATACGCCATCATCCAAGCACTCAAATCCACCTTCAATCAAAAAGAATTTAACTTTTGATTCTATTTCAAAGTTTTTCAAATAAATTACCTTGCGGGAGCTTTTGGGATACAAAAATCTCAAGAGTCCACTAAGAGATATAAAATTTTTTTCAACTTTAAGGTTAGTAAACTCAAGAACACAACCTGGCCTTATCAACCTAAGACTTGGCTTTTCTCCTAAATAGTCAACCGGTATACCACTATCCTGAATTAACTTGAAGATCCAACCGAGTTCGTCAATTTCAACATGAATTAGAGTACCCTTTGATAATAATCTACTCAAAGACGGATTTAACGAATCTGTTATGTAATATCTAATCTCACCTCTACGAAACTGTTTAATTAACGTAATTGAATCAAAAAAAACCTCTATATCATTATCCTCGTACAAAAATCTCAATTCAGCTAAATCAGAGATCCTGGCTAATATTTTTAATTTAGAAGCTCCAAATAAAATTTTTATTCTCTCGCCAAACGGTGAATATAGGTTCTTAAAATCCTTAAACAGTGCTATATCAGACAGATTACCTGAGTAGTAAACATCGTTGAATTTTCTTTTATCTCTTGTAAATATCGATAAAAAAATAGATTCAATCAACTCATTAGTTTGATCAGACAAACAACAATATACTCCATCGTTTGCAACCTCTATGATAACGCCTTTACTAGCCTGTAATTGCTTCTCACTATAAGTACTTTCGTAGATTCTTTTTACTATGACTGATGAAAAATCCTTTATTATTTGAGTTTCAATAGGCTTTTTAAATTCCATTAAGACTAGGAGTATGATACAAAAATCACTAAAATTCTGAAATGAAAGTTATCTGGAGTTTTATTATCCTTGCTGTTTTTATTCTTATAGGTTTCTATTTTTTAGATACTCAAAAAATAATCACTCACTTAAAATCAGCCAATCTTTTCTGGACTTTTCTCTCAGCTCTTGCGCTTGTTACTCATTTTTTAGTAAGAGGGGAAAGACTTAAAATAATAGCTAAACTAAGTAGCAGAACTCATTCTTATAAAGTTATTTTTGCGTCAAATTTTTTAAATGCGATTCTTCCCTTCAGGATAGGTGAAATAGCCAAAATTGGAGCTTTACATATTGAAAAGAATTCAGTAACCAAATCAATTTTCGCGGTTTTTATTGAGAGAATGTTTGATTTATTAATTGTTTTGGTTTTTTTTACTTTTTCAGCAAACACTTTAAGCACACATATAGGTTCACATAATCCTCAGTTAGTATTCTTTTTCCTAGTGATCATCTTTGGTGTTCTATTTTTGCAATTTTTACGCTCTGGAAAAATTATGAAAATTCTGTTATCGATACAATTACCAAAAAAAATTGCCCAAATACTTTTTCAGTTAAAAAAAGCCTCTGAAATAAATTATCCATTAACACTTATAATATCACTGGCAATTTGGCTTATAACTGCTTGTTTTCATTTTCTTACTGCTAAAGCAATGCTTGTAAACTTAACCTTTGATGAGGTAATACTGCTTACCGTTCTAAATAGCCTATTTATATCAATTCCAAGCTCACCTGGTTTTGTGGGACCATACCAGGCATCTTTTGCTCTATTTGCTCACATTAAAGGCTACGATACAGAGCTCTTTGTTGCGATTGGGATACTTTCACATCTTATGAATTATGTTGTTCTAATTCCAAGTGGATTGTTTAGCATGGCAACATTAGGATTAAAGGTTAAGGATTTTATCTACAATCCAGCTCACGCCAAAATCTCTGAGTGATTTTCACATCAGGAATTATCTCTACAACAGTGAAGGGCCTAATTTTATCCAACTTTCTCTCAGAATCTACCTGAGCAAAGCTTAATCCAAAACCTTTTACAATTTTTGATAAATCTGCCGAGTAAGGTGAAACCAAAACTTGTCTCGCTTTTAAATTCATTTTTTTTGAAATATTAAAGTAATCAAAGATCAAACCTCCACCATTATTTATAATAAATAAGATCCATGGTTTTTTAACGAATTTCAATAATAACAATCCTTGTAAATCATAAAGAAAAGAGAGATCACCTACGATACCAATGCAAGGTAAATTATAAGCACACCCAGCAAAAGTACTAACTAGACCATCGATACCATTTACACCTCTATTACCAAAGATAGTAACTGAATAGTGATTTAGAAAAGGGAGTGTGTATGCCGGAGAACTATTTCCAACAAAAAAGGTAAATTCAGCAAAATTATTTAGTATTCTTTGCATAAATGCATGCTCTGTCTTTTGGGGTATAGCGTATTTTGTGAATTTAGAAATTATTGGCAATTGATCTATCTCCAAATTCTGTAATTCAGAAAAACTCAAAAATCTCTCCACTCTGTCGCCCCCTTGGAAATTATCTTGTGAACAAACAAATATTTGCTTTTTTAAAAAATCTTTTTTTCTGAATAAGTCTCTCCAAATTCTTAAAGATGGAACTCTACCTATTCTTAAAACAGATTTAAAATCATCCGGAACAGTAAATAACCGTAACTCCGATGGTATTTTACTTTTTAATTCCTTATCGTTAAACGGATCAACAAGCACAGGGATTTTTGTTTTGGTCAGAAAATTTACAGTGATGTTTATTAAATCTTTGTCTAACATACTAACGATTGCAATTGGTTTTTTAATTTTGGATATAGAGGATTTTTCTCCCTGAGGGCCTTGATTTATTAGTTCAAATTTCAGTTCCTTAATTTCAATATCATCCTCCCAATATCTAATATTCCAATGATTAGGTTTTAACATTGATAGCTTTACTAAATTTTCTTTGCTTTCAAAATCGATCTCCGAGTATTCAGCGTATTCGCCAAAAAAATTTCTCTGGTTAATACTCTGAGGAAATCCAGTTCCACTAAAACGTTTAGGAAGATCAGCTGATAAAACTAAAAATGGCGTTCCGCTATAATAAGCCTCAAGTAATGAAGGGAAAAGCTCAGCTACAGCTGTACCTGATGTCACGCACACCAAGGAAGCTAAAGAACTAGCGGTTTTATTAATGCCTAAACTAAAAAAACCTGCAGAACGCTCATCAGGAACGGTTACCACCTTCAACTTTTGAACCAACGAATTAACTAAGAATTTATTTCTGGAGCCAGAGCATAAAACTGCTACCTTTACGCCTATTTTTACACACAGATCCAGGATTAAATGACTAAGTTTCACTTAGTAAATTTTTTATTGATCTAACTTTGTCCAAACATTCAGAATATTCTTTATCACACGTATACCCTGCCACAACCCCCGATCCAGCTATAATTTTGTAAGTACCATTTTTAAATAAAAAAGCTCCCCTAATACACAAAATAGATCTAAAAATATTACCATCAGCTAAATCTCCCCAAAAACCAACAAGTGAACCCCATGGATGCTCAACAGGGTTTAGTCGGTTCTTGAATAAAACTGCCTCACCATACGGAGATCCAAAAATAGTTTCAGGTGGGTAAATTTCTAACAGGTTCTGAATATTAACTTTATCGTATGGGGCTGTTAATGTTGCACGAAGGTGATATAACTCTCCAGCCTTCACAACTCTGCAATCATTTACTTTCCAGTCTCGATAATTAGCTATTGACACATCCATCTCTTTTGTTGGCAATTTTGTAAGATCCAGAGATGTCCCAGCCGTTATCTCAAGAATAGGTCTGTTACCTAGTTTTTGACGTATGAAAGGATCGGGAGAAAAACCTACAAAATCAAAATCACCAAAATTTATTGCGTAAAAGTAGTGAGAACTTTCCCTATCTAAAAGTTTTTTAGAGGATGCTTCTGAAAAAAATCGACCATTTTCAGTTATGGTGAGTACGATTTTGCTTAGTTTACCTTTTTCCAAATATTTTTGAGCTTCCTGGAATTTGACGCCATACTCATCAAATGGTGTTACATAATTTGGCACGAACCGGTAACAAGGTAGTACCAATTTTTGAGTGACTTCAAAACTTGATGGTAACAGAAGTTGAAAACTACGATCAGTTAAGGCAAAGATGATAGAATTATCACAAGGCTCATTTATTACAATAAAAGGGCTTGTAAGTTTTAGAAAATTAAAATCATCTAATTGGAAAATTATTTCTTGAGGAATGATCACTAAAACTTAGAAAAATCTGGTTCCCTTTTTTCTACAAAAGCAAGCTTTCCTTCCTTACTTTCCTCAGATGAGTAAAAGAGGCTGGTTGTTTCGTGAGCAAAATGGGTGAATCCATACATACCATCATACCTAGCATTCAAAGAGTACTTTAAAAATTTCACACTTGTAGGGCTTAACTTGGCAATCTCGCTGGCAATCTTTAAGGAAAACTCATCAACTTCATTTAACGGTACAACATAATTCACTAAACCCCAGGATAGAGCCTCTTTTGCAGAGATCCTTCTACATGTAAGCCACATTTCTTTCGCCCTTTTCAGCCCAATTGTTTCAATCAACAATTGAGCTCCGTAACCAGCATCAAACGAACCCACTCGTGGGCCATTCTGCCCAAAAATTGAATTGTCAGCTGCTACTGTAATGTCGCAACAAAGCTGCAATATTTGCCCTCCCCCAATAGCATACCCTTTTACAACAGCTATTACTGGTTTAGGATGATATCTTATAGTATCGTATAACCTTAGAACGTTTATTTTTTCCCCAACGGTCGAGGATTTGTACCCAGTTGAACCTCTCTCTTTAACATCACCCCCTGTAGAGAATGCCTTTTCGGAGGAGCTACCAAGAATAATTACCCTGATGTCTTTTCTATATCTTACCTCTTCAAAAGCTAAAATAAGCTCATCAATAGTGTCACTAGTCCAACTGTTTAATCTAGACGGTCTATTAATTGCAACCCTAAATGCCTTTAATTTTTCGTCAAGGTTAATTTCCTCCTTTATAATTTCGCTCATTATCAGTATTATTACTTAATAAAGCCCTCAACTAAAACATTAATGCACCCTTTTAAAAAGGGAAATCTTGAAGCAACTACTCTCTCAGTTAACTCTTTGCACTCATGGTTTCTAACATAAATATTAATCTGATTATCAACTCTTTCATCTTTCATTGCCCTAACTGAAGAGGAAATGCCAAACTCTAGAAGAAATTTTTTTATTTCCTCAAGATTAACAATAAACCCCTTAACCTTTACTGAACTATGCTCACGAGTATAAAACTTAAAGCTTTTTGGAGTAATAACCTTAACAATATCAGCTAAACAAACCAAATTATTTGTTATTGAAAGCTTATCTCCTTCAAGTATAGCTGATGCACAGGTTAAGCTTTTAATACAAAGTTTTTTGTTTCTAGAAAAAACCACAGCATCAGTGAAAACCTTAAAAATATTACCTTGGAGTTTTGCAAACATTCCGCATGTCTCTGTAGCACCAAAAGTAACAACTATTGGCCATCTAAGATTCTTAGCTTTAGCAAGTAAGTTAGAGGAAACTCTTCCACCAGATACAAAAACAAGTCGTAAGGATTTTACAGGCCGTAATTCAAGTTGCAAAATATCGAAGAGTTGAGTGGGAACAAGGCTTAAAAGTGTCACTGAGTTTTGTTTTAAAAAGTCATAAAAAGATATTGGATTCCAAGATTCTTCAAAACCTTTAATCTGACACCCTGATATTATTCCCCTTCCATAGATTAATGCTTTTGCAATATAATTGTGTGGCAAACAGTAGCCATAAACATCATCCTTACTTATCCCGAACTCTTTAATTGAATAAGAACAAGCCCTTAAAAAAGCATCCTTAGCTATAAAAACTCGCTTCTTTTTTAGAGTGCCAGAGGTCTCAAAAATAATATGATTCAATTTTAGCTCCTCTGGAATTGGCAACTTGAAATCATCAGAGGAAAAATAGAAAGTGTCCTGGTTAAGCAAAAAATCTTTAAAGATCCTAAAATGCATACAATTTTAAAACAAATGGGTTCATAAGCAAGAATAAAATCCAAAAATGAAAGGCATAATAGAGGTTATTAAATTTTATCAAGCTTATAATTAGTGTAAAAATTCCAAGAATCAATCCAGCGCAAAGAACTCCAAAATTTTGGTAAACCAAATGAATAGCGTATAAATTCTCTAACATCATTAACACAAGTGAGTAATCTTTTCCAAGCAAAACGGCTAAAGTTTTTTTTCCAGCAGATAAATCCTTATCAATGTCCTTGATTCGATGAATCCATAAAAGATTATGAGCCAGAATCCCATTCAAGATTGACAAAACTGCAATCTGAGTGATATGTTCCACCCCAAAATACTCCGCCGCGCCATAGGTTGCCAACGGCCCAAAAGATAGAATAATAAAAATGTCTGCAAGGGGGGTTTCTGAAACTCTCACTCTCCATCTAGCTCCTTTGTACGAGTAACTAAAAACTATCAAGATTGCCAGAAGTCCAACAGCCCATAAATAAATATTGGTGCCTGAGGCTACTCCACCAAGGAGTAATAAACAGGCAAGGAGTAAGTAGATTAGATTTCTACTTGAAGCTGACTTGACTTCTGTTTGGAAGCTGTTAAATATGTTTGCCAAACCCTGAAGGAGAAATCCAATAACCAAAGCAATTAAATATTTTAAAAATGATGCATTGGAGAGTAAAAAAACAGATGTTATTACATTAAAACTTACCGATAAAGTTTTAAACCTAACCTGTCTTAGAAGAAAATCTTTAATCATTTCCTAAAAAAAGGTTCCTTTAAAAAAAATCGGTTAAAGAGCCTTAAACGGTAATACATTTAAATCTGTCGAAAGAATACTCTCCTTTTCGCGCATATTTCTAGGATCTTTTTGAAAAAGCTAGAAAAAATTAAATGTGTGCCAAAAATTTGGTACCGAATTTTAGGCTTAAAAAACGAGTACTCAGGTTTAAGTAATAAATTAAAACGAGAGAATAGTAAAATCATCCACCCAACTTAGGTAATTTACTAAATAATAATTTAGTTAAAAATTAAATTCTAAAAATCTACTCCTAGATTGATTTTTAAGTTGCCTAAAGATTTTAGTTTTACCTATTTTGTAAGAGATACCCAAAAATTCGAATGTTTTCATTCTTATCTTTTTTAACTCTCTCCTTGATTTATTTTCCCTATTATTTGGGAAGAACTATGTATCGTTCTCTGCGTTACGATTAAAAACAACACCGTTATTTTGCTTAAAAAAAATTTTTTATGAAACTTAGTTCAATTCTCAAACCTTTCTGCATTTAAATTTGATATTTGCTTTAGATTCAACAAAACTTAATCAACTAATGGCTCCCTAAGATTTTTATTAAATTTCTGAGAATGTTTTAAGGTTTTTAAATTCATATGCATCTAAGAATTTTAAAATTCATTAATTTTTAACGAGCATTTATAGAGTTTTAACGTTAAATACAAATTAAAAAAATATTTCTGACTACTTTAGATTAATATAACTGAAATAAATTTGTGTAAAGAAACACTAAATTTTGTTCTTATATTGTTACTGTTAATACTTAGTTAAAAATGCACACTGGAGCAAAATTATGCTTTAAAAAAACTGCAGATTTTGTCAGTTTAAAATTTAAGCATGGTTCCAAGTTTATGTTAGGTTTCTTCTGTAAAGCTGTTTTTTTAAAGATTTTAATCTCTCTTGGGAGGATTTTAAAAAATCTTCATACGATCCAGAAACAATCATTGCTTGAATTTGATTAATAATATCCAAGGCTACCGATATTGCTATCAAGATTGCAGTACCACCAAAAACAAAAGCAAGCGGCCTTACATTAAGGTACCCAAAAATGGTTTCAGGTATAACACAAATGGTAGCTAGATATAAGCTAGCCCAAAGACATATTCTATACAAAGTGTCTTCAAAAAACTTCGCAGTCTCAGACCCAGGACGATAACCAGGAATAAAAGCTCCGGATTTTCTTAGATTTTCAGACATTTCCTCTGGATTAAAAACAAGTGTTACATAAAAATAAGTGAAAGCAATAATTAAAGCTGCAAGTATTACTTCGTAAACTGGTAGCCCTCGGGTTAAGTACGCTCTTAGGGTATCAAGCATCTCACTCTGGCCAAAACTCAAAACAGTTGAAGGTACAGCCAATAAAGCGTACGCAAAAATTGGGGGCAAAACACCTGTTGGGTTAAATTTGATAGGAATAAAATGCTGTTGCTGAGCAAGGCTTTCAATACTACCCTTTTTTGAGGGGTAATAAACTGGAATTTTCCTAACTGTTGTTTCAAAAAAGACAATAGCCCAAATTGATACAACTATGAAAACAAAGATAAATATAACTGTAAAGCCACTAATTTCATGTTGTCGATAAAGTTCAAATACTGAGGCAATGCTTGCGGGAATTCTTGCTATAATACCCGCAAAAATAATTACACTTATACCATTACCTAACCCTCTGTCAGTTATTTGCTCCCCAAGCCACATAAGAAACGCTGTTCCCCCTGTCAAAGTGAGGATGGATGCTATCCTAAACTGCCACCCTGGATCTAAAACTAAGCCAGAGCTTCTCTCTAACCCTATTGTTACAAAATAACTCTGGATCAAGGCTAATAATATCGTTCCTCTTCGGGTTAATGCTGTTAATTGTTTTCTTCCCATCTCCCCTTCCTTACGTAGAGAATCAAGATAAGGGACAATTGGTGTTAAAAGCTGAATTATTATTGACACAGAAATATAAGGGGCTATACCAAGCGTAAACATGGAGAAATTCTCTAAAGCCCCACCAGAAAAAAGATTAATAATACCAAAAACACTATCTGACATACTTGAGAGCTGCTCACGTAAAAGCGCTAAATCTAAACCCGGTACAGAAACAAAAATGCCCAGCCTGTAAACCGCCAGAAAAAGCAGGGTATACCAAAGACGAGACTTTAATTCAGGAAGTCTTTTTAAACTTAAACCTGGAATCATTCCATTCTTCTAAAACATCGAAAACTAAATTGTTACGCACTCTATTCCAATGGCTTCTAAAGCCCTCTGACATTTATGTGAAAAGGCCTTGGCTATTATACGCTTTAACCTAGTA
The DNA here is from genome assembly GCA_938038205.1 of uncultured bacterium. Lineage (GTDB taxonomy): Bacteria > Bdellovibrionota_C > UBA2361 > JANWWW01 > JANWWW01 > CALHSA01. The sequence continues at coordinate 22,443 of CALHSA010000032.1, read as the reverse complement.
CTCTCGGTAGGCATCAAAATTTTACCTATTACTTTCATATTATCACTTCCCTTCAATCCAAGAGCCTGATTCCTTAAATCTATTTCATTTAATTCTTTATCAGCAGCAATTTTTAAAATTTTATTTACATCAATAATTTTTGGCTTTTCATTGAAAGCCTTATTATTAAACCCGATTTTTGGAACCCTACGATAAAGAGGCATCTGGCCACCTTCAAAATGCCTATTAATTTTTCCACCCGTTCTTGCAGTTTGGCCCTTACCTCCTCTACAACTGGTTTTACCATGCCCAGAAGCCTCACCTCTACCAACTCTTTTACGTCTATGAAAGCTCCCAACCTGAGGCTTTAGCTTATGTGGCTTTAAAATCATAATCCTGGAAGATTATACTTTTTTTCTAGTATCCGATCAAATTGGCAACAAAAACTTAACAGTCAGGTTTATACCTTAAACTCTAAACCAACCAAAATCTTGTAACAAATAATCCCCTTGAGATCGTAAAGGTTCTATCATTTTTTTTACCCAAGCCTTAATACCTTGTAAATGGAGTGATTTTAAATTTCTAATTTTTCTAGTTGTAACGGTATGCTTAACTATTAAATCCGTCGGAAAATATTTAAGCGCAACATCTGCAACTAACCGCCTTATTGTTGTTACTGATACCTCACATATATCTGTGGATTTAATTACCTCGTTATTAGGCCCCAATTGCTGAACCTCTACAATTTTTCGATGATTATGGGTTCTATGCAGAGCGAAAGTAATAGTTTCACCCCTTCCTAAAGTCCAGAACTCATAGAAAATAAATTTCCTACCGTCTCCAGACATATTACATACCACCTGTGCATAAACTGAATTCAATAAAAATAAGAATAGTATAAATAAATACCTCACGGCTTTTGCTTGCTCCTTTTATTTATTTATCAGAAGGAAAATAAATTTAGTTCAAGAAAAATGGCCCCACTAGGACTCGAACCTAGGACCTACCGGTTATGAGCCGGCTGCTCTAACCAACTGAGCTATAGGGCCACAAAATTTATTTCCCTAGCTCGATATTTTATCAGATTTAGATTTTAGATCAAAAGCTTAGCCGTCCGTGGGATTCGAACCCACGACCCTTTCATTACGAATGAAATGCTCTACCAACTGAGCTAGGACGGCCTTTTGTTTTTAAATATACTATAACTGTTGAATAAAATATCCTTCAAGTTAAGTTATTTATTTTTTGCATCAACATTAACCTTAGGAATAGGTGTAATTCTTTACTTGGCGTATACCAATGAATCTTACAATGTCGAGTTAAATAAGATTGAATTTTCATCAAAATGCCTAAACAAAGAATTATTAAAAACAGAAACAGTAAGTTTGAGATACTCTGAAGTCTCAAATCTACCATTGCTTATTTTAAGAACAAAAAAGAGAACAACTGTTTTTGGACCTCTAAACAGCTTATCCTTCTGCTTCTATGAGAAAGATAAAGAAACGAGGTTAGTTGTCAATCGAATTGAGAGAAAAATCGAGGGAAAAGTTGTTAAGATTAACAAGAGTTGCTCAGACTATCAATTAAATCTACGGAAAGTTAGGTTGAATGAGTGTTTTTAGGAATATTCTTTTATCCCTTCTTCCATTGCTTCTTTTACCTTTGCCAAAGTCTCTAATTGATACCCTTGCAATTCTATGTGGGGGGTTCCTTAAAGAACCTTTATTAGCATTAACCCCTTTAGCTCTCGTTTCTATTCTCCCACCTTTTATTCCAATTGAGTTCACTCGAGAGCTCAGCATAGCACTGGTAAGTAGAGGACTAGGTTTAAATATCAAGTTATTAAACCTTATTCTCTATGCTATTTTTGCTATGCTTATTTTTAATGTAAAACATGCACTTTCACTTATCTCCCCTGTTGTAATTTTTATCTCACTAACTCAACCAATCATAGTAGCTTTAATCTTTTCATTGTTAGCACTTTTAATTTCATTTGATTTGACAGTTATTTCACTTTTGTTTCTTGCGTCACGAAGATTTAAACCTATTAGAAAAATCACTCTCTTCCTTTTGATACCTAGTTACTGCTTAATAAAAAGCTCGGGAACTATATTAGCTGAATTAGTCAGGAATTATAACCTTTTAACACCATTCTTTATTTATTTGCTCGCTAAAAACGGTAATCGATTCGCAATTTTTTTTGCTTCAATGACAGTTCTGGATCCTATTACCGCGATCCTGCTCTCTTTACGAAAAATCTCTACAAAAGAAAGATTAATTATCACCTTTGCACTTATTATCGTAAATCTTATAGTGACCTTATCAAGTCCGAGAATGACCCTTGATAAGCACATTAGGCAGATAGACTGCACCAAAACTCTAAACCTTGAAGCTATCTGCAAAAATTACTCTTCAGCTTGGATTTTTAATGAAAGAGTGTGTTTAGATTTAAAACCATTTTTAAACAAAATTGATTGTCGAGGTTTTGAAAAAGTAATTTTAAAAGGTGTAAGAAACTGACAAAAATTGTTACAAAATACAAAATGTGTAAAAACGCGATTTTGATATTATTGGAAAAAATAGGCATAATTTTTGATTATCAGTATTACAAAATGAAGAGAGGTTTTTCGTTAGTGGAGCTTATAATCGTAATCGCTATTATATCTGCGTTAGGTCTACTTTCAGTAAGCTCTTATTACAGAGCAAAACACGTTGCAGCATTTAGTATAAGCCAAGCAACTGTAAGGCAAATTAAAACGGCCTTGTCTCTTGGTCTCGTTCAGCTTCTTGAAGGGGGAGGTTCAATAAATCTGGTAGAGATAATAACCAATCAATCCCAGATCCAGAATTCTCCTACTTTAAGAGAGCTCCTTTGGGGCTTCATGTTACCAAACAGGGTAACCTTAACACTTCAAGTCGATAGCTCATGTGACTCTCAGTCATGCACATTAGCTGGAGTGGTTGTTGATCATGCTAATGCTTGTAAATTAATCCAAACTATTCAGTATGGAGATGGTTCTGAGTATTCGATATCAATCCCTAAAAACTCACCCGGTTGTTAATTACCTCTGTAAACAGTTATTGAATTAAATGGAATCTCTAGATTATTCTCCAAAACAAACATCAAAAAAGCATTAACCAAGCTTCTACGAATTAAACCATAAAATGGTGCATGAAGCTGTTTGCAGGTAGCGGATAAACCGAAGTCTAGTGAGCTTTGAGCAAAATCAAGGAAACTAGCGTTAAAAGTTATCTCATTAAAGTTAGGCACAGATGCTTTTTCTAACTCAGCAGGGCAAAAACTTTCTAAAGTTTTTTTTAGCTTGTCAGATAAATCAGAAATATTAGGCAAATGTTTGTAAGCAATCCCTAACCTCAAAAATACAACAAAAGTTTCAGATATTTTCCTAAACTTGGCGTTCAAAAAATTTTTTGGAGGAATTTCCATTAAACTTTTATCCGGTCTACAAATCTTAATAAAATTAATCGATTGCTCAAGAATTTGAGATGGTAGAGTATCTCCTTCTAAAAAAATAAAATCACCCTCTTTAGTAGGAAACCAATCAAGATCAGAATCAGGCTGAAATGATCTTTGATCAACTAAATCAGATAGTGGAACTCTTACAACACTGTGTCTTAACATAGGATTATCCAGAAAACAAATAAAACCTAGTGATCTGAGTCTAAATGGAAGATCTTTGAATATTATCAACTCTCCTTCTCTTACAAAACCCAGATTAAGAAGAATAGCTGCTTGAGAGAAAAAGTCTGTAATTAATCTTTTCGACAGTACCCCTACAGCAACTATAATAAGGATTGAAATACCAAGAAGGAATAGTTCACCCTTTAAATAAAGGGTGAAAGTAAAAACTAAAATACTGCCAAGAAAATTTACTATAACAAGAGTTATTAGAATTACCCGTCGAATCATCGAAACGGAGGGATTCACAGGTAAAGGCAACTTTTCAACGAATATTTTGATTTGTTTAAGCAGAACAAAAAAAATCGCACTAATTAGAAAAGCTTGTGCAATATTAAATAATGATGTACTCCAAGCAGCCAATAACCCACCTCGGGGGATTGAATTTAAATCTGCTATGCGAGCCTCAGATAAAGCCTTAGCTGTTTTTAGTGAACTCAAATGAGCATCTATCTTCTCAAGGGAAATTTTCAATAAATCCTTTAAAGAGCTTGAAATCTCTGAGTTCAGAGTATCCAGGACAGCTAATTTGGATCTCTCGAGCCTGTTAATATAACCGTTTATCACAGATAATTTAAACTCTTCTCTTAGAAGGTCTCTAGGTCTGGATAAACTCCTAGATATTTCAAAAAGTATTGGCGCAATTATATCAGACAATTTTACGTTTTGCTCCAATTCCTCAAACTTCCCTTCTATTACTTGCTGAATTGATTCATACCTAACACCCACAATAATCGAGTATGCCAAGTTCGAAGCGTTTTCTAATTCAGTGTTGTAATTTGAGACAGAAGAAAGTTTTACTTCGTCAAGCTTTACTGTTAATTCGTTGAGTATTTCGAGATTTAAATCCTGACTAAAAACTAAGAAAGTTACAAGGATAATAAAAGCTCTTCGAATCATTCAGAGGGTAAAGATTCTAAATCCAATTCCTCAGCCAAAAGATTACTAAACCAATTCTTCTGCGCTAAAATCAGCCGGTATAAGTACTCTAACTCATCTAATGAGCTCGAGTAAGCCGGAACTGTCGCGGATAAAACTAAATATCTTCCAACAATGCTTATTTTTGTTCCAACCAAGCCATCGGCTAACTCCAAGGCAGTAACCAAAGTCTCTGTGACTTTTTTTAAGGGTACCGCGCAAATATCAACACCCATATAAATAGTCGCATCCTGAGTACTTTTAGGGGTATCAAAAATTATCTCAAGATCCTCTGAATCAGAGATCGGCAAGAGCCATCTTATTCTCTGATCGTTTGACTCAGCTAAAACTGCCGATGGATCAAATCCGACTTTTAAAATTAGTTCCTCTATAAATTTTCTCGGCTCTTTTCCTCCTTTTATGGTCTTTATCTGATCTAACTTAAATTTTTTTTCACTCATTAAAGAGTAGTGTAAAACCCAATCTACCTTGATTCAATCAAAATTCCTAACTTAGATTTTTTTTTAAATATGACTTGCAACTGCTTTTAAAAATCTATCCTGAACATCATCCCAGTTAATTACGTTAAGCCATGCATTTACATACTGAGCTCTATCATTCCTGTACTTTAAATAATATGCGTGTTCCCAAACATCAATAACAAGGAGAGGGGTGACTACCCATTGGCCTAAGTTCTGATGTTTCTCTGCAGTAAGAACTTCAAGCGAATTGGTAGTTCTGTTGTACACCAGTAGACCCCAGCCTGAGCCTTCTACCGCAATACTTGCGGAGACAAAGTGCTTCATCATGTTCTCAAAACTACCAAATTTAGAATTTACAGCAGTTAGAAAATCTGGGTGCTGAGGTTGAGAGGGGGCGCCAGGCTTCATATTTTTCCAAAAAATACAGTGCAAAAAATGACCACTTCCATGAAAAGCTAACTCTCTTTCCCAATGTTTAACCATAGAGAAATCTCCTGACTCTCTGGCTTCTCTTAATTTTTGCTCAGCATTATTTAAGCCATTTACATATGCTTGATGGTGCTTGGTATGATGCAGCATCATTGTTGTTTCATCAATGTATGGCTCTAAAGCATCATAAGCATAGTCTAATTGAGGCAAGGTGTGCATAACCGGTATAATAAACAATTAGGTTGGTAAACAACAATATTTCTCTTAGCAGCTTTGAGAACACTCTTTCCGAAATACCAAATAATGCAATCATAGGTCTGGGAACCGGAAGAACTGTCTCTCTTTTCTTCAAAAACAAACTTCTAAATTACTTAGTAACTAATCATTTTGTGGCATCCAGTTATGATTCAGAGGTAATGGCAAAAGAACACGGAATTCAAGTTTTATCTTTGAGCTCTGTTGATAGCATCGATTTCTATTTTGATGGAGCAGATTTTATAGATCCGAATAATCAATTAGCTATCAAAGGATATGGTGGAGCTCTGTTTAAAGAAAAAATTTGTTACTTAAAATCAAAAAAAACATTCTTCATTGTTACTAAAGAAAAATTATCGGGAAATATCTCGGAAAAATTAATCCCATTTGAAGTTCATATCCAAGCTTTAGACATATTTAAATCAAAATTAAATCAGCTAGGTATTCAGCATCAAATCAGGAATGTTAATTCCGGGAAGTTCGGATTTGCTATTACGGAGAATGGCTTTCTTTTAGTAGATATAAAAATGGAAGAATTTAAAATTGATTTAGTCACTGAATTGACCTCCTTACCTGGAGTGCTTTGTCATGGCATATTTTATGAGAGGGAATTCTCAACTTTGGTGATAGATATTTAAAACTCTTTTTTTTTTCGAAAGGTAATTAGCTGAATTGTCGATTGTCTTAATAATTTTAAGCACCTCGTTTTCGGACAGCTTCGAGTTGATGAACCTTCTTTTTAATTCATCAAATTTATCTATAATCGGATAAAATCTCTGGTTTGTTGCTACAGCAATCGCATTTCTTATCATTCCTGAGTAACCCGCTCTCATAACAGGAGTCCCTGAAAAAACAAACTCGAACTGCTCTTTTGTTAAGTTAATTAAAAACTCAAGAGATATCCTACTTGGTAAACGTCTATCAGATAAAGAAAATGACAGGTATTTCTTGTATCTAAGTTTGTGATTAAAAGGACAGACCTCCTGACAAATATCACACCCAAACAACCAATCCTTAACCATGTTAATCTGCTCTTCATTAAAAGCGCCTTTACTTTCAATTGTTAGATATGAAATACACTTTCTTGCATCTAAAATGCAGTTGTTCAAAGCACCTGTGGGACAATTCCTCTCACACTCTGAGCAGGAACCACAACTAAGCTTTCTACCATAGTTGGAGTAACTTTCAGAAACTTCCATGTCTGTTATTATTTCACCAAGCAGCATGTATGTTCCAAACTCTTTATGCACTATTAGGGTATTTTTCCCCATAAAAAAATTTGCCCCCTCAATACTGGCTATTAGTCTCTTTTCAAGTATTGGAAAAGCATCAGTTATAGCTTTAAATTTATTTAGCACGTATTTACTCTGCAAAAAAGCAGCCAAATCTATAAGGCGCTTTTTGAATACTCTATGATAATCTCTCCAAACTGCGTAGTTTGCAATTTGTCCAAAACCCTTAATTGTTTTTCGTTGAATTCTAGGATATAACCAAGCAAAAGCCAGTAATGTTCTCCCCCAGGGGAAGGCTGATTTTAAGTTTAAAATAGCTCGATTCAAATAACTCATATCTCCGGCAAATCCTTGACTTAACCACCAGTAATATTTTTCCCTCTCAAAGTACTCCTTGTCCTGAATAGGCAAAGCCCCAAGAAAAACAAGATTAAATTTTTTAACAAGCTCAATAAGCACTTTTTGTTTGCAATATTCTACATCAAATATTAAGATAGGGTGTGAAACAAAAGAAATGTCCCCATCGTCTAGCCAGGTCTAGGACATCTCCCTTTCACGGAGAAAACAGGGGTTCGAATCCCCTTGGGGACGTAACTAAATTTTAGAAGCTCGCCAGAAAATAGCTGGTAAAATCTGTATAAATAAAAAAAAAAGAATGAACATTTTCTCGACTACTAAAGCATACTTTCAATTTTTTTTGTGTATCTTCTTACCTCGTAGATTTGTATTAATTTTTTAGGTACGATTTTTTTGATACTTAATGGAGAAAAAAGAGAGTCTTTACAGACTACTAGAATTACTTGCTTTACTTAGCATCATCACCCTACCCTTTATTTTTCTTGCAGATTTTCATACAAGAGGAGAGGGAAGAGAGGCTTTAAATACTGTCAGTGCATGTCAAGGAGAATGGCTTTGGCCGAAAGGTTTTGATGGTAACAGAAGTTCAAAACCGCCTTTCTTCTATTGGTTAGTGTGTGCATTATCAGGATCTGAGATTAAGGAATATTATGTAAGATTACCCTCCTACATTTTCAGTGTTCTTGTTCTATCGATTTTTTACTTAGTTGTCTCAAACCAGATTTCGAGTAATGTTGCACGTATTATGGGTTTTATGTTGCTAACATCTCCCATCTTCATCTCAAACTCTCAAATAGCAAGATTAGATATGGTCCATAGTGCTTCACTTGCAGTTTCTTGGATTCTTTTAATTTATGAGAAAACTTTTTTTATCTTCATTTCAGGCTTCTTTCTGGGAATATCAACTTTATCTAAGGGCCCTGTAGCTCTTGTTCTAACTGCTATACTTACTATTTTTTATTATCTATTGACCAGAGATAGGAAGATTTCGACACGGCTTCTTATAGCTGCATGTTTAGGACTTTTGATAGCAGCCCCTTGGTACATTGCTGCCTACCTAAAATATAAGAAATTAATTCTAGATGTAATCTGGCGAGAGAATGTAGATAGGTTTTTAAGCTCGCAAGCTCCACACAGAAATAGCATTCTAAAATTCCTAACCTTATTTTTATTGGGTTTAGGGCCAGTAATTTTGGTAAACCTATTTACTGTGATTAAAGATTTATTGAGGGAGTTTAAATTTGTCACCATTTCATTAGAAAACCTACTTGCAAATCTTAGGCAAAGAAAGGAGATAGGTTATCTTCTACTCTGCTCCATAACTCCTATATTGTTTTACTCATTATCATCTGGCAAGAGACCTGCTTACGCTTTATCTTCAGTCCCATTTATTTGTTTGCTGAGCGCTTTGCTTGCCTCTAAACAGAATAGATATCAGAAGTTGATCTATGCTAGAAGTTTTATTTGGTTAACAAGGATAGTTTTAATTGCTGCTTTTTTAGGGGTTCTAGGTGGTGCAGTTTATATGTACCCTATGATCCGGGATAACCCAAATCTAAGACTATTATTTTTGTTCGCTTTTCTTGGAAGCTTGATGGTTCTTTTTGTTTTCCTTAAACAGAAAAGGATACTAGAGGCAAATCCGTTTAGTGGTTTTTTTAGGAGTAGCATAATCGTAACACTTTGTGCGATTTTTGTTATTCACACACTTTTAGGCACACTATGGAGTAAAACAGCCTCACACAAAAAGCTTGCTAATTGGTTGATACAGATTAATACTGACAACTTACCAGTGCTTGGTTACCGGTATCAATTTTACGCTCTTCAATTCTATCTAAAAAATAAATTCGTCTCTAATACTTCATACCTTAAACCTCCTTATCTCTTAATTATGCCAGATAAACTCAAAGAACAATTTGTTAGAGAGAATCCAGCTGCAGCCAAGCTGTTTCCTCCATTAGCTACTTATAATGGCTTTGTGGACAAATTATCAATCCGTCCTATCGTTTTAAAAGTAAGTTAAATGGAGCTGAATGTTGATATATTAAAAGGTTTATGTTTAGGAACTATAGAAGGTTTAACTGAATTTTTACCTGTCTCCTCCACAGCTCATCTAATACTAGGCAGCAAGCTCTTGAATTTAAGTAATGAGGTTTTAACTACTAATACGATCGTAGTGCAAGCCTCGAGTGTATTAGCCTTAGGAGTGTATTTTGGAAGAGACTATAATACTATGCAGTTGAGAATTACACCCAATTTCATTTATTACAGCTTAATTTGTGCTGGTGTCTTCTCAACAATTGCTTTATTACTCGAAGATTATGTAAAGAAAAATTTATTTTCTATTAATGGGATAATACTAGGCTTGTTCTTGGGTAGCTTTTTAATGGGCATAGCTTTGCTGATTAAACAAAAAAAATCAGACTTAAATTTATGGAAATCCTTTTTAATAGGGGTAGTGCAAGCATTAGCAATTATACCAGGAGTCAGTCGATCGGGGGCCGCGATTTCTGGAGGTATTCTAGTTGGATTAAGCTTAAAAGATTCCGTTAGATTCTCTTTTATCCAAGCAATGATCCTGCTCTCTCTGGCTTCAATTTATGAGCTATTCAAAAGTTTTTATCTGGTCCTTCAGAATATTGAGCTTATTTCCTCTAGTTTTTTTGCAGGCTTTATATCAAGTTTTTTTGCTATACATGTACTTGATAAATTAGGAAATAAGTCTCTCTTCATTCTTTTTATCATTTACCGAACAGTTTTAGCCTTATTCCTCTTGATGTATTAAATGAGAATTCTATTAGCTGATGATGATCTAGGACTTCTTGTTACTCTTAAAAATTTAATAGAAACTCATTTCCCACATTTTTCAGTCGTAGCACTCGATAATCCCGTTGAGTTAATCAAAACAACTCAAGTGGATACTTTCGAACTTGCAATTCTTGATATGTCTTTTGGTGAGAACTTTGAGGATTTAGGTCTTCTTGCTTTAAAAAATCTTCTAAAAAATGATCCTAAAACGCGAGTAATCATCCTTACAGCAAACAAAGATAAGCATCTAGGCTGGACAGCAATCAAATCTGGTGCTTTATTTTTCGTTAACAAACCTTTTGACCTTGAACACTTAATAATACTGCTTAATGAAGCGGCGAAACAGTATGAGCTCAGGGAGTATGCAGAAAAATTTGAAGCTATAAGTAACAGCGAAATTTTTTTTGGTAAATCTAGTTTAGCCCAAGAGCTTAATCGTCAACTCTTATTCTGCTCTAAGAATGACTTACCTTTACTGATAGTTGGCGAAACTGGCACTGGCAAGAGCCATTATGCTAGACTCGTACACTCATTGCATGTTAAAAGGAAATCTGGAAGGTTTTGTGTTTTTCAACCAGGATTAGTAAATGAGGAAATGGTTTATGTGGAGTTATTTGGTGCAAAAAAAGGAGCTTATACTGGATTAAATGAAAATAAGCCTGGATTGGTTGAATTAGCAGATAACGGTACTTTATTCATTGACGAGATCGCAGAACTGCCACCAAACATTCAACTAATGTTACTTCGCGTTTTAAATGACAAGGTAGTGAGAAGACTCGGGGAAACGGAAGAAAGGGTTGTAAATTTTAGGCTAATAAGTGCTACAAATCTAGATCTGAACAAAGCAATTGAAATGGGAAAATTTAGGGAAGATTTATTAAATAGGATAGCAGGAGTCGTAGTAAAAATTCCTCCTTTGAGAGAGCGTAAAGAGGATATCCCAGAGCTTGCAAACTCAATACTGCAACATTTGTGTAGGAAGAGTGAAGTTACCGATCTAAGATTATCTGAAGATGCAATAAACTTACTTCTTACGATGGAATTAAAGGGAAATATTAGAGAACTGCAGATACTTCTTGAGCGAGGTCTACAGTACGCTTTATTTGAAGGAGCAGCAGTTATATCTTCAAAACATTTAGATAGCCAATCTCAGAAAGAAGTTAAGTTCTCAAGCCTTAATGATATGGTTGATGACTATCGAAGAACCATAATAAGTTCAACACTTGTTGAATGTAACTGGAATATAAGTGAAACTGCAAGAAAATTAAGAATCGATAGAACTCAACTTAGGAGGCTAATTCAGAGGTACAATATAGAGAGAAAATGAGATTACTAAAGGATTCGATTCTGTTTCACTAACTGTAAATCGTGACCTCATTGAGCAGTACCCAAACATTTTCGAGTATCGGAGTTTCAGCAAAAAAAAACCTCTCTATTTGTAATTCATTAATTATCTAAAATCATGAAAATTTTACACTTAAGAATAAAAGCTGTTTGAAATGTCTTTTATTATAGCTAGAAAATCAGTAAGCGCTTATTACTTAGTCAATCAACAAAAGCCGTAAGCAAATTACTTTTTTATCTAATTTCAAGTTTACCTTTAATTTATTTAGGTCTAATATGATACAACCAAATTTAAATTAAGCCCAGATATTAAATTTCTCAGACTTTTCCTTATCTAAAATTCCAAACCTGATTAGTATGATTACAATATTGAAAAGAAGTTTAAGATTAGTTTCATTAAAGCTATCTAAAACATATTAGAATATTTAAAAGAGTAAAAGTTTTTAGGTAACTTATTTGCATATTTCTTCAGATTAACCCATAAAATCTGGATTTTAATCTGCTTCACTTAAAAAAGTTTTAGCTAGTACAAGCAACGCACGATGAGTTATAGCTAATACTTGGCCATTTATGTGCTGAAAAATTAATTCAAAATAATTTCTAGTTAACAATTTCGGTAAACAAATTCAGTAAAAAAATCAAACGAAAAGGGTTCTTAAAGTGAAGTCTACCAATCTAACTTTACTTATTAATTTGGCTTGTACAACTATTTTGATATTTTCAAGCACATTAAGAGCACTCTTTTGCAACATCTTTTGTACTATAAAAGCCTCTCTTCTGCTCTTAGTGATTAACTAACTTTGACATTTTAAAATAATAAAGAATCGCAAAAATTTAAAACTTAGAAAAAACTTCGCAAAGTATTTAAACATAGTTTTTGTGCTTAGGATTTTTTTGTTTGGAATCCTGTTTTAGCTTTTTTGATACAGCCAAGTCTGATAAATCCATGATTGTATGTAGACAGCAGCAAATGCAGCCTGTAACTCTATCCCAGTGCTATTGTTTCTAAAAATACCCTTTTTAGATTATCATCCTAATTAACAAAAATCGCGGCTAGGTTAAGTGCTGCAGTTTTCCTTTAAATAAATCCTTCCAGGTTTTAAGTAATTTTTAATTGATCTCTAAACCTACAGTTCAATGTAAACTACAGCTCAGAACGTCATTTAATGAAACCACGATGAGAATAACACCAGAAAACCTGCAAAAAATTAAGGGTAACTTAAAGCTGCGTTCTTAAAATACTGATTCTAAATTTTTCTCTAAGCTTTTTTTGACGTTTAAAACCATTTCAAAACCTTTCTGAGTTAACCGCCATTTCTGAGATGTTAATTTTGTCTCCGGTACCGGGCAACATAGTTCCCAACCCTCTAATATGTATAACAGTCTGTACAGCTCCTTAGTGTCAAAAATATTCTTGCGTCCCTTCGGGAAATGCTGAGCTAAGTGTGTAGCTATTTCTTGAACGGTGTAAATTTTAAATTCTTTTTTTGTGCACCCTTGGTACAACTTAAATAGAACCATAAGGAGACATTTTTTATGATCATCTAACTGAAATATTTTTGGGTTTATATGTCCAGCTTCATTTTGCATATTTTTCAGATTTTATCACTTAAAGTCTCAGATTTCAAAGTTACATTATTAACAATCGCGTAACTTAGCCCAAGCACAATAGGAGCTAAAAATACTCCTAAAAAACCAAAAACACTTAATCCTCCTAGGGTTGAAAAAAGTAATAAACCATCCGGTATTTTTAAAGTCTTGGAAAGTAAAAGAGGCCTGAGAAAATTATCAACTCCACTCACTAGAACTACATGCCAAATTAGAACTCCAATTCCAGCCATTGGATTACTGAACGAGATAAATACGGACGCAGGAACATAAACTAAAACAGCTCCAATAGGTGTAACAGATAAAATAAATACGAGAAATGCAAGGAACAACGAATATTTAACTGAGAATAAACTAAAACCAATAAAGCTCAATAATGCTTGAATTAAAGCCACTAAAATTGTTGAATAAAACACCCTTCGTATAATGCTGGAAATTTGAGCATGAAAACCATATTTCGAAAGGCCTAATGATTCCAGTATGCTAATTAAAAACTTGCTGAATTTATCTCCATCTTTTAAAAGAAAAAATAAAATAACCATAACCACCAAAGAATCCCAAAAAAATCCAACTGCCTTTGACAGAGAAGCAGTCACTAGAGGAAGGATCTTGTCTGCTATCGATGACATCCACTCTTCAATCTTTGATTTCGATACCTCTAACTCAAATGTAAATATGTTAATTTTAGATGGAATATTGATGTAAGCTTCAAGATTTAGCTCCTTTAGGTTTCTAAGTACGTTCGATGACTCTAGGTATAATTTAAAGATAATCGGACTAATTAAGATTAAAACACTTAGAATAACCAAAAAACAAACAACTAGCGCAGATATTAAAACACTATTTATCTTACTACTTAATAGAGCATGTAACGGCCAAAGAATTAGAGCTAAAATTACTGCCCATACAATGCTGTATAGAAAAGGGTATAAAAAAATGCCGTTTAAAAAAAGAACTAGCGTAATCAAAACAACATTTTTCATTTAATGCTAAAATTCTCTCAAATTTATCCGATTAATTATATTGGTAGGTTTATATGTCTGTGAAGTTTGATCCAAAAATTAATCTTACTACTTTTCAAAACATACAGGAGAAGGCAAAAAGAGTAACGGAACAACTTGAGAGCGAATTAAAAAAGATTATTACTGATAAAATAGAGATCCCTAAGAGCCCAATTGACAACCAAGCCGTAGCTAGAGCCATTGTTAAGAAGCTTTTTGCCTTTTAGCGGCTTTTCTAAGATTGAAATACTCCCAGCTTGGCCCTTCAAAACACACTTTACCTCCCTCATCTGCAGCGCCAGGGCCTAGATTTATTATGTAATCGCAATGCCTTAGGATTATCTCCTCATGCTCAATAACAAAAACAGAATGTCCTCTATCAACTAATCTTCTTAACACTTTTATTAAATTTTTCATATCAAACACATGTAAGCCGAGTGTTGGTTCATCAAGCAGAAAAAGAATTTTTCTGACATACTTGTTTAAAAGATTTTTAAGAAGTTTTAGTCTCTGATTTTCACCCCCACTTAAAGTACTTAGAGGTTGACCCAGTTTTAAATATCCTAATCCAGCTTTTATAACCTCATCTAAAACTCTAGAAACCACCTTAATATCGTTAAAGACCTCAAAAGCCTCAGAGAAAGTTAAATTAGCAACATCTACTATACTCAGCCCCCTAAACCTAATATTTAGAGCCTGGCTGTTAAAACGGTTACCAAAACACGCAGGGCAGCTTATCCTCTCCTCTCTCAAGAAACCCAGTTTCAATTTCTTTATACCTGTCCCTAGACACTCTTTACAGATTAATTTTGACGATCTAGCGTTAAAAGAAAAATCAGTTGATTTCAGACCCCTATACCTAGCATCCCTGGTACTTGCAAATAAAGATTGAATATGCCGCCAAATATCAAGATAAGTGCTTGGAGAAGATCTTGAATTTTTCGAGATGAGTGTCTGATCAACATAAACAACCTCACTTATATCTCCCAGCTCTACCCTATATTTGTCACAAACAGGCTGTTCAAAAGCCTTATATATCGTCCCATGAACCAACGAGCTTTTACCACTACCCGATTTTCCGCAAATTCCAACCAATCGATTGAGAGGAAGTTTAAGATTTCTGATTTTTAAATTATTAACGTTTGAGAAAGAGACAACTACATGACTCATAGCAGGTTGGTAATTCGGAAGATCTATCTCTTCATCAAGAGAAAAAATTGGAGATACCATTTGGTATCTCTCTAAGCTACCACTAAACACTACCCTTCCACCGTTTCTTCCTCCACCAGGTCCAAGCTCAATTACATACTCACTTGACTGTATTGCGTTACGATCATGCTCTATCATAAAAACTGAATTCCCTTTTTTAACCTGGTCATTTAATTTTCTCATTACCAACTCAACCTCCGATGGATGAAGACTAGCTGTTGGCTCATCCAAGATGATTAAAATATCAGTCAAAGTTGTATTTACTAAACTAGCTAAGCGCGCTCTCTGTAGTTCACCACTTGATAAGGTTGATAGCCTTCGATTTAAGCTAAGATACCCCAAGCCTAACTCGATAAGAGAGTCAACTCTCGGCATTACCTCATATTGTATTGACTGCACTATTTTTGAGCTGCTGTTTAACTCAAAGTAATTCTCAAGAAATACCTTTAAATCATAAATTGACATTAACATGATATCAGCAAGGTTTTTCCCATCTAATAAAATGTTTAATGCCTCTTTAGAAACTCCACTTCCACTACACTCTAAACACTCGCCCTCTGTTGTAAAACCAATCCCATCACATTTTTGACATCTACCCCTCCTTGATGTGTAACTTAGATCCTCAGGATCCAGTTTTCTGGCGCCATAACCACAGATTGGACAAGATTTTTTGAAACTGTAAATTTCAAATTTTTTTGAATGATAATCTAAAACCTTGATAGTTTCACACCCAAATTTTTTCAACAACTGGATTGCATTTTCTATAAGCTCATTAGGTACATTCTTAGAATTAAAAATCGCGGAGACCAACTCTATAGTGTGCTGACGGTTTTTATCCAGATTTAACACTTGTAATTTATCCTTTTGAAAAAATAATCCATCAACAAATGCCCCGATTAAATCAGACTGACAAATCATCTCAATTAACTCTTTGTGCGTCCCTTTTCTTCCTGAAACTGCAATTCCTAATAAAAAGATAGGCGAAGAGAATTTTTGCAGGCTCTGATTGATCCTAACAGAATCGACCTCTTCAAGAGGGACCTTGTGGGTAGGACAAACATATTTCCCCTCTTTAGCTAAAAGCACCCTGATGTAGCTTAATATATCAGTCAAAGTGCCTACAGAGTGATATTTGGAACTAACAGCGTAATACTGAGGGAGAAAAATTACCGGTTTTAAATTATCTAAACTCCCGGTGGCCGGTTTAGGAAGTAACTCAAGAAAACTTAATGTATAAGGGCTAAGGTTGCTAAGAAACAGTCTTTGCGACTCAGCAGCAATTGTGTCTATAACTAAACTTGATTTACCAGCTCCCGAGACCCCAGTGAAGCAGACTAACTTATTATATGGAATAGCAAGGTAATCGATTTTCAAATTATTATTTTTGCAGCCAAATAAGTGCAAGTGATCTTTACTTAATTCAGATCTAGTAATCTTCAAACTTTTTGAGGGTTCCTTTAGGTTTTTGGTTTTTCTCTCCTTTGGCTTACCCTGATAAATAACTTTTCCACCTTTTGGACCAGCACCTGGCCCCATTAAAATGAGGTGGTGACTTCGCGAAATTAAATTTTCATCATTCTCAACCATTACTATTGTATGACCTTTGTAAATTAAAAATGAGATCAAGTTAAGTAGCTCGGCAACATCCTTTGGGTGCAAACCGATCGTCGGCTCATCAAATAAAATAAAGCTTTTAGAATTATTCTTGTTTAAACTTCTAAGCAATCTTAGGCGTTGAGCCTCACCAACAGATAATTCAGATAATGTTTGTCCTAGTTTCAAATACCCAAGGCCTAAAAATTTTACTGTCTCAACTTGATCTTTTAATTCTGGTAAAAATTCCCCTAGCTCCTCTACCGTTAAGTTTAATACGTCAATGATATTTAAATCATCAATTTTTGCATTTAAGATAAAATCATTAAATCTTTTACCCTCGCACTCAGGACAAATTATTTTGACAGATGGAAGAAATTGCAAATCTTCTACCAAATAACCTAATCCAGCACATTTTTTACATCTTCCTTGATTGTTAGAGTTGAAAGAAAAATACCTTTTGGCTAGACCAGTTCGACGGCTAAATTCATCTCGAATCTTGTCCCATATACCTAGATATGAAGCAACAGTAGACCTTGAACTCTTTGGTGTAAATTTATGCTCACAAAGAAAAGCTGTTTTCTGTTGCTGATTAAGTTTTTCATAAATTAACCTTAGGAGGGTGGATTTACCTGAACCTGAGGGACCAGATATAACATTTAGCGCATTTATAAGGATTTTTACACTTTCCTCAGATATGTTATTTCCAGAAAGTCCATTCAAACAAATAAATTCATTTATCTTTGCTGACTGTAATCTTGAAAATTCAGCAAAAAATGGATCAAATGTGAGCTGTTTTTTTTCACCTGCGAATACAATCTCACCTCCATCAAGTCCTCTCTCTGGACCTAAAAAAACAACGTAATCAGCTATGGGTAAGAAATTCGAATCGTGCTCGATTAAAAATACTGAATTCCCTCTGTCTTTTAACCTAACTAAACTTTCGCTTAATAACGCATAATCCTCTTTTCCTAACCCTGTGCTCGGCTCATCTAAAATTATCTGTAAACCACATAAAGGTGTCCCTAAACTTGATATTATGCTTAACCTTTTAAGCTCACCACTTGATAACGATTTTAATTTCCTGTTAAGAGTCAAATAACCAAGATTCAAGTCAGAAACAAAATTAATTTTTTCAGAGAGATTTTTAAGTACGAAATCAACCTCAGGCGATATTTTAGATAACTTACTTAATTTTGGTAGAAATTCTTTTCTTAGAACTTCTATCTCTGTATTAAAAAGCTCTTTTAGAGTAAATCCATCGAGAGTGAATGATGAAGCTAACTCTCCTAGTCCAGATCCACCACAATCAGGACAACACTCCTCACTTCTAAATCGACTAATGATTGATCGAATATGGGATTTATAACTTTTTTTTTCTAACCTTTTAAAAAAACTGAAAATGCCTAGTTTTTTATCATAGAGTAACCAATCCCTCTGATCATCACTAATATCAGAATATCGGTGATTTTTATTAATCCCAAGTTTTTTTAGGGAATTATAAAGCTTATCAGTATACTCAAAGAAAAAAGGAAAGGCACTAAATTTTAAACCACCCTGTAAAAGAGGTTTATCAGGATCAATAAGTTTCGCTAGGTCATAATATAGTCTGTATCCAAAGCCCTTACAGGTTTTACAGGCACTAAAACTGGAAAAATTATCAAAAACAAGCTGCGAGCGTGTTGAGTTTGAATTGCCACATTTACACAACTGATTTCTATAGTAAAAATCAACACCGTTTTTATGGATTATGGCTACACGGTTATTAAAAAAAGTATATGCATTTTCAATCGCCTCTCTAACATAAGAAACATTTACGTTAGGAGCAACAAACCTCTCAATTACAAAAAAAACAGGTGGGGATATGTCTCTGATCTCATCAACAAATTTTATTTGATTATCTTGCCATACTCGGGAGAAACCTGCATTTAAAGCTTTTGTTTTGACGAATTCCCAGCTTTCAAAATTTTCCTCCAAACCACAGACAATAAAAAACTCATCAGATTTAAATTTTGTTAATATCTCAGAAGCAATAACTTCTGGCTCCTGAGATTCAAATTTAGTTTGACATTTTGGACAAACCGATACCCCAAAATTTACAAATAATACTTTCAGATTATCCATTACATTCAAAAATGTCCCCACAGTTGATTTCGAATTCCTTACAGTTCGAGTCTGTAGTACTGCAACAGAGGCTCTTAGGTTTTTTACAGAATCAACTTTTGCTGGTGGAATTTTTTCTAGAAATTGACGAGAATACGAAGAGTACAGTTGAAAAAAATTTCGCTGACTCTCATTATGTATAATGTCAATCAACAAAGAAGTCTTTCCCGAGCCGCTTCTACCACAGAACAATACTATTTTATCGTGGGGTATCGTAAGATTTACATTTTTTAAATTATTCTCTTTGGCCCCTACTATCTGCAAATAATTCACTTTTTTAAATTGTAATAGAACTGATAATATTTACAAACAATGAGATGGATTTTACTGGTATTTTACATCTTAAATTTGGTGGCAGATAGGAACGCTGCTATGAACGCACATATGCTACTTAATCTATTTTTCCCCCATGAATTTCTTTATTTCTCTAGTAGAGATTCTGCTGGATTACAAGTAGGACTTGGAGAAATGAAGCGAAACAAGTTAAAAAACGAAATGCTTACAGTTCTAGCACGTGCTGATTTAGATCTTAGTCAGTACGATTTTGGAGAGCTAACACTTTACTGGGGGGGAAAATGGAATCAGATTAAAAACGTTATAGAGACTGACTGGAGGGCCCATCACGTAGGATTAAAATACACTCATCCATTAGAACAGGATGCGTTTATGTGGCTGCATCCTCTAATCCACATATTAGATGCTAAAGAGATTGATAAGCAAAACCTAGGTTTTGAGCTAAGCTTAGGTGGAAAAATGCCTTTAGGTATTCTGACTTTTTATAGCGAGGCTGGCGGATACTTTAAAATTGATGAAGATATCCTAGCTTCAACAGGTGACTCAACCATAAGAAGACTCAAAGGTAAATTTGGATTTGAAATTCCTTTTCTAGGTGATGACTTTTTTAAAGTAGCTTTAACAGCTGAATCGGGGAAGCTTGCTAAAACTTATGCATCAAGTATATGCCCTTTAATTGAATACGACGCAATATTTACAAATATTTCAGCAAAGTACTGTTTTACACAAGCTGACTCGGATGTAACTGATTTGTATTTAATTGCTCCAGTCCTAAGTCAGTCAAGTGAGAGGGGTCAGTACTTAGATCTAGCCAGTAGAGGGAGTTTTAGCTTATTTGAGAAAGTATCGATTGATCCCGAGTTTGGTTTAATATTAGGTGATTTTAGAGGCTGGAGAGCTTTAATTAGTGCATCTTTGGGATTTTAAGCTATAAAAGATGCTCGGATAATACTGAGTAAAAGTCAGCTTTTTTTATTGGTTTTGTTAGTACTGAATTACACCCTATTTCTAAGTACTTATGTATTTCCTCGTTAAAAGCATGTGCAGTCAAAGCTACGATCTTTATATTGTTTCCTCCTTCTCGTATTTTTTTTGTAGCTTCAACACCGTCCATAATTGGCATTTGAATGTCCATAAGTATAAGGTCACTATGTGGGTTTTGAGACAATATCTCCAGAGCTTCTTTTCCATTATGAGCAACTAAGATATTTGCGTTAGTAGATTCGAGTAAACGTTTTACAATCATCACATTAACTGGATTATCTTCAACAATTAAAATTGTCTTGGACGCAAGATTAGGAATTTCAACCTCATCTTTGTTTATCTTAGCTGATTCAGCTTTAGGTAAACTCAAGAGAACCTCAAAACAACTCCCTTTCCCTACTTCGCTACTAACTTTAATCTTCCCATTATAGTGTGAAACAATATGTTTGGTTATTGCTAATCCTAATCCTAAACCACCTTGTCTTCGGGTGTAACTGTTATCAACTTGATGAAAAATCTCAAATATGTCGTTTAATTTTTCTGGTGGTATACCAATCCCAGAGTCTTCAACTTTGAATAAAATATTAACTACACCCTCGTCTTCAATAGAATCTAACGAAACCTTGACAAATCCTGATTCGGTAAATTTAATTGCATTTCCGACTAAATTAAATAAAACCTGACTTATTCTCGTTGGGTCAGCCTTAACAAACATCGGTTTACTCTGAGCTTTGATAATAAAATCCAAATTTTTGCCTTTTGCCTCAGGTAAAAAAGATTTCACAACCTCTTCAAATGTATGAAAAAGATCAAAATCAACATCATTAAACACAAACTTCTGAGTTATTATTCGCGAAAAATCTAATAAATCATTAACAAGATGTAGTAGTAGTTTAGAGGAAGAGTGTAATACCTTAAGATCTGCACGAATTTGATCGGCATCTAATGCACTATTAGTGTCACACTGCTTAAGAAGAGATTCAGCTAAAAAGTAAACCGCGTTTAGAGGGGTCCTTATTTCATGACTAAGATTAGCTAAAAATTGATTTTTGGCCTCTGAAAGTCGCTTAATCTCATTGAGGCTTCTCTCTAATTCGCATTGTTTATCCACTAACTCTTTTGTTTTTAAAATTACCATCCTTTCCAAGTTATCATCTCTTTGCTGAATCTCAGCCATCATGATATTTACTGCCTCTACAATCCTCTGGATTTCATACGGCCCATTGACCATTAAACGAACAGTGTAATCTTTTGCTTCTGCTATCTCCCCCAAAGTTTTAGTAATCTTTGAAATCGGGTTTGTTATTCTAGAGTGAAACTTCCTTACAAGAAGCAGCCCTACAATAGTCACTATCAAAGTAGATAAAAAAGATGCTAATACGCCATAATATAGGCTCTTATTTATCTCAGATCTATCATAAAATAACCTAAGAACTCCTAAATCTTGACCAGCTAGGTTTAGTGGAGCCTCAAAAACTAGATCGCCATTTTTCGGTTCTAAAAACAAAACCTTGTTACCATTAGCCTCAACAACTTCGATGCCAGATATATACTGACCACCTAAATCCTTAGCGGCAAGAAAAACAGATCGAATCTGATTTGAATCGTTTACAACGATTAATGGAGCAATAACTGATCTCAAAAAAGAAACAAGACCATATCCTGATTTCTTTAATGCGTCTAAATGATAATAATAAAAAACAGAGGTTGATATTACAGAACATAGGAAACCTGTTGTCAGAATGGTTATAATTGATAACCTTTCAAGTGCTTGTTTTATGGTTTTAGCACTCAACATAGTTTTTTCATTTTAGAAATCTTACTAGATTTTAAATTCGTATTTTGTAAAAATTTTTTTAACTAAATGAGGTTTGCCCTTATTCTGATCCACTCTTACCTCCTCGCCTCCCAGTGTTTGACCTTAGAGTGCCAGGTTAAAGCTGCTTTGGTAATTAACATATTAAAATTCTTGGATAGTAATAACGAGGTGAATTTTTGCTTCTCTGATCGAAGTGAAATTAGAGATCTGCTAAAACTAGCATTTGATGAAAATAAGGGCCAGATAAGAAATGTTAGGCTTGTAGAAA
>CALHSA010000031.1 GCA_938038205.1 uncultured bacterium | reverse complement strand
TTTAAATAGTGCCTCAGGTATATCTCTTTGATTTAAGCTTGAGTTGAGCATTTTGTGTTTAGAATTAAAGTAAAAAAAAAAGATTCTTTTAATAGAGTCTTAAGCTTAGGCGTTACTTGTAAATATTTTCCGAACACCACAAGACTTTGTACAAGAACTCAATAATCAACTTTTTTTTGTTTCAAATACTAGATGGAGTGCAGAAAGATCTCATTAAATCTAAATTTTTGATTTTCTGATTTACGTCATCAAAAGAGGAAAACACTCAATTATGATTTTCTTAAGCGGTAGAGTTTTTACACACATATACTTAAAAAGTTAACAAGATAAAAGGATTATTTCTGTTAATTTAGATGACAAAATAAAGCTTTACTTAAGATACTTAATTTACTGTTATTAAATGTGCGAAAATATTCAGCATGTTATTTACAAATCAACATGAGTGGGTAGAACAGAAGGGAAATCATTTTTTAATTGGTATAACAGAGCACGCTGCAAAAGAACTGGGAGAATTAGTGTTTGTACAGCTTCCCGTTATTGGAAACACTTATAAAAAAGGTGAAACTATTGCGGTTGTTGAGTCGACAAAAACTGCAAGTGACGTGTACGCTCCTTTTGATCTAAGGATTGTAAATATCAACACCCTTTTAATTAATAACCCTAGCTTAATTAACTCCTCACCTTACAGTGATGGTTGGATATGTGAGGCTGAGGCATTAGATCCTTCTCAGCTTGCAGGTTTGCTATCGGAATCCGATTATAACAAATTAACTAAGTGTTAAAATAAGTCTGCATTAAAAATCTCGGATTTAAAAATTTTCAGGTTAAAAAACACCTCTAACCTATCGTTTAGATCACCGGTTGTTATCAAAGCAATAAACTGCAATCCACAGAACGCTTTGCCATTAAACTCTTACTTGAGATATTCTTAAGAGCTTAAACCATTTATCGTAGATTTTTATTGGCCTTATTTAGGTCTTAAAATGTCACAGTAAAACTAGAAAAATAATCAATAGAAGCAGAAAAACAATATTCTAAACCAAGATTAAAATTTAGCCTTGTCACTTAAGAGACATTTTAAGAGCAAGTAATGTAAAATCATCGTAAAACTAGTGTTAATACCCCGCAATACATGTATATATCTGAAACTAAAAACATGGTTAGAATGGTTCCCTGCGTGAAACTTCTTAATTATTTAAAATTTAAGGTCTAACACAGAGCATTAATTAAAGTTAGATTAATGTACAAGAATTTCTTTTCAACTTTAGTTATCAAACTGCAAGGCATGAGTTTGAGTGCATCTTTTAGCCACGCACTCAAAGCTAGATGTAATTACTTATATAAAACTATTGCTATTAATTTTTACAAAAAATTTTTAAACTTTTACAAGTTTTAAAACTTAAATTACAGCGCCTCATATTAGGATGAAATGATATATTTCCCCCTAACTTTAGGGTTTTCTAGATAAGCTTAAAGAATAAATTGACCGAGATAAAAATAATCAAACTAATTATTCCTTAGATCTTTAAAAAAAAGCTTAAGTTTTTCCAAGTAATTAAAATTATCCTCTACTTGAATAAATTCAATGTCAAAAGATTTTAAAAAACAGCTTACACCAAAACGTGGCTGACGGGCTATAAAAAAGCACGTTCTGATACGTGAGAGGACCATTAAACCATAACACATTAAGCACGGCTCCAATGTTACATACAGTGAAGCATCATTCAGCCTCCAGTTTCCGAGATACCGGCAGGCCTGTTGAATAGCTAGTACTTCAGCATGATAAACCTGACACCTATCTTTCTCAACCTTATTCCCTCCCCTACCTATTACCTGATTGTTTTTTACTACAACTGCTCCCACTGGCACCTCCATTAAAGCAAGACTCTTTTCAGCTTCCTTTACCGCTTCTGCCATAAAATTAATTACCTCATTAGACATTAAAAGAGAATTTTAAATTCAGTTATGTAAAAATAAAAACATGAAGAGGATGTTTGTTTTTGACTCATATTCAACCAAAGAGGTTTATTCAATTATTAATCAAGTCGTGATTCCAAGACCGATAGCTTGGATTCATTCAAACTCAGAGAATAACATTGGAAATCTTGCACCTTTTAGTTACTTCAATGCGATTTGCTCAAATCCACCCATTGTTATGGTTAGTATAACGGGTCACGAAAAGAAGGGGGTAAAAGACACTCTAAGTAACATTCAAAAAACAAAGGAATTTACAATAAACATACCGTCGGTAGAGCTGCTAAACCAAGTTGTTGATTCAGCGGCTGACTATCCAACCGAAGTTGATGAAAGTGAAGTGTTAAACGTTGCTTTAGAGGATGGAACTTTTGTTCGGTCTAAAAAAGTTATTAAGGCTCCTGTAAATATCGAATGTAAACTTGAAAAAACTGTAAATTTTGGAGACCCATACACCTCAGGTGTTACAGTTGTTTTTGGTAGAATACTAGCATTATTTATTGATGAAAAAATTTTTGAGGAAGATTTAAGAGTTGATCCGTTAAAACTAAATCCACTTTGTAGACTTGGTCGAGCTTATTATGCAGGTTTAGGTCAAATATTTACACGCAAGATTCCTGAACTGTAGAATTTTAAAAAGTGTTTTCAAAGTCTTTTGAATTAGCCGTACTTATAACACTATTTCTAGCTGAATCAAAAAAGCCTCTATTAGCATCAGACTTGGCAAAAAAGTTAAACATTAGTTTGGATTTTACCCATCAAATTCTATTTAAGCTAAAGAAAAATAAAATAGTAGGCACAATCAGAGGGGCAAAAGGAGGAATCTACCTTCTAAGAGACTCAGAAAAAATAAGAATAATAGAAATACTACTAGCTATTGAACCAAAATGGTTTCAATTAAAGTGTAATACAAGAAAAATTTTCTCAAACTGTGATGATAAAGCTAATTGTGATTTAAAAAATTTTTTTTCAAAAGTATACAATACAGTGGTAAAAGAACTTGAAATACCCCTGGCCAGTTTGCAGTTATCAAATATATGTAATATAACTAAAAAGTCACTCCTTGAAACAAATTAAGTCTAACTCAATTTTTACATTTTTGGGGAGTCTAGCAACCTGAACAGTTGTCCTAGCTGGATATTCATCACCAAAGTGTTTTGAGTAAATTTCATTGAAAGTTGCAAAATTATCCAAATCAGTTAAATATGCTGTAACCTTTATAACTGAATTTAGGGAAAGATTTAAACCACTTAAAATTTTCCTAGTATGATTAAAAACAGTTTCTACCTGTTCTGAGAAGCTGTCTGAAACAAGAGGCTCACCGGAGTCATTTAAAGGTATGATCCCCGACAAAAAAAATAAATTCCCGGCCTGCACAGCTAAACTGTACGGGCCAATTGGTTTTATACAACCATCAATAGAATGTATCCTTCTTATCCCCATTTTTTGAATTATGATATACTTGGTTATCCTTAATCAAAGGGTGTATTCTTTTAACCAGTAATGCAAAGTTTTTAGACCATATGCGCTAACTTTATGTTTGCTCACTCCAATGACTAAAACTGAAGTCTCTGAAAAACTTGATATTAACTGAAAACCGTTAAACGCTTCAAAAAAACTCACTTTTGGATCATTTTTACTTAAGTAACAAAAAAATCTTTTTATTTGGTTCTGGGGTGAAAAAACATCAAATCTTGGGCAAAGAAAAATTAGATTTTTAAATGGGATTATATTGAGTGCTCTATGTAAAAATTGAGCTCCTTGAGAAAAACCTAAGAACAGATCTCGATCTAGATCAACTCTCAGTTCTAATCTCAAAATTCGCCATAAATCGTCAATGACCTCACTTAAATCCGCCTCTCGTGACTCCGGTATCCATGCATAACTGTTGTTGGTAACAAAGTACGGGGCTTCAAAGTATATTCTTCGAAATTCTTTGAGACCCGCTCCTAGTACTCTCAGAGAATCTGAGTTACCTTTATATCCATGAAAAAGACAGATTGAAACCTTTCCACTACCCTCTACAAGATACTTCAACATTGTTGCTAATTATAAAGAGTTCAGAAAATCCAATAACAACTGTCTCTCTTCTCGGGATAATTCAATAAAATTTCTCCTAGCCAAGGAAGCTTCCCCTTCATGCCACAAGATTGCTTCCTCAAGGGATCGAGCCCTTCCATCATGTAAATAATGTCTACTTACTCTCCCATTCTCTCTCACGTTCGCGCTTAAGCCCCACAAAGGTGCTGTTCTCCATTCGCATTCATGAGCTCTTCCATCTTTAAATGGATCACACATCTTAGAACCCAAATCATGCAGTAGGAAGTCAGAGAATGGACTAATTAACTCATTATTAAATTCCTCTTCCTCATTCCCAAAAATTTGAATATTAGCCTTATGACAAGACTCACATCCTAATCTTTTAAACACCTGATATCCCTCAGAGTATCTTTCCCTTGATGTAAAAACGGGTTTCGGGACCCCTGCATACTTTAAATAATCAAAAACTTCTCTCAATGTGGTTTCACTTACTTCAACTTTAGATCTTTTAAAATATTCGTTTTCAAGACCCATCTCCATAAAAAAAGCAAAAGCGATTTGTCTCATTAATGATGGATGTTGAGCTTTTAAACCAAATTTGCCAACTTTTGTAACACCATCTATATCTTTAACGTAATTAACCCTACCCCTGATTCCATCTCCATCAGCATCATTCGGGTCGGCCCACGCAAGAATAACATCTTCAGGTATTGCCTCAATAAGGCCCATTCCTATCATTGGTGGGCTAACTCTAATACTTAACAATAGTTTTTCACCTCTTCTTGGTGTAAGTTTTCTTTTTAGGGAGTTTCTCCTTGGATTCAGTCTTACCTCATACTTACTTAGGTTTACAACTTTACCATCAGATAATGTAACTTTTCCCACACTAATTCGTGAAACTTTTATCCCTAAATCTCTAACAAATCTTTTATCACCTAAAGGTACTTGGCCATTCCATTCCCTAAATTTTCTGACCTTACCATCAGACCCTAGAAAGCCAATTCTCAAAACAGCAGAAGAACCAAATTCCCCCTTTGCCTCAATGTCAACTGGCCCTTTAAAATTATTTAGGTGGCATCCCCCACAAGAGGAGTTTGAAAACAAGGGACCCAATCCCTCACGCCTTGAAAATGAAGTATGAAACGGCACGAATCCAGCGATCTGCCTAGCTCTCTTCGCCGGATTAGTTATCTTAGGTGCTGGTAATTGAACACTATCCCGGTCAGAAAAATCACTTGTAAAACCACCCCCCGGCAACTCCGGAAGTGCGAACAAAAACTGGTAAAATATCAAAATAAAAAAGTGATACAATCCCTTCAAAATATGTTATTCTATTTTAGCATAAATTCGTGTCAAACAGAATTTTAGCTAGGTTTGTCCTATTATTTTTTGTAACTGGATTTATTTTGGTTTATGAAATAGATGAGCAAACATATTTTGAACATATAACTGAAATTTCGATTCTTTGTGAGGAGCTATGGTTTTGTCCGTTAGAGGCTGATAAAGTTGAGAAGTTTTTATCTTTCATTCAAACTGGTGATTACACTTTAGATGTTTTTCTTCGCAACATTAGTATTTCTCTCATTGGTATGCTTATAGTTTGGCCTCTTGGGGTTTTTACTCGAGAGATTAAAAACAGGTTCATTAGTCTTAATAGATCTAGACCATCATGGAAGAAAAAGGTGAAACGATATCTTATGGATCATTTCGATGCTAAAAACTTACCAAAACTAAGTGAAAAAATAACCCAACTAGCATTTTCAGAAATTAAAGCCTCAAAAATAACCCAGAAAACCTTTGATCGCATTTTACTTGTCCTAAAAAAGATTGGTGTTACCGATGAGATTTGCGAAAAATTGGCGCTACTGATTTTAGCGAAACTTAATGATGAAGAATTTGAAAGACGAGTGATAGTAAGCAACAATGGGTACTCCGTTAACTTTGGACAGAGTCTTTAGATTTATAAACAATTCGATTCTTTCCAAAAGCTTTTTGCTTTTTTTAGTTATAATTGTCGCTATCCTAAACATCACAAACACTCCAAGTTTATATCTGTTACTACTTCCAAGTGCTCTATTTTATCTACATTTGACTTTTCAAAGAGCTAAGGTGAATCATGAGGCCCCTCAGCAGTTCTACTTATCGTTTGTTGAAGATGATCAGGTGATGGTAGAAGAATTTCATCTACCTCCAATCTTAAACTTACTAGATGCCAGGGATTTAACTGAGGTACTTTTCTCTGGTCTTGAGAGGGATTTTCAGCTAAATTACCAAGATCTTGTATTCAGGATACTTCGAAATCTGTATTATTCTCCCTATAGTTGGAACCTTGAAGCACTTTCAAGCGCCCTAGATGATATCTCAATTTTATTACCCAAAATATCGCCATTTATATCACCTGAAGATGAGCTTTTTTTTGAAGCATATGTTAGCGGTCTAATCAAGGTAGACAAAAAGTTCAAAGAAAAAATAAGCACAATAGTTAGAGACTTAAGATTTCTGCATGCTGGATTTTATCCCGTTTTTAATGTAGAGCAACAGTTTAATGTTAAAGTTCCCAAGTTAACTGATATCTCAAAACAAACATTGGCTAATTTGCTAAAAAGAGTCAATGTTAGTTACTATTTTTCTGTATAAAAAGGCCCAAAGTTCTAGAATAGCCCATCATTGCACCCGGTTTTTTTTATAATCTTAATTCTTAAAGTTTGTTTCAAAATTCTATTTCTTAAATATCGCAAATAATGAGTTTTTTAAAAGAGCTCCCTCTCTATTAAATTCTATTTGATTGTGATCATATAAGATACAATCGTGATCATATTTTATTGAGTTAACAAGTTTATGCCTATTATTGTAAAGTAAAACATCTAAAGACTCGTTTCTTGGATGTTTTAAACACGCAACCTTGTTACACTCTATTGGAAATTCCGTCTGAAAAAGCTCAAATCTAGTATTATAAGCTAGAATAGTCTGTGAAACTGTTACAAAAAGCAAAATAAATGGTACTTTAGCAATTAATCTACTAACTGAATTTTTATAAATGTAAAACGTTAAAATAAACCATGAAATAAATAACCATAGAATATTATCGTTTTTATTAAAAACAGTGATAAGAACATCAAGCTTATGCAGCCCAAAACTTATATATCCTTTGCATAAAACCAAAAGAATCCCAAAAATAGCAATGATAAAAAACGAAATGTAGGTTGAAATTAATGTGATTAATTTAATTAGGTCCTTTTTTCCCCAAATAATTTCCCAAAAATGTTTAACTATTACAAACACCAGAGGCCAGAAAGGTAAAAGATAATTCGCTCGCTTGCCGTATGAAATTGAGAGTAGTAATAGAGATGCGATAAAGATATTCACTGCTCGTCTTCCTTCATTTTTAAGTTTTGAGTAATACAAGATACCGCCCAAAATACCTAGGTTAACCGGGAAATAATTCATGATTTTAAGCACATAGTAATACCAAGGTGAGAAATTTATATCCTCAGATCCAACGAACCTTTTAAAACTCTCTTCAATAAACCATTTTGAGATAGATATTCCTGAATCTAAAAAAGAGTAAATTACTCCAGGAAGGATTGAACTAAAAAGTACAAAAATTAAATTAAGTCTAGTTTTATTTACTAAAAAAAAGTAGAGAAATAAAAAAACGGCTATAGAATAAAATCCTTTACCCAAAAAAAGAAAAAAACCAATGAACGGAGTGAAAAAAACATTAAACCTAACAAGCCATAGAGCAAACCAAATAATAAGAAAATTAAAAGCATCAACCTTCGCAGAGAATCCTTCATCTAATATCGGATAGGAAATACTAGCAATAATTAATGCCAATTTACGCTCGATCTTCAAAACATCTGCAGCTAGTACTGAGCCAACAAAAACACTAATCATTGAAAGTGTTCTACCAAAGGCAGGCGTTATATCATGCATTAATACCCCAGAAAGTAGACATAAAACTATATGAAACAAAGGAGGCTTACTTGCATATGAGTCAAATCGAGTAGGGTTTAGAGGATCAGTCTGATTAGTACAGATAAAATAAGCTACCAACAACTCCCTCGCCTCACTTGAAGAGGCTAAAGGAGCGATCTTAACCAAATATAGAAAACTAATTGTGAAAAAAAAGATTAATGCCAATACAGATGGATTCTAATTTAGTGGCACGACTCTATCAACTCTTTAACAGTGTTCAGTAAAAGTTGAGGAGCACAAGGCTTCGTAATCACGCAGTTTGCACCATTCGAAATAGCTTGTTCATGCACCTCAAAACTATCTAACGCTGTAAAAGCAACAATTGGGAATGACAAACTAGCCCTTATATCCTTAATAAGCTGATTTCCGTCAACCCCAGGCATTCTTAAATCTATAACTGCAGCGTCAACCTTTTCTTTTTTTAAAATCTCAAGAGCCTGATCATAATTAAGAGCCGCTAAACATCTGTAACCAGCCTGCTCGAATAAAAATTTTGTAACCTCTAAGGAGTTAAGATCATCATCCACAAATAAAATATTTTTCATTATGATATTAGATGCGAAAAATTGGAGTTGGTAACTATGATTAAAAAACATTAATCTAAGGTTGAAAGGATGTTTTACATAACTTTACAAGATGGAGGAAATCTCTCAGAGGAATTAATAAAAAGTCCTTTTATTGAGTTAAAACTTGGAGATCAGATGCTCAAAGTAAATAAGCTTCAATCTAGTTTTTTCTCTGTGAAAATTAATGATGAAAAAAAAATTTTTAATTCTTTTGCCAAGCTTGAAATTTCAGGTTGCACAGTAGCAATACAAAGCTTGGATTTAGACCTTTTCCCAGCTGAAGAATTTAATCCGCGTGAATTGCTTGTTAAAGCTGTCAAATTTAATTCTCCATTCCCTTGTTTAGTTTTTTTTAAAGACCTTGAAGTTGCAGTCAGTTCCTGTTTTTCGCAAAAGAAAATAACACTAGGATCGGGTCAACATAACACCATAGTTCTTGAAGGACTGTTTGATACTCATTGTTCAATATATATTAAGAATAATTCAGTAAATGTATCTAATGAAGGCAACGGAATACTATACGTAGATTCAAGTCCAATAACCGGATTAGTTGAAGTTGATTTTGGTTCAGTGATAACGCTTAATGATAAGTATAGGGTAGTTGTTGTTAACTCAGAAAACATGTTAAACGAAGTTCTAAACCTGGAAACACATGCCTTACCATCTAAATTCACGTTTTCTGTTGAATCTTATCCCTGTTTAATTGCCAGAAGCCCCCTTATTAGGCCACTGAAACTTCCAATATCAACAAACTCAACAATAACAATCGGTAGAGAACCAAGTAATGATATTTGGGTGCCAGCACCACATGTAAGCAGAGTGCATTTACGAATTAAAGTAGGAGAAAATTTCGAAGATATTCAAATTGAGGACTGTAGCACTAACGGGACTCTTGTAAATCAAACACTTCTAAAAAATGGCGATAAAATTCTTATATCAAATACTTTCACTGTTATTAATTTGGGAAAAGATTTGAAATTAGGGTTATGTTTTAACGAAAATGATGAGGAAAAATTTTTAAGTCTTCAAAAAACAAGAGATGAACTTGATTCCGTTAACGAAATAAGTGAAGAAAAAATTGATCTCAATGCATCTAAACGGAAGGATCTGAAAAAAATTATTTTTCGGATCTGTGTTATAATTTTAATAATGGTTTTAATTGGTTTATTGATATGGAACTTTCATTCATAAGATGTCCGAGTTGCAGGAGTTTAGTACCATCGTCTGCTAAAACATGCAGAATGTGTGGTGCCCCATTAGCTGAAGAACCAGCCCCTAGACAAAGGGTTGCTACTTCAGGTGATGGTGATCAGAAGTTTTCCGAGCTGGTAAAAAAAGTAAGAGAGTCGGTTTCTAAAAAGACAGATACTAGCTTCACTGAAGAAGAATCTGATATTGGTCTTGAAGAAGCTGAGGATGATTTAGATACGAAATACGAAGAAAAGAATCAAACGGATGAGGAAGATATTAATCTAGATTTCGAAGACGATGAAGACTCAGATGATGAAGATTTCGGGGAGGATTTTGATGATTTTCTTTTTGAAGAAGAGCCTGAGGATGAAGTAGATACTGGGATGTCAAAAACAAGTTCAAGAATAACTGAGGCTGATCAAGAGCAATTGAATGTTGTAGAAATGGAGGAGAAAAGTCCCAATGAAATCAATCAATCAGAAGCACCAATACAAGACGGTGTACTAAGAGGATGGTTAGTAATAACTGACGGCCTGGGTCAAAGTGTGGAATTAAGAAGCGGGAAGTTCCTAATCACATCTCAGCAGTTACGAGGAAGTAATAGGGAGATTCTCATTCCTGACTCATCGGTAAGTGTTCCACATGCCATTATCCAAATCCCAGAGAATGGTCCAATTAAAGTTATGGATTTAATGAGTGATTTCGGAACATATATTCAGAGAAAAAATGCAAAAACTCGAGTGGATACTTTTGGGGAACTGCATGACAGAGATGAGTTAGTAGTTGGGAAAGTTAAATTGCTTTGTGTCCTCTTTAGGTAATGTCCCTAACTTTGTATGATGCCCTAAGCTCATTAGATCGTAAACGTAGACTTTTAGTTTTTTTGGGAGCTTTCTTAGATGGATTAGAAGCAAAATCAGTTTTTTTAAACGACCAATCCATGAACCGTGAACATGTTGTTCTTGATTATTTAACCAAAATCCCATTTCAAGTGAGAGTATGCATATTGCTTACTTACCTGCGACGTTATAATGAGCCAGAACGACAGTGATGAAATATCTTTGACAATTTGGAAGCCAGAAGCTTATGTTGAACAGATAGATCTTAGTCTTAATTTAACCGAAAAAATAATACTTAATAACTACTCTGAAGAAGATTTTATTATTCTTAAAACTGAATTCGATTATTTTTTCAAACTTTTCGGAATCGAGATTTCAAGCCTTGTAGTAAATCCAGCTCAAAGTATTCCAAAAGCATCCAATCTCACATTTTATTTCGAGAAGAATGGTATTAATTGCCTTGTGATTCCGCTAAAAACAACAAAAACTTTAGAAAAAATTTTTTTTGAGGAAGAAGTTTCATACTCATCGGAGCTGCTCGAGTATCTTGCAAGAAAATTCATTTTTTTACTATCCCGTTCAAAAATTTTTAAAGATGCTCGATTTACTTCACATTCAAATACAAAAACAAGTTTTCCTTTTACTCTCAAAATTGAATTCCTACTTAATTACAATTTAGTTGAAGTATACCTTTTATTAAACTCGAGCTTTGGAGCATCATATTTAAAAACAGCTACAGATCCAACTGGGGACGAATTAAGTGTTAATTTGTGTTTTCTCATGGTCCCAGTGAATGAGATAGAAGAGTATTTAAATTCGGAATCAGTAATAGACTTAGAAGTACCGATTACGTCACGTGCTTACCTGAAATTGGAGAAGGATAGCGCGATTACAGGTGTTTTAGGAATTGCAGAGGGAAAATGGGTTTTCAAACCAACGAGTAAAGAGGTATTTAGGATCTCTAACACTCAAGGAAAAGCTTTACTTCAAATTGAACTGTTTAAAGTGAGAGTTCCAGATCTTCAAAAAAGTCTGGAGAAAGGAGAACCACTCTTCTCAAATGAACCGGTTACGCCATCTTGCAAAATCAAGGTAGGTGCTGATTATCTAGCTACTGGCAAAATATATGTCTATGACCAAAGATTAGCTTTGGTAGTTGATTAGTTCTTTACAGAAGTTTTCAAAATTTTCCAAACCCAAGACCCTGGATAATTCCCCGATTTGGATAAGAGTGGATTTGAATGATTGGACAAAATACTGCTTATCAGGGTTTTCAAGTACTTGTAAGCGTCTTTCAACTCCGCGTAGTAGACGTAAAAAACTAACCAAAATAACATCTTCATAGTTCAATTTTAATCTGCTACAAATCTCACAAAGAAAATTTAGTTTTCTATCAAAAGACCATTTTAATGATGAACTAAAAATAAGCGCAGAAATATCCCACTCAGGTAGACCAATCCGGGCCCTCTCAAAATCCGTTATATAAATACCTTTTTTAGTTTTTATAAGGTTTCGACCTTGAAAATCATGGTGAATGAAACTAAATTTTCTACCTTTTTTAAAAACTCTATCCAAGATATTACTGCACTCTTTAGACAGGCTCTTCCTATTAAATTTTAGTCCAGCTGCATTTGAGATTCTAACAACAGAATCTAGTATCCGAAAAAATGAAGATTTAGTCATAGGCCCTAAAGCTAAATATTTAGAATCAACATTAAGTTTATGAAGTTTCTGACAGATCTCCAGAGCTGATTCTAGCGTTTTATTTAAGCCAAATTTAAGCTCTGCTATAAGCTGACCGTAAACATACTCATAAAAAATAACTCTATAGTGCTTTATAGCCAAAACCGGTTTTGGGCAAAGAATACCGTTATTAATAAATAAATCTGACAAATACAGCGCAGCATGATACTCTCTTACATTTGGGTAAAATGATAAAAAAAGTCTTGAGTTTGTAAAAACAAAAATTCTGTTCTGTTTTAATTTTTTTTCGCTAGCTAGTCTCTTTAAACTCCGCAAAACATCCTTGGATAATCTGTCAATGAAACTTTCTAGCTCCATATTTCATCAAAAAATCAAGGAAAATAGTGCCTCGAGAGTTATCTTCAACTGAGAAAGCAGCACTAACTTTGCTAACACTAGGGAAGGATGCAGCATCAAAGATATTGCAACATCTTTCTGAGCATGAGGTCAAGAAAATTTCCCGAGCATTCATGTCAGTATCAGAATTAGATAGAGAAACTCAATTCCAAATTGCCAAAGAGTTTAGAAACATGCTTAAGGCCGGAAAAACAGTTTTGGTTGATGGTAAAGAGTTTGCCAAAGAGGTAATAGCAGGTGCCTTTGGAGCAAATGCTGAAAGCTTACTAGACTACATTACTGGAGCAAAAAAAGAATCGATAGCTCAAATTATATCAGATACTCCACTTAACATCCTGGTTGGGTTTATATCGGGTTAACATCCTCAGACTGCAGCATTTCTTCTTGCAAAAATTCCTCCTGATATAGCAGCTCAAGTTATTCAAGCTTTACCAGAGGAAGAACAGCTAGACATTATACAAAGAATAGCAAAACTAGGCCCGGTTAAAGCAGAGGTAGTAGATGAAGTTAGAGAGGTTTTAAAAAATCAACTAAGGGGAACTTTACTTACCAGGGATGAGGAAACCGGGGGTCCTAAAGCTGTGGCAAATATCTTAAACTACGTAGATCGAAAAATTGAAACAAGAATACTGGGAGAATTAGAGGAAACTCAACCCGAGTTGGCAGAAGAGATTCGTAATCTAATGTTTACTTTTGAGGATATTAAAAAGCTGGATGACAGGAGTATTCAAACCGTCCTCAAAGAGGTGCCAAGAGATTTACTCGTTTTGGCACTTAAAACAGCATCTGAGGATATTAAATCTCTCATTTTCAGGAATGTCAGTCAAAGAGCCGCTGAAATGATTAAAGATGACCTTTCAGCAATGGGCCCAGTAAAAGTTAAAGATGTTGAAAAAGCTCAACAACAAATAATAGATATAATTAGGAAACTTGAAGCAGAGGGTAAAATTGCTATTGGTGGAGGAGCTGAGGAGCAATACGTTTAAGTAAGAAGCTCTACTTCAACTGATACATTAAAAACACTCACATCAACAGGCAACTGATACTCAAGCTCAAGAGTCTCTGTTTTAGCTGGAACAATCCTGGTATCTTCTTTTAACCTATCACCTGTTGTATTATTAAAAAACACTAAATTAATCTTTAAATCGTTAAGAAAATCCTCTGGCCAACCAATTTTAATCTTTGCTTGGACTTTTGAATAGCATGACTCAGAAAGGCAATTAACAAGCTGAGGAATTAGTTCAACTGAAGAAAGCCAAGGAGTAGCGTTTTGGAAATTTTTAGTATTGTTCGCAAACCGCCCCGAGACAATTACAATCTGAACTGTATCACAGTCCTGAAGTTTTGACACGAGTGCAACATTTACAACCTCACCACTGCCAACACCACTAACCTCACTTTGATCACAAATCCTTCCTAACTTCAAAGTTGCCAAAGTAATTCCATACGGATGATTGAGAGGAAACCTAAATGGAGCATTTAAAACTACTTCGTTATTCCTTACACTAAGATAATGCTCCAACGTTATATTTTTTTCAGTTTTAGACTTAATAAAAACCCCAGAGCATCCAAATAAAAAAAATAGAACCGCGAGATTTAAAAACCTCAAGATTTCCCTTTAGATTTGTTATTTTTTTCATTTAATGGCGGAGTTATAAACATAATGTAC
Source organism: uncultured bacterium (assembly GCA_938038205.1). GTDB lineage: Bacteria > Bdellovibrionota_C > UBA2361 > JANWWW01 > JANWWW01 > CALHSA01. The sequence continues at coordinate 32,228 of CALHSA010000031.1, read as the reverse complement.
AGTTTGTTAAACATTTCTCTCCAGTTTATTCCCTCTTGATCATTATTATTATTTTTAGGAGACGCTAAACTCTTCTCCTCTCTTATCATTGGATGATTCTGATTTAATAGGTAAAAATTAATTTCTTTTTTCTTATCATTAAATACCCTCTTGTGAAGATCTTTGAGTTGAAATGTGCCTACAATTATAACCGGGATACTAAAAATAAGCGTTAAAAGAAAAAAAATAAAAGGATGGATAACCACACTATAATTTTATAAACATTATTACATTACGAGAAGATTTAAATTAAAACTCGCTCGACAGAACGTTCTCCAGAACACTAAGAGCAAACTCAATATCTTCATCACTAATTATTAAAGGTGGAGTAAGTCTAATAGTGTTATTTCGAGCCTTGCCTACAATTAGGCCTTCATAAGCACATTTTATTATAAAATCTTTAACATCACACTTTAGCTCCATTCCAATCATTAAACCTAATCCCCGTAAATCCGCAATCCTATTTGACTTTAAATCTTTTAAAAACCTTAGTATTTTTTCACCCTTTCTAATTACCTCTGCCTCAAGCTGATTTCGATTTTCTTTTAAATAACGAACAACCTCTAAACCAACTCTAGCAGCAAGAGGACTTCCGCCAAACGTTGAACCATGACTGCCAACTCTCATTTGAGAGAATACATTCTCAGAACCAAGCACCACTGACACCGGTAATAAGCCACCTCCGAGAGATTTGCCTAAAATTAAAATATCTGGCTTAACCCTAAACCAATCAGAACAAACAAGTTTACCAGCCCTAAATAATCCACATTGAATTTCATCAGCAATTAAAAGGAATCTATGCTCTTTCGATAGGTCGTATAAAGCTTGATAGAACGAGCTATCAATAACATTAATACCCCCCTCACCTTGAATCGGCTCTAACAGAACAGCGATTGTGTTATTTGTCACTAGTTGTTTAAACATATCTAGGTTGTTAAGTTCACATAATTTAAAGCCAGGGGTGAAAGGGCCAAAACCTTTTTTCATTTCAGTTTCAGATCCCTCTTCCGAGAAACTGATTATTGTAATCGTTCTACCAGCAAAGTTGTTGTTAAAAACAATAATTTCTCCTGAATTTTCAGGTACTCCTTTAACTCCACTACCCCATCTTCTCGCAACTTTTATTGCAGTTTCTACTGCCTCTGCTCCTGAGTTCATTGGAATCAATTTATCGTAGCCAAAAAGTTCACAAGCCTCTTTTGCAAAGATGGGTAGTACAGTGTTTTCAATAGCCCGGGAGGTTAATGGAAGTTTGTAAGCTTGTTTAGCCATTACCTCTATGAATCTCTCATTTAAAATCCCCCAATTTTGCGCTGAGTAGGCAGCTGTAAAGTTTAAATATCTTTTTCCTTCCGTGTCTATGTAGTAACAACCCTCTGCTCTTTCAACAATAATCTGAAGAGGATCATAAGTATCAACTACATATTTTTTACTTAGATCCCAATAACTATTGCTCAATCTCTAAACCATCATAGCAAAATTCAACCCAATTTGGTAACATCTTCATGTCCTCATAATAATCAACTTTGTGACTCAAGTGCGTTAAATACAGTCTCTCAACTTTTAACTCTTCGCCAAGTTCCACAGCTTCTTCAACAGTAAGGTGTTTAGGATTCATGATCTCCGCCTTATTCTTTGACCACAACGCCCCAAGAATCAAGGTTTGAACATTTTTCAGCAAAATCCTAGATTCATCGGGTAAAATTTTACAATCCGGAAGATATGCAAAATCATGAATTCTAAAACCAGTGACCTTAATATCTCCATGATAAGCAAAAAAAGGAACTATATTTACCCCATCAAGGTTAAACACTTCGCCGTGATTAATAAGAATACTATTCAAAGTATCCCAAGGTAACGCATTAACTTTTTTCCGAATGTAACTGACTCGATAAAAAAACCTTGAATATATTTCAATTAAGGTTTCATGGGATGCGTATATACTTAATTCTTTCCTTAAAGAAAGAGAAATTGATCTTAAATCTTCGATACCAAGTATGTGATCAGCATGGGGGTGTGAAAATAAAACCCCTAGAAACTTATTATAATCAACTTTCAATGGCAAAAGCTGGTTTTTTAAATCGGGAGTGGCATCTATTATAAACCAACCTGAATCAAAAAAAATTGCAATCGAGCTTCTGGTTCTTCTATTTTTATCCAATCCTGAAGAACAAACATTGCAATAACACCCCAACCTTGGTACCCCGAGCGAATCTCCACAACCTAGTACACGTACTTTGAAATTCATAGAATTTTAGCTAAAGTATGTTAACATTATATTTGTATGGAGGAGAATCCATCGAAATTCAAGGTGATTGATCGAAGAAGGTTTGACTCAGAAGGAAATGAGAAAGAAAGTGTAGATATTAGTCAAAATCAAACCTCAGAGGTAAAAGAAAACGGAACTAATTCCAGGGTAGAAAATCAAGTCTCTTCTGAAAAAGATCGAATAGTAAATGAACAAAAACATTATGAGGAGGAAAACTTATCGGTGTCCTTCAGCACTCTTGTTTTAAGCTTAGCTCAGCAAGCTTTGATACATCTTGGCGAAGCAACCGGTGTTCCAGGAGCTCCAATAGACCTTGAGGCTGCCAGGAATACCATTGATGTTCTTGATGTTTTAAAACATAAAACCAAAGGTAATCTAACCCCTGAAGAGAATGAGCTAATCCAGAACATTACTTCAACATTAAAGTTAAAATATGTAGACGTAATGGGTAGATTTCAGTCTAAAAAGACTTAAAATTTCTTTTTTTCTTCCGACTTTTAAACCTTAGTGTCAGAAAAGCGTAATATTTTTACCCTGAGCTTACCAACAGAGCATTTTCGCAAAGTCGAGATGTGGACTTTAGCTAGCGCAATGATAATTCTTCAGGTTTTGGATGGCTTTTTAACTTTTTTTGGGGTAAGCACCTTTGGCATTGAATTTGAAGGCAATCCTTTGTTGAGATTTTTAATGGAACACTGGGGAGCAGCTTTTAGCTTGTTTGTTATGAAGTCCTTGGCTATTATTGCCGTGATATTTATGTACTTCTCGGAGATAAAAGAGAATTTAGTCAAAAACGGCTTATGGAGTCTCACTGCTTTTTACCTTATCTGTGCTATTATGCCGTGGTCATTAATTTTGTTTGGATGGTCGCTAACTCAAGCTATAGCACATATTAAAGAGTTGATCTTTTTTTAATTTAGATCAAGATTGTGCTGAGCTTCCTTAAAATCCGGTTTTAAATCCAAAGCCTTTTTAAACATCTCTCTGGCTTCCCGTCTATTGCCTAAAGACCTGTGAATAACCCCTAAAGAATTGTACAAATAAGGAGAGTCTGGATGTATCTTTAGTCCATCCTCAATAATTGTTCTAGCTGAATTAAAATCTCCTGAAATGTAGGCAGCTCGAGCACATAAATCAAAACATTCCCAAGATTTACACAAAGGCCCAAGGTAATATTCTTTTGCTTCAGCGATTTTTTTTCTATTCGCTAGTACGTAAGCTCCTAAACATGAATAGTCCGGAGTTAAGTTGTTACTTTTTTTTAACCTTCTGAAGATCAGCTCTGCCTCTTGAAACAAACTTGCTCGCGAGAAAATTTCCAAAATTTTCACCAGTTCATGCTCCTTTAAAAGCCCAAGATCATATAAAGTAATTTGCTCTACATCTGAAGGTGTTATCTCATTACCCCTTAAATATTTAACTATAATTTCATAAAATGAGGCTAAAGGCTGATCTCTACAAAGTTGATAATTATTTAAAACAAAGTCATTAAAACTGAACTTAAAAGCTAATCGAATGAAATCACAAGCTAGCTGAGGCTCCAAAAAATCTAAAATGAAATTTACCTCAGAAGAATTTTGAACTCTCTGCAATAACTCCTTTTTCGCTTGAACTGATGCTTTCTTAAAGATGCTCTCAAACTGAGCTCTATTTGAAATTTTTAAAGCCGAGGCTAATGCCAAAACAAAAAATTTATCATTAGTTTGCTCTTCTAACGCTTTTGAAACATATTCCAGCGCTTTAACATAATTTGATTCCTGGAAAAATATGACAGCCAAATTGTAAAACGCCTCTGGTGCTTTTGGGCATTTTGTAGTTACCTCTAAAAGTAATTTTTTTTTAGATTCCTGAGAGCCCTGACTTTTCAACTCTTGGTTGGCAGTTTCAATAAGCTTAGTACACGAGTCTTGCGCAAAAATGAGAGGGAAAATTAAAAGGTAGAATTTAAATATTAATAACCTCACGCTTTAATTCATTAAATTCTGATAAAAGAAGCTGACAAAATCTTGCCAGCTGAACCTCCGGGGCAGTTAAGCTAACTCTTAAACCTTTTGGATTTCCACCTAAATAGAATCCACCCCAAATAGTCAAAAACCCGTTAAATGCTAGTCTTTCCCAAAATGATCTGTCTATAAGCTGATCTTCAAGCCAAATAAAAGGGATTCCTGCTTCAGATTTTATAATCTGCTCAAGACCAAAAGCTCTAAAAATACCTGCTCTGTGCTCCATGTTTTCCTTCATTTTATTAATTAAATAATGATATTTACTCAACAGTACGGTGATAAACCCCTCTACAAGGGATGATACACCATAGTCAATCCTTGATCGAATATCAGCCAAAATATCAATCCCTGACTTTGGAGCAAAAACTAATCCAGCCCTAACCGAACCAATACCAAATCCTTTGGAAAGAGAGTATGACTCAAATAAGTTGTTACAATGAACGCGCAAAGCAGAACAAACTTTAGTAGTAGAGGGAGAAAGCCCAGCGTATACACAATCAAGAAATACTGGAATATTAGGCTTTTGAGATAGATACTCAATCAATGAGTTAAAAAATATCCAATCAAAGTCGCCTGTCGGATTATGGGGCACAGAAAAAACAAAAGCGTCAGCCTCAGCTATTTCCGAGGTTACTCTAAGATTCTTGGCAAGAATTATCTGTAAGTAAGCTGGGTAAAATGGTTTTAACAAAAAAACCTTTTGACCAGGCAAGCAAAAAGCCGTTAAAAACATATTTAAGCTATCCTTTGTACCATAAGTAACCAAAGCACAGTTATAATCTTGAGAGAAGCCCGTTAACGAGCTCCAGAAATTAACGGCAATAACCCGAGCTTCTAAATTACCCCTTGCTCCCTGATAACTTAAGGATCTTTTTTGTAAAAATTCATGATAGTCCTCTAATACCGCTTTTTTTTCTCCTAAAAAATTTGGATTGATGAAGGATAAATCAGTTTTGTTAGGTAAAGCGTCAAATACTTTTTTTCTAAAGTCATAAAATTCACGCACTGGCATGACATTATTATACCTGTTATTCTAATTTATAAATAATCTGTGGGCAGAATATTTGTTGTAACTGGTAATTTATCATCTGGCAAATCAACATTTTTAAAGAGAGCGAAAAGTAAGAACAATCTAATTCATGAAGCAGATGAAATTGTTAAAGAGTTATTAAATAAGGACTCATCGATTAAAAAGAAATATAGCTTCCTGCCATTAGATGATAGAAAAAAACTTGCAAGATTTCTTTTTAAGAAACCAACTCTTCTTAGAAAATGGGAAAAATTCATACATAAAAAAGTTTATCACTCAATTATCTCAAAAGTAGGCTCCAAGGAAGTGAAGTTCAAAAATTTATTCATTGGTATCCCGCTTTATTTTGAATCAAAATACTCACTGCCGTTTAAACACAAAGTTATACTTGTTAGATCATCAGATGCACAATCTTTTGCAAGAGCAAACAAACTGGGCTTAAGTTTTGTTAAGGAAAGATTAAGCAGGCAAGCACCATTCTCAAAAACGTTCTTTAAAGCTGATATCATTCTCTTTAATTACCTAACTCTAAGTGATTTCCACCGTTCATCCGATTTACTCCTAGAAGTATTGGAATTTATTTGAATTTAATTTTGAGTGTCGTTAATATATCCAAGTAAAAAATTTTTAAATGTTTGACAATAGGAAAAAAGTAGCGGATATCAGCGACCAAGAATCATTACATGCTAAACAAAGCCAAAACGATCTTTCGGTAAGTCAGGAGACCGTAAAAAGTACAACAGAGGCTTTAGCGCATCTAAATTTACCTGAAGGTTGCACAACTCAAATTCGTGAACCTTCCTCAAATCCAGCTACTGATAATTTAAAATGGGACGTTTGTGGTCTAGTATCAGGCTCATTATGTTCATTTAAATGTCTTCTAACCGGAGTATTCGCAGCTCTTGGTAGTGCAAGTGTTGGGCTCTCCAGCTTACTTCATTTAACACACTCACCTTTTATACTAATTCCGCTTGTTCTTTTAAGTGCTTGGGCAGCTACAAAGGGTCTTTTAATACCTCTTCTTAAAGAACTAAACAAAGTAAATCAAGTTAAAAATCCTATTATGTTTTACATCGGATTTGCCTCAGCCGGCTCTTTAATGTTTATTATCTCTGCTCAAGTTTTCTCCGGAGTAACTTTATCATTGTTAATGAACCCTGCTAACCATTTGATTGGTGGAGATCATTTAGATCACTCTAAGCATATTCATGATCTTAATGCTATTGTATATGACAACAATGGTATTCTTGGACTTGAGGAGCTAACATTCATTTATTTGTTTAAAAAATTACTTCACACATTTCTTTTTATGACCTCAGGGTGCCTGTCGTTAACTCATTTATTTAAAATAATTACTACTCGTAAGAAATAAAGTGTTTTTACTATCGTTTGATGCATCAATGTTTGTTGCGAGTTACTTCTATTCTGGAATTAATAAAGTGTTATTCGATGCCGATGATATCAGTCATAAGCTATTATTAGAGCTTTGGAGAATTAAACCAACAAAGCTTGATAGTGTTTTGTTTAACGTTGGGCCTGGTAGTTTCACCGGATTACGAGTTAATGTAGCAATTGCTTTGGGACTCTCGTGTAAGCCAGATTTACTTTTTTACGGCTTTGACTTACAAAAACTCCCAGCAGAAATAGGTGGAAGCGTAGTTTGTAGGGTAACAAAAAGTGATTTTCTAGTTCTTTTTCAAGATGAAAAATTCCAATTTTTAAAATCAGATCGGATTGATCAAATAGACTTTTCCTCCTTTAAGTTCCAAGTATACTGTGACGATGTTAAGCTTTTACAAAAACTGGAAAAATTACCTAATTTAAGTATCTTAATGGCAGAATTAAATAAATTGTGGATACCACTTGATATCTCATCTTGCACTCTGAATTATGGCTTAAATGTTCAATTTAAAAAAGTTGCCCAAACTTAATTTGACTTGGTATACTGTAGTTGTTAGAATTTAATATAAGCAAGCATATAACTCTATTCTAAAAATGCCCGAAGAAAGTTCAACTCAAAAATCAAGGAGAAGGAAGGTTAAGGTTGTTGAGATGGAAAATAAAACTCTAGAATCAGATGCTAATCGGAAGGAAGATACTAAAAGTAATGAACGCTTTGGTTCAGCTGATTTTGATAATACTCAGGAGGTAAAAAATGATGAAATTAATGGTGTTTCTACTGACTTGGCTTTACAAACCAGTAGAGTAGTTCCATCATCAGCTATACCAGCACAAGAACCTACGGTTAACTTAAATTTCGTTAAAAAATTGAAGCCAGATGAGCTTATTAAACTTGCTCAAAGCAAAGGTATCGAGAATGCTAATAGCCTAAAAAGACAAGATTTGATTTTCTCTTTGATAAATAAGCTGGCAGGTCCAAACGGCATAATCTTAGCAGAAGGAGTCCTAGAGGTATTAAATGATGGATTTGGGTTTTTAAGAACCGCTGACTCTAATTACTTAAGTGGCTCGGATGATATATATGTAAGCCCAAGTATAATAAGGAAGTATCTTCTGAAAACTGGAGATACAGTTTACGGAGAAGTTCGAGCTCCAAGAGAAAAGGAGGGGGAAAGATACTTTGCACTTACAAAAGTTATATCTGTCAATTTTGATGATCCAGAATTTTTAAGAAGAAAAATAAGCTTTGACAACCTAACCCCATTATATCCATCAGAGCAATTAAAACTAGAGATAGAGGGTGGTCCAATTAGTATGCGAATCATAGACCTGTTTTGTCCAATAGGAAAAGGGCAAAGATCACTCATTACTTCACCTCCAAAAGCAGGAAAAACTATCCTATTGCAGCAAATAGCTAGGAGTATAATTAAAAATCATCCTGAATGCGTAGTAATAGTTCTTCTTATTGATGAAAGACCAGAAGAGGTTACTGATATGGAAAGGACTGTTTCTGCAGAGGTTGTAAGCTCAACTTTCGACGAACCTGCACAGCGTCATGTTCAGGTAGCCGAAATGGTTTTGGAAAAAGCAAAAAGATTAGTTGAGCATGGTAAGGATGTGGTTATTTTGCTTGATTCAATCACGAGGCTTGCACGAGCATACAATGCAGTAGTTCCTCCTTCGGGAAAAATTTTATCAGGAGGAGTCGATAGTAATGCCCTACATAAACCGAAAAGATTTTTTGGAGCAGCTAGAAATACCGAAGAAGGAGGAAGCTTAACGATTATAGGAACTGCGTTGATAGATACAGGTAGTAGAATGGATGAAGTAATCTTTGAGGAGTTTAAAGGGACTGGAAATATGGAATTAGTTCTTAGTCGTGTTCTTGCTGAAAGACGAATTTTTCCCGCAATCGATTTGAATAAGAGTGGGACTAGAAAGGAGGAATTACTTTTACCAAATGACGTACTTCAAAAAGTTTGGTTGCTCAGAAAATTGCTGGCTCCTTTAACACCAATAGAGGCGATGGAATGGCTCTTATCTAAAATTGAAGCAACAAAGAACAATGCTGAATTCCTAGAAAGTATGAAAAGCAGCTCTGGAGCAACCATCGAAGGATAATTTTGATTTAACTAATACTTTAACTAATACAAAGAGTCCAACTTGTTAAAGTTTAACTCATTAAACTACTTCTGGAGCTAAGCTAACTATTTTCATAAAGTTTCTATCCCTTAGCTCCCGAGCTACTGGCCCAAAAATTCTGCTGCCAACTGGGTTTCCTTGTTTGTCAACTATTACACATGCGTTATCACCAAATCTAACGTACGATCCATCCTCCCTTCTGATTGCCCTTCTAACTCTTACGACAACTGCGTTTAGAACACTTCCTTTTTGAATTTTTGAATTAGGTAGTGTTTCCCGAACCGAGACCTTGATGGTATCCCCTACTGACGCATATCGCCTTCGAGATCCTCCAAAAACATGAAAACAAACTACCTTTTTTACCCCAGAATTATCACAAACAATCAGCCTAGACTTCAAACCTATCATAAGCTACTTAGTATAACTGCAGGCAGATTTAACATCAAACTACTTGCTCTTCACTTCTCTGAATAATCTTAGCTAAGTACCAGGATTTTAGCTTGGAATAAGGTCTCCCTTCTTTAATTAATACTGTGTCCCCTACCCTTGCCTCATTTTTTGGATCATGTACTAAAAAATTACGCCTCCACTTTATGTATTTTTTGTATAACTTGTGTTTGGTTAACCTAGAAACAACTACTTTTATCGTCTTTTGTCCACTTATTTTCTCAACTACTCCAATCCTCGATTTTGTGTTTTTTGACACGTCTGTAGTTTACAAAAAAAATATTTTTCTTTCAAATTATCAACCGCTATACTATCCAAAGAGTGAAACAGTTACTCACAGAGGAGATTGCAAATAGGTTAGCTTTTCAATTCCACAGAGAGCTTCATGCTTTTTACAGTTACTTGGGAATAGCAGCTTGGTGTGATTTAAATGGATTTGAAAACCTAAGTAAATGGTTTTTGCACCAAGCTAATGAGGAAAAAGAGCATGCAGAAAAAGTATTTGATTATCTGCTCTCGAGAGACTCAAAAATTAACTTTGTTGGAATTCCCTCTTCAAAATCTGAGTTCGTTAAATTAGCAGAAGCAGTGAGATGGGCTTTAGAACTGGAGATTCAAGTTGAGAAGGATTATCAGGAACTAGCACAGTTAAGTCTAGAAAAAAAAGATTATACAACTCATGAGTTTGTAATGTGGTTTTTAAAAGAACAGGTAGAGGAGATAAGAACATTCAAAAGCTTACTTGATCAAGTTGAACTAATTGGGGATAACTTAGGAAATCTAATTTTGTTTGACAGAACTATTCAGATTGAAGAGTAGCACTCAATTACAGGCGATTTAAATGGTATAAACTTGAGTTTTCTTTCAATTTCTTCAATTAAGCTTGGTGAATTAATTAATCTATAAAACAGAATCGGAAGCGTAAATAAACCCGAAGATGATACTTTTTTGTAGTTATTAATTCTGAATAGTAGCTCTATCTCCTTCGGAGATTGTGGAAAAAATTCTCTCAGGTTTTTTTCAAAGATTCTTTTTAAATGGTATCCAAGTTTGTAAAACCTAGCAAAACTAAAAGAACTAGGATAATCTACAATAACATACTTTGAGTGACCACAAATGTTTCTCACAAATCGATTTGGATCATCCGTGTGTCCTAAAGTTTTAAGAGCTATAATACAGTCATACTCTCGTTCCGGAATATACTTCAGAATTGGATTAACATAAGTTTTTATTTCGGGATTAATGAACTTTTTACAATCCTCTGTTGAAACTACACACTCAATTTCAAATCCTAGATTAAAAAGCGAATTACATACCTGACCATGACCAGCCCCAATCTCTAATATTTTCTTTGCACTTACATGTTTCAGTATATCCAATATAATGTTCAACTGTTTTTTGATATACAAAGACCCAATAATTGAATTAAACCTCTCTCTATAACCCTCTGTCGAGACAAACTCATCAGGCTGAGTCATTTACCAACATCCAGAATCTTCTGATTATTTGAATAAAACTCAACAGTTTCAATACTTGATTTTTTCAACTCCTCTTTTATCCTCATTTTTAAGTTATCAAGAACGTCAGCTGGCATTGCATAAATCGGAAAGTTATCCAGCTCAAGGATTAGTTTGTTACCACGCACTGAATGGCCAATAATTTTTGGTCCAATTATTTCATGGTCATGAAACCATTTAATCAAGTCAAACTCCCTAGACCCAGTTACTTTAGTTAAAAAAGGTATTAAAAAATAATCACTCTTTGAATTCGGGTTTATAAAGTTTTTAAGTTCGTCAGCAGATAAATATCCCTGTTTAAACTTAATAAATGCGTCTACAAAGTTATAATTTTTATCAGATAACGAAGATTCCAAAAGTAAATTTCGTGCTGCCTGATAGTCATTTAATCCAACCAGGGAGAGGATCTTAAGTATCCGAACGTCCTCTTTATTCCCCACTTTATCTTCAAGCTCTGAAAAAATCTCATAAGCTTTCGAAAAAGCTCCAAAAATAAAACTTGCAAGTCCGAGGTTATACTTAATTTCAACGTTATCGGGATAAATCTTCGAGAGAACGGTTAAAGAATCAACTAATACTAGCCTTTCTTCAGGTGATATTTCATACATCTTTTTTTTTGAAATCTCCAAAACTAGATTCTCGAGCTTTTGATAATCTCCTACTTTAAGTGCTAAATTGAACTGTTCCCGAATATTGCTCAAAGAATACTTAGGAGTTTCCCCAAGAAATCTTTCGGATATTACGAAACCAAAAATAAAAAAAAGTACGATAAAGATTAAAGGCCATCTATTTAACCTTGATCTTACTCTTCTACCGCATGTGGGACAAAATACCCATTCATTACTAATTAGTGTTCCACATTTACATGAACTTTCAGTCATAGCCTTGCTATACTAAAAAAATGATACAACACATTAAGCAACGAATTGCAGAAGTATCGGGAATTGAAGCTGAGCACATTAGCTACAGCCCTGAAAGGCGCTCATTTGGGGATCTAGCTATTTCTTTATTTAAACTGGCTAAACAAAAAAATATGTCTCCCGTAACCCTGGCTGAAGAAATAGCTAAAAAAATTTCACTCCTGGAAATAATCGACAGAACTGACTTTGTTAACGGATATCTAAATATCAAACTTAAGTGGTCATCGATTTTTAAATTACTATTAAATAACGAACCGCTTGTTAAAACAAAATTTTCAGATAAGGTTTTAATTGAATACTCTCAACCAAACACCCACAAACCTTTTCATGTAGGTCACCTAAGGAATGCATGCCTTGGTTCATCTTTGGTTAATCTTTGTGAGTTGCTTTGCAGCTCTGTAATTTCAGTTAATTACCCCGGAGATATCGGCACACATGTGGCTAGGTGTATATGGTACATTGTCAAACAGAATATTCAAGAGCTCCCCTCTGATAAAGTCGTTGATTTTTTGGGTGAGTGTTATTTCAATGCGGTGCAATTACTTGAATTAGAGAACCTTACAGAATTCCCCTACACCAACTGCTTTTTTGGTAGGGTTTTAGAGTCTACAAAACCAAACTACAAGATCCAACTTAAAGATGTTGTTATTAATGCTTTTTGGCCGGGTGATGAGCTTAAAACAGGAGTTTGGTGTGTGATTGCGAATCGCTCATCAAAGGTTTTTCGTCTTGTTTACAACAAAGATATTGAATATGACTGGATTGTTGTTCCAAAAAAAATAATATCTTCAGACGCAAACAGTGAAGCCATAGTTCTTGAGAATACCCCTGAAAATCTAGACCCACTTGAATTTTTCAGGAAGGATAAATCTGTCAAAGATCTTTACAAGCTCTTTTTACAAAGAAATCAAGAAGTATCACAAATTCTAACAGATATCGAAAATAAAAAAGATCCCTCTTGGTCATTATGGTTGAAAACGAGAGAGGAGTGTCTTCGAGATTTTGAAAAAATTTATCAATGGTTAGGATGTAAGTTTAATCATTATTTTTTTGAAAGTGAATTAACTGAGGAAGCTAAGAACCTAGTGGATACTTTTCTTAAAAAAGGCATTTTCTCGGAAAAAGACGGAGCTGTAGGAATTGATTTGGATCAGCTTGGTTTTTTTGTTCTTCGTAAAAGTGATGGTAACGTTTTATACTCAACAAGAGATCTTGTACTAGCTTTCAAAAAGAGAGAGATGTTTGATTACGACAAAAGTATATATATTGTTGATCAAGCCCAAAGCCTTCATTTTAGGCAAGTTTTTGAAACGTTACGAAAAATTGATTTTCCGGATGTAGATAAACTGTTTCATCTTGGGTATGCACTAGTAATTACCAAAGAGGGTAAAATAAGCTCAAGATCAAAAAACTATTATACTTTTTGGGAGCTGAAGGATCTTGCCACAAAGTTGATAATGGAAACATATTACTCACAAGCCCAAGATGTAGAAGAAGCTTTTAAAATTTCTGAAAAACTAGCAAAAGCATGTATTAGATATGGAATGTTAAAGGTTGAAAACTCAAGTCCAGTAGTATTTGATTTACACGAGTGGCTTAACATTCATGGTAATTCTGGTGCTTATATCTCTTATACTTACGCTAGATTAAAATCTGTTCTTGATAAATCTAATCACGTAACGCATGAAATATTAACAGATTCTTTAGAGGAAGAGGAGATCGAGATACTTTCGTACATAATTTTTTTAGAGGAAGTTTTAATTAAAGCTTATAGAGAGCTGAGCCCCCATATTATTTGTGAATATTTGTATAAGCTAAGTCAATCAATTAATAAGTTTTACAACAAATTACCTATTCTCAAGTCCGATGAAGGCACTCAAGCTAAAAGGTTAAAGATTGTTGACCTAAGTTTAAAGGCAATGGGAACCTGCATGGATATTTTAGGAATAGACAAACTTGCCCGAGTTTAGTGGCTAATATTATGTTTTTGGATTCGATACCGAAGCGACCTAAGAGAGATGTTAAGAATCTTAGCAGCCTCAACTTTATCCTTTGTAACAGATAATGCTTTTTTTATAAGTTCACTTTCAATTTTGTTTATCAAAGCATCAAGATCAACCGGCAACTCATAGTCAGTCTGAATAATTCTAAGTGGTTCAACCTGAGAAAAATTAAAATTAAGATCAAAATGTTCTTTCTTAATAACCTTACTCTCTGATAGTATAACTGCTCTTTCAAGCATGTTCTCCAGCTCTCTAATGTTTCCTGGATAGCTATAATTAAGCAAAAAATCTATGGCACTTGGGTGAAGCTTATAACCACTCAAACCCTTCTTTTTGAAAAACCGCTCAATCAAATACGGAATATCTTCAAGTCTATCTCGAAGTGGTGGAACTATTATTCTGACAACATTAATTCTATAAAATAAGTCTTCCCTGAAATTTCCATTTTTAACAGCCTCCTCAAGATTAATGTTTGTCGCAAAAATTAATCGAACGTCAACATCAATCTCTTCATTTTTGCCCAAAGGTTTAATTTTTCTCTCTTGAATTGCTCTTAGAAGTTTAACCTGTAAACTTAGTGGCAACTCGCCAATTTCATCTAGAAATAAAGTCCCTCCATTAGCTTCTAAAAATAAACCCTTTCTCTCTACGGCCCCAGTAAATGCTCCTTTAGAGCTTCCAAAAAGCTCACTTTCAAGAAGCTCAGACGGTATACTTCCACAATTTATGGTTAAAAAAGGACCTTTAGACCTTGGACTATTTTTGTGAATTAGCTCAGCAATAAAACTTTTACCAGTTCCAGATTCTCCAGTAATTAAAACATTTGCATCAGTAGCTGCAATTCTTAAAACTAACTTTGTTAATTTTTTCATAATCTGACTGTTAGCTACAAAATCATCCGGCTCTTTCTCATCTTGCTGTGAAGCACTGTCATCCTTGCAAAACGGATAAAACTCGGTAATATCTTCTAGAACCAGAATCTTTAATTTTTCAGTTTGATTCTCATACTTTGAGCTTTTTACAGCGAAAACTTGGTTAGATAATTCGATAATATTTGATTCAGCTATACTGTCCAGAGATAGGTTTAACTTTTGAGCTTCTGCGTTTCTAAAAATCTCTGAACCTTCTCTCATCACAATAACAGGGAGAGGTAGATTATTTAAGAATTCCTCCGTTTTCTCTGCAACATTGACTAAACACTCCTGAATTACTCTCATTCTCTTACCTAAAAGAGATCCAAAATGAAAAAGCAAGAGGAAAGCACAGGGATAAAAGATGAAATCTAGAACTTTAGGCTCAAAGTCAGCGTTAAGCACATGAATTTCAATGGTTTTAAGAAGATTCGCTCCACTTGGTAATAGCACTCCCAAGCCTAGAACCCAAAAATAGCTAAAGAGTTTACTCAGCTCTGAGAATGTAAATGAGTAGAGAAAAATTAAAGTTGGTAAAATCAATAAAACAGTGGAGGATAAGCCGCCTGTAGCAGAGACTATAACGAAAGTAAAAAAAGTATCTACAAAAAAAGCAGTAAACAAACTCCGAGACAAAAAAGGCAGAAAAAGCGATATAAGTGAGAGAGAGATTAAACCATACCCAGCCTTTCCACTTAAAATGGTAAACTCAAGTAAAATTGCAACACTATATACAAGTATCCTAATTATATCCAGTTTTCGTATCATCCAATCACCGAACCAAGTTTAAATATCGGTAAGTACATGGCAATCACAAGACCCCCTATTATCGCCCCAATAATTAGAATTAATACGGGTTCAACAAGCTGCTTCATGGATTGAATCGCAGTTTCTACCTCCTCCTCATAAAAACCTGCCAACTTCTCAAGCATTGCATCCAGAGCTCCCGTACTTTCCCCAACAGCAATCATCCCTATTACCATAGGAGGGAAAATCGGAAATTGCTTTAGAGTTTCATTTAATGATTTTCCTTCAGAAATAGACTTAGTAGAAACCTTAATGATTTCTTCAATAACTACATTTCCAGCTACTTTTGCACATGACTCAAGAGACTGAATTATTGGGACTCCGCTAGAAAGCATTGTAGAGAGAGTTCTGGTAAATTTCGCTATCGAAGCTTTAAGCGCAATTTTCCCAAAAACAGGAAGTTTTAGAATTAGAGGATCTAAAAATTTTCTACCCTTTTCACTTTTAAAGTACTTGAAAGAAAAAAATCCAAGAAGACCTATAGCTCCAAATATCAGATACCAGTAGGCTACAAGAAAATTTGATATTTCTATCACAATTCTTGTGGGTAAAGGTAAAGCGGCACCAAATTCAGAGAAGATTTCTTTAAAGGTTGGAATAACAAATATCAGAATAACTGCTACAACGACAACTGAAACGAAAACTAAAATTAAAGGGTAAATTAAGGCTACCTTTAACTCTCTTTTTAATTTAGCTGTTTTTTCAAGATATCCGGCTAATCTATTTAGAACTTTATCTAAAAAACCTCCTTGCTCACCAGCACTTAACAAATTGCAATATAATCGATCAAAAACTCTCTGATGCTCACTGAAACTGTCGTATAAACTTTGGCCAGATTCAATTTTTTTCCTAATTTGATCTAAAACTCTAGATAGAGTTTTAGACTCTGTTTGCCTTGCTAGTAAATCCAGGGCCTGATTAATTGGTAATCCTGCGGATACCAAAGTTGCAAATTGCCGAGTAAAAAGAACTAAATCTTTTAACTTAACTTTTCCAGTAAAAAACTGAACACCAAAAAGTTTTGTCTCAATTAAGCTAACAGGCTGGATCCCTCTTTTTTGAAGGAGAATCCTTGCTTCATCTTCATTTCTTGCAGTTATATACCCTTCTTTAATTTTTCCACTTTTATCTCTCTGCTCGTACTTATACCTTGGCATACTAATCTTTAACTGTTACTCTTACAACCTCTTCTAAGCTTGTTACTCCTTCAAGGACTTTATTCAAGGCTGACCTTCTAAGCGTTTGAAGTCCCTTTCTTTTGGCATGTCTCCTAAGCTCAACAGCTGTTACACCCCCTAGAATCAAGTCCTTAATCTCATCATCAACCGCTAACACCTCATATATCGCAACTCTCCCTCGATAGCCGGTATCAGAGCAATTTTTACATCCTCTTCCTTTGATAGGAGTGACTGAATTTATCTCTGATTCGTAAAAACCAAGATCTAATAGAGCTTCTGGATGAACCTCATAGGGCTCAGCACAATTTGCACAAACCCTGCGTAATAATCTTTGAGCAATAATCAGGTTTAAAGATGTCGAGACTAAAAACGGCTCAACCCCCATGTTTAGAAGCCTGGTAATGGTTGAAGTAGAGTCATTGGTGTGAAGTGTAGATAGTACCAAGTGTCCAGTTAGAGAAGCTTTTACTGAAATCTCTGCTGTTTCAAGATCTCTTATTTCTCCTACAAGAATAATATCTGGGTCCTGCCGCATAAAAGCCCTCAATGCAGATGCAAAGGTTAAACCAATCTCTTCATTTGTTTGCAGCTGATTTATACCAGGTAGCTGATACTCCACCGGATCCTCAATTGTGCTTATGTTAAGAGAAGGTTGATTCAGTTCCATTATTGCAGAGTACAGAGTAGTTGTTTTACCACTACCAGTAGGGCCAACTACAAGAACCAAGCCATATGGCCTCTTGATTGCCTCTCTAAATAGCTCAAGTTGAAAATTCTCGAAGCCTAAAGTTTTTAAGTCTAAATGTAGATTACTCTTATCTAGAACCCTTAAAACAGCTTTCTCCCCAAAAACAGTTGGAATGGTGTTTACTCTAAAATCAATCTCTTTACTCCCCATTAAAAGTTTAATCCGACCATCCTGAGGTAAACGTCTTTCGGAAATATCTAAGCCAGCCATTATCTTTATTCTTGAGAGAACACTATTTTTAAGTTTCAACGGCACCCGCATAACCTCATAGAGAATACCATCGATTCTAAACCTGATTCTTAAGTACTTCTCAAAGGGCTCAAAGTGAACATCTGATGCTCTTTTTTTTATCGCATCTACAATCAAAGCATTTACAAGTTTGACTACGGGAGCACTTTCAGACTGTTTCTCCAAGTCAGAAAGATTTACTGTCTCCTCATTTTCAACAATTTCAACACTTCCTTCTGACGCTGAGATATCGTCAATTATTTTATCGAGTTGATTATTCTCGTATAAATTCTCAAAACCTTTCTCAAATTCAACATCAGATATCAGAAAAACCTTAAGATCGTGAGAAGTTATAAATTTTAGTTCATTAATAATAACAATATTCGTAGGGTCAACAAGAGCAACCTCTAAAGTTTTCCCCTCTTTCTTGATTGGGATTACTTTATATTTCTGAGCTAAATTTCTTGGAATAACCTCTACAAGACTCTGATCAAGTTCGATCTCATCAAGTTTAATTGCTTTAACTCCTAAGCTATCTGCAACTATTGATAGTAGCTCAGAGGGAGAAACTCCACTAAGTTTGCTACAAGCTGAGTATAAATCAAGTCCTTCAGCCTCGATAATTTGCAAAACCTGATTTTTTTGACTCTGCTCTATAACATTTGAATCAACAAGAATATTAAGAAATCGCTCCCTTATCACAAAGCCTACACTTCTACCAAAATTTCGACATAGAAAAAAAAATTCTTTAGAATATACTCATACATGGCCAGCAGGAAAAATAAGAAGTCCCTTATCCCACTTGATCACTCCTTGAGGCCGCATTTAATTTTAAGTAAACCAGGATTGGTTCTATCACAAAGATTAACACGTGAAGAGGAAAAGTCCTTGGCAATAAAGTATTACACTGAAAAAGATATAGAATCTGCAAAAAAGCTTATTATGGCCAATTTATGGCTTGTAATAAAACTCGCAAAAGAATATAAAAAATCGGCTCAGGATTTAGCGGATTTAGTTCAGGAGGGAACTATAGGGTTGATAGAGGCTGTCCGGAACTTTAATCCCTTCAAGGGGGTAAGATTTCCAACGTACGCTGTATTTTGGATAAAGGCATATATAATTAAATACATACTAGACAATTTTAGATTGGTAAAGCTTGGCACAAACCAGACAGAGAGAAAGCTTTTTTTCAATCTTGGTAAAAACTTAAAGAATGAAAATGAAGGAAGTGATCAAAATAAGGCAATTAAAAAACTGGCAGATAGTCTAGGTGTGAGTGAAGAGAAAATATTAGAGGTTAAACACAGAATGAATTTTAGAGAGGTAAGCTTAAACGAACAGGTTGGCGGAGATTCAAATGGTAGATCATACGAGCAAAGCATACCGGATACCTCCGTTGACATAGAAAATGAAGTTTTTAAAAAGGAGTTTCTGGAGCAAATCAAGAAATCACTTGAACTGTTCGCAAGGAGTTTACCGGAAAGAGATCGAGAGGTGTTTATGAAAAGATTAATCAATGAGAACAAGAGCACTTTACAGGAATTGTCGGACGATCTTGGAATCAGCATCGAAAGGGTTCGTCAAATTGAAAATAAGATAAAAGAATCACTAAAACAGTTTTTACTTGATAGATTCAGAGAGGAGTTAATGGTCGAATAAGAGACTCAGTTAGTTTTCCCGAAAAGATCGATGCAGTAGAATCCTTACTGTGATAACTAGTGTGAAAAAATGGCT
This sequence comes from uncultured bacterium, assembly GCA_938038205.1. Classification (GTDB taxonomy): domain Bacteria; phylum Bdellovibrionota_C; class UBA2361; order JANWWW01; family JANWWW01; genus CALHSA01. The sequence goes on along the minus strand of CALHSA010000031.1, from coordinate 12,851 downwards.
TATATATCTTTCTGTTTTCGTTGCAGCTTTTTTCTTAACAGTGGGAACTCACCTTATTCTAAAAATTTTTGATTCTAAACCACCCTACATTGAATTTGATAATGCGTCACCAGTCATGAGTAAGAAAAGATTTATTTTAAAAGTAAGGGCGAAAGATGAAATATCTGGCTTACATCGGTCACGAGTCGTTTTAATGCAAGACTCAGAAAGTATGGAGTTAGTTAATGTTCAATTATTTGGTGAGAGGGAGCATAAAATTAATATTGAAGTTGAAGAGAATTTTTTAAATGTCTTCAGGGATGGAGAAATTATTGTTTTAGTTACTGCAACAGATAATTCGCGAAAAAAAAATACTAAAACAGTTGAGTATAAGTTAATTTTGGACTCAACCCCACCAAAAATTAGATTCATTTCTAAGCCAGATACCTCCCTTTTAGGTTCTCCTTACATATGTTTTTTTTCAGTATCTGATGCTAACTTATCAGAAATTTTTTTAAGAGACGGTTTTCAAAAATTCACAATTTTAAGTGCTAATGAGTATGATGAAAATCTCCCGTTAGGTAATTTTTTCAGTATCCTTACTGGCACAGAGTTTATTACAGCGGTAGACAAAGCCGGCAACTTGACTGAAGAAAGATGCACAACTAATTTCACTCAACCAGAAAAAGTAGGTAAAAATTTAGAAATTTCAAAAATTTTATTGGATAGGATTGTAGAAGCTGAAGGTATAATCGCAGCTATTAGTGAATTATCTCAAACTAAGCGAATATTTGGGGATGTTCCGCCTAGATTAGGATTAAAAAGCAGCAAGACGTTGGCTAACTTTGGAGATAGCATAGATAATATTAACTTTCGCGGGTTGTGGATTGACCCTTTATCCAGCACTCAACTTGAATGTCCTACGGATGGAGTTATTGAGAAAGTTATTCCAGGAAGAGGACACATTACAGTGTCATTAAATATTGGTGCTGGATTAAGGTTAATCTTTACGAACTTAGATAAAAGTTATTTAACTCAGGGGAATAAATGCTCTCAGGGTATAATTTTGGGGTCTGTTAAAGGCCCTTTTGGTGTATATGTCAAACTTAGAGATAAATTTATTGATCCAGATACGTTTTTTAATAGTAGGATTTTTACTCAAAATTTTATAAAAGTTGCTGCACAAGCAAAGAAACGTCTAGGGAACTTACCTCTAACCCCTCTAGAATCCGCAGTTCTAAAATAAAATACTTGAAAGAGTTAGTTTAATTACAACCGGCCTTTAACGGCATGATAGATTTTGGAAGTTTTTTTATTTTTTTAATATCCAGCTTCTGACCACACTCGGTTATACCCAAAGTTTTTAAAAATTCCATTCTATTAATTCCAAGGTGTTTACAGACAAAATTAAAGGAGAATGGCCAATCTTCATCTTTGCTTAGAAAATAATCAAGAGCCAAGCGACGCTCTCGACCCTTTTTTAGCAGGTCGTATAGCGCATTTAAGAGAATACCTAGCATTAAATCATTTTCTGATCTTATTACCTCATTTAAAGTGGTCTCCTCTAACCAAAATCTATCAACCTTCATAAAAATTTAGATGCTCCCAGTTATATATCGGAATAGTTTTTAAAATACTTCAGTTTTAATAGAATCTTAATTATTTAGACAGAAATGGATGTAGATAACATTTTTGGGATTAATTCATGGCTTGTTGAAGAATCTCTCAATGGCTTTAAAAAAGGCGGTTATTTTAGTGAAACCAGAATTGATAGTACATCAGATTTAACGGGCGAATTAATAAGGTCCTGGCTTTTAGGAAAAGGTTATAAACTTGCTGATATTATTCCACTCAAATCATGTACTGTTTTTTTCGACCAAAAAAGTGAGGATGACCTCTTCAAAGAGTTTCTGGACTATTTGACGGCGCTTGATATGAATTTAGAGACTGAAAAAATCAAAGCTGATTTCAAAGAGGAAATTATTAAGTTTAAAAAGCCTCTAGGAATAAATCTTAGCTACCTGAAACCAGCTGAAATAAGGTATTTTTTAGATAAACTTTTTATAGACAAAACAGCATCATTTCAAAATTTTAGAGAGATTTTTTTAACTGCAGCATTAAAAGCATTATTTTTTGAGGAATTTTTACACAAGAGATTTGTTGGAGCGAAAAGATTCTCTGTAGAAGGACTTGAAAGTTTTATTGGTTCTTTAGTGCTTCTAAAAGCTTTAAGTGCAAAAGCAAACTTGAAAAATCTCATTCTGGCATTACCACATAGAGGTAGGTTGGCGGCCTTACATATTTGGGCAGGGTTGCCACTGGAATCAATTTTGGCAGGTTTCTCTAATGATATTATCCTTGAAAAAGATATTACAGGTGATGTTAAATACCATTGGGGCTTCTCGACAGAGGAGATTTTTGAAAATCAAAAGATAAGACTAGATGTATTACCTAATCCTAGTCATTTAGAATCGATTAATCCTATTTTATACGGTTATTTATACGGCTCGAGTCGAATTATCGGTGAAACCCTAGGAATCCTGGCACATGGAAATTCAGCCTTATGTGGCCAGGGAGTTAACCAAGAATTACTTAACTTTATTAACTGCGAGGGCTTTAATACTCCACCAGTAATTCATTTTGTACTTGATAACCTGATTGGATTTACAGCGAATCCCAAGGAAGAAAAATCAACCGAATTTGCTAGTGACATATTTAAAACTTATTCAATTCCAGTCATATATGTTAATAGCATGGATTACGATTCTGTTATTCAAGCAACTGTAACAGCTTTTGAATTTTGCACTACATTTAAAAAAGATTGTGTGGTCCATCTCTTTGGCTACAGAAAACATGGTCATAATGAAACAGATGACCCAACTGTAACTCAACCAAAAATGTACTCAGAAATAAAGCAAATAACCCCTGCTCCGTTGGAATACATCAGAAAATGGGGTTTCGGTGATGATCTGACTGAAAAATGTAAAATACTTGCAGGAAACCCTAAACCAACACCCATGCCTTATTTCATACAAAGAAGTTTTAAGAGAGAGGTTTCACCTTTTACTATTCTTACAAATAACTTTTTAAAAGAACTCGCTGAGCATATTGAAAAACAAATCTCTAAAGTCAAGCTCCATCCAAAAATTGATGAATTATACAGAAAAAGATTTGAATCACTTAATAATGCCGGACCAATCGATTGGGGACTAGCTGAGCTAATTGCTTTTGGCATAGTGCTTAAAAGCGGTAAAATATTGAGACTTGTTGGAGAAGATTCAAAGAGAGGAACCTTTGGTCATCGTCAAATATGTGTTTGGGACACCGAAACGGAAGAATCAGTAAATGTCCTAACCGGATTTTCAACCCAAAATGTTGAGATTTTTAACAGTGCTTTAAGTGAGTATGCTGCGCTAGGTTTTGAAACAGGCTTATCTCTTAATCCAGAGTTTTTCTGCTTATGGGAGGCTCAATTCGGAGACTTTGTCAATGGTGCGCAAATTGTAATAGATCAGTACTTATCAAGCTCATATCAGAAATGGCAAACAAGATTTCCAATTACACTACTGCTTCCCCATGGTCAAGAGGGAGCGGGGCCAGAGCATTCCAGTGCAAGGATTGAAAGATTTCTGACTCTTAGCGCAAAAGATCAATGGAGATTAGTTATTCCCTCATCTGCTCACTCCTATCTTAGCTTCTTGATATCGCAAATTTCTGAGGATAAGCCTTTAATTTTGTTCACCCCAAAAAGCCTTCTAAGACAAAAACGAACCTTTATTGAGAATCTACAGTTTCCATTCTCCCCTCACCCTGGGTACACTTATTTGGAGAGAGGAACGAAGCAAATCGTAGTTTGTTTTGGTAAAGCATTTTATTCTGTTATAGATAACTACACTGGTGATATTTTAGCGCTTGATCAAATATATCCACTTCCCGAGCAAATTAACAAAATTTTAGCTCGCTATGATAGAATTATATTTTTCCAGGAGGAACCCCTTAATCAAGGAGTTTGGCCTTGGTTTGCATTGAAATTTAAAAATCTTAACATTGAAGTTATTGCTCCTGAGGAAGAAACTGTGCCAGCAGTGGGCTTTGAGAAAACGTTTGCAAATCAACAGGAAAATCTTATTAAAATTCTACAGCAAGTTACAGTTTAGTCCTAACTTTATTGTCTGGAAGCCATCCACTTGACACAATCTAACATCCTACAACTAAAAGCATACTCATTATCATACCATGCAACAACTTTCACCAAATCTCCAACCACCATGGTTAAGTCAAGATCCACCACAGCAGAGTATTTACTCCCTTTAAAATCAACAGATACCAAAGGCTCTTCTGATACTCCTAAAATACCACTTAACTCCTTCTGACTATGACTTCTAAATGCTTCATTAATTTTTTGTTTATCTAAGTTACTGCTACTCAATTTAGCAACAAGATCAACAACCGATACCACCGGAACTGGAACTCGTAATGCTAAACCATCGATTTTATTTTTTAAATCTGGCATAACTTTAGATACTGCTTTAGCTGCCCCGGTTGTAGTTGGAATGATAGATAGTGCAGCTGCTCTAGCTCTCCTCAAATCTTTGTGAGGTAAATCAAGAATCCTTTGATCATTTGTATAAGCGTGAGCAGTGCTCATGATTGCACTTTCTATACCAAATTCATCATGTAAAACTTTACAAACAGGGGCCACACAATTTGTAGTACAAGAAGCTGAGCTTAAAACAAAGTGTTCGTCTGGGTTAAATTCGTGATGGTTAACACCATAAACAACTGTAAGATCAGAACCATCACACGGAGCTGACACAAGTACCCTTTTTGCACCTTGATTTAGATGTAAGCCAGCTTTTTCCTTACTTGTAAAAACTCCTGTGCATTCAAGCACTATATCTACTCCCAAATCACCCCAAGGGATATTCTCGATTGAACTTTCACTAACAAATCTTATCTTATCGCTCCCTAGATATAAGAAAGTGTCATCCCATTCAATTTTTCCTGGGAACTCACCGTAATTGGAATCATACTTCAGTAAATGCCCAATTACATTGATATTTCCAATGTCATTAACTGCTACAACCTGAATATCACTCTTGTTGTACCCATTGTATAATGCTCTGAGTACAGTTCTACCTATCCTTCCTAAACCATTAATTCCAATTTTTATCATCTCAGAATTTAATTTTATCATTAGAAAGAATAAAATAAAGACGAAAGTGTTAGAATCTAGTTTTTTTGAGATCCTTAAAGCATCAGGTCCAGTTGGATTAACGGTTTTTCTTATTTTACTAACAATGTCTATTTTCAGTTGGGCGATTATACTGTTTAAATATGTTCAACTTAGTAAAGCAATTATTCAAACTGAGAATTTTTTAGACCACTTTTTTAGAAGCACTAATCTGAAACAAATTTTAGAATTTACTAAACAGGTACCGTATAGTCCTGTGGCTCAGATGTTTGATGTTGGATTTAAGGAGTTTTTAACTTTGAAAGATGAACTAAAAGACATTGAATCAGTCCTTGCTGCAGTCGAAAGGAATTTGAAAAGGGTTTACACACAAGAGGTAGAAAATCTTGAATCATGGGTCAGTTTCCTTGCAACTACCGCATCAACAGCGCCATTTATTGGTCTTTTTGGAACGGTTGTAGGAGTTATGAATTCTTTTCATGGTCTAGCTTTTATCAAAGAGAGTACGCTTCAAGCTGTTGCACCTGGAATAGCAGAAGCATTGTTAGCCACAGCTGTTGGGTTGGTTGCCGCAATACCTGCTGCACTAGCTTATAATTACTTTATAGTAAAAATTAAGAAGTTAAAAATTAAGATGACTGATTTTATTGATGACTTTAAAGTTATGGTTAAAGTTTCTGTTTAGGTATGCATGGTGTTGAGTCAGATAATGATGTAAAAAGTGATATAAACGTTATCCCGTTAATTGATGTAATGTTGGTTTTATTAATTATTTTTATGATTACTGCCCCACACTTACAACAAAGTCTAAAAGTTGACTTGCCTAAGGCAAAATCAACAGTAGCACAGGGTAAAGGAGAGCATTTAGTGATAACGATAGATAAGCAAGGCACAATTTACATAGGGAGTGATAACCCTATCTTACCAGAGGAAATTGGAGAGAGGGTAAAAAGTATCTTAGACTTAAAACCGGAAGATGAAAGAAAAGTTTTTATAAAAGCAGATAAAGATTCAAACTATGGAAATGTAATGATTGTTTTGGGTGAACTAGTAAGTAAAGGGATAACAGATATCAATCTTGTTGCAGCTCCTGTAAAATAATCTTTGGGCAATGAATTCTAATTTGGGCCCTAGTAGGTTTATTCCAGCCTCCATCCTACTTCATTTTGTTGTATTCCTTTTGATAATCGGAGTAGCTCAAAATACTAGTATTTCGGTAGAGCAAGAGATTTACTCGGTATCTATTGAGGCAGGTTCTAAACTAGGAGGAGTTTCAAGAATTCCTGAACAAAAAGATAGAGAGAAAGCTGTTGTAGAATCAAGTAAAATAGAAAAAAAAACCTTATCTCAAACAGAGAAAAAGGAATTAGAGGCGTTATTAAATGAGAAAACGATAACAGAAAAAACTCCGGACGCAACAAATCTTGAGAAAAAAAAACATACACCAACTCCGACAGTTCGTCAGACGCCCAAAACAACCCCAACTGCTAAGCAAACTCCCACACCGATTCCTAAAGCAACCAAAAAGCCAACGCCTACACCAAAACCAAAAATTGAGATTGATTCGGAGTACTCCAGAATCTTGAAAGAATACTTAGGTGAGAGCACGCGAGCTGGAGGTGAAGGGATAGGCGCTGGAAGGATTGGTCCCGAAAAAGGCTATGGAGGTGGAATTCTAAAAGATCCTGAGTGGATTAAATATCGAGATACGATAATTGAAACAATTAAGAAAAACTGGTTCTGGCAAGATAGATCAGCTAATCTTAAAGCTGTTGTATCTTTTAACATATCTCCAGATGGTCGTATACTGAATGTGAAATTAGTTGAATCGAGTGGAGTCCCAGCATTTGATCAAAGTTGTGTCAAGGCGGTAATGGGTACTCCATTTCTCCCACCGCCTCCTATGCGCTTTTACCAGGATTTTCAAAAAGTTGAGATAATTTTTATTCCCCAGGGATTGTATGGCAGTGATTGAATCTTGGGGACATTACCCACCGGTTTTTGGCTCAAAATGGCAGTACTTCAAAGGCTCTATACCTAAAGAGCACTCAGTATTACCATTTGGTTTAGGACGAAGTTATGGAGACGTTTGTTTAAACACCCGAGGAACCCATCTGGTAACCTCTACCCTAGACTCAATACTAAACTTGGACGTTGAAAACGGGTTTCTAACAGTACAAGCTGGTGTGAGCATTAAACGTATTTTATCATTTTTATCACGTAGAAATTTATTTCTCCCAGTAGTTCCAGGAACTCAGTATGTAACGGTGGGTGGGGCTATCGCTAATGATATTCATGGCAAGAGTCATCATCGAGAAGGGTCTTTTGGAAACAATGTATCTGAGATAACCCTACTTAGGAGTAATGGTGAGATACATAACCTTACCAACAAAGATGGTTTATTTCGAGCGACAGTTGGTGGGCTTGGTTTAACAGGTTTAATTCTATCTGCAAAATTAAGAGTCATTAAAATCCCTGGAAAAACAATTCAGCAAAAAATTACCAACGTTTATGGGTTAAATGAGATAACTCAAGGTTTGATTGAGGAATCTGCAGCATGGCCTTACACTGTTGCCTGGTTAGATTTCTCAAGAGATACCATACGTGGAATTTTAATATCTGGAGCTTTCTCAGATCGAAATAGTAGAGATCCAAACATAAAAATAAAATTCCCGTTTCAAATTAAAATAGTTAACAAATGGACTATAAATGCCCTTAATTTATTCTATTATTGGGTAAAAAGGATGCGGACTGGCAACAGTTTTATCCACTATCAAAACTTTTTTTTTCCTCTCGATTCAATTCAAGGTTGGAACAACGCTTACGGCAAGTGGGGTTTAATGCAATGGCAGGCTGTTTTTCCTAAAGAACCTAAAATAATTGAGTGCGTTTATAAACTGATCAGAGAGTTCAATGAAGTCCCAAGTCTTGTGGTCTTAAAAGATTTTGGAGATATAACTCCAAACGGCTTGCTTTCCTTTCCAAAAAAAGGATTCACTTTAGCTATTGATTTTGCGGTTAATTTAAACACAATCAGACTAGTGGATAGACTTAATGAATTTATAGCAGATGTAGGTGGAAGGATATATTTAGCTAAGGACTCTAGACTCAAAACCAAAACTTTTTCAAAAATGTTTAATATGTTAGATGAGTTCATAAAATATAAAGACCCTTATTTTGAGTCTGATCTTTGGAGAAGGTTAGTAAACTAGGTGTATGAAAAATATTGTCTGTTTTGGTGCAAACTCTGATATTGGTAAAGCGCTTTTAAAAATTTTAGCAGAGTTTGAAGCTTCGAATTTTTTCCTTCTCTCAAGAGAAATTACTCAGCTTAATTCTCTTGCCTCAGAGCTAAAGCTTATTGGTGCAAAAAATGTGGAGGTATACGAATTTGATGCTTTGAAAACCGATGAAGCTCTTAAAAATTTAGGCAAAATAGACCGAGTGGATTATTTACTAATTTGTCATGGTTATTTACCAAAGTATAAGTTTTTCTCTGAAGAGGAGTTAGAGTTGGTTTTCAGGATAAACTGCTTAAGCGTAATCAAAATAATTGAGTATTTTATACCAATCTTCAAAAATCAAAAAGGGGGCAAAATTGTGGTGATTACCTCTGTTGCAGGAGACAGAGGAAGAAAAAAATTAGGTTATTACTCAGCGGCAAAAGCGGGCGTTGATGCGTACCTATCTGCTTTAAGACAAGAAATGTCAGATTATAGAGAATTACAGATTTTAACAGTTAAACCGGGTTTTGTTAAAACAAAAATGACTGAGGGATTAAATGGCCCATTCCCAGCCTCTCCTGAAGATGTAGCTGAGGATATTTTAAAAGCTATGATTAAAAACAAGAACATTCTCTATACACCTTGGTTTTGGAGATTTATCATGGCTTTTATAAAAATAATACCTGAGTCAGTATTTAAACGCTTAAATTTTTAGGCAAAACATCAACAACTGTTCTTCCTCTTGACGTCCTAAACCTAACTACTCCATCAATCAGGGAATATATAGTGAAATCCCGGCCCAAACCAACATTTAACCCCGGCAGATACTTCGAACCTCGCTGTCTGACAATTATATTTCCGCATTTAACCTCTTCAGAGCCAAATTTTTTTACACCTAATCTTTTGCTATGACTATCTCTATTATTTTTTGTACTACCACCAGCTTTTTTTGTTGCCATCTTTTACCCTCCTATCTTGTTTACCTTTATTACCAAAAACTTAGGCCTATATCCTATCTTTTTCTTGTAACCTTTCCTTTTTTTAAACTTAAATGCCAAAATCTTTCTGCCTTTAAACTCTTTCTCAACACTGTACTCTACATTTATATCAGAGAGGTACGGAGCCCCAAACTGTATTTGATTTTCATCAAAAACACTAAGAACATTCAACTTTTTGTACTCTTCTGAGTGAGAAAAATACGGCACTGTTACTGCTTTGCCTTCTTCAACTAGAACCTGCTTCCCAGCAACTTCAACAAAAGCTTTCTTGGGCATTCTTTGTAAGTATTTTACCTCTCACGATAAAAAAAATCAAAAATCATCTTATAAGGTTTAAACTTAAAATGTTATAATTTTATAGAACCTCTTAAGAGGGATGACTCAGGTAAAAATTCTAATAGCAGAGGATGATGAAACTGTAAGGGATAGCCTAGAAAAGTACCTAAAAAAACATGGATACTTGGTAAAATCTGTTTCTAGTGGCGAAGAATGTTTAGAGGAATTCGATAAATTTTTACCTCATGTTCTTATTCTAGACATCATGATGCCAGAGTTAGATGGATTTCAGGTTTGTAAAAAAATCAGAGAACAGGATAATTACGTTGCTATTTTAATGTTAACTGCAAGAAGTGATGAGGTAGATAAGGTTCTTGGGTTTGATTTTGGAGCTGATGACTATTTAGCTAAACCATTCTCTCCTCAAGAGTTGTTGGCTAGGGTTAAAGCTTTAACAAGAAGGATAGTTAGGCACAATAATGTATTGAAGTACCAGATAGGGGATCTAACCATAGACTTTGCTTCTTACACAGCAACCAAGAAAGGTAAGAATCTAAATTTAAGTCCTACTGAGTTTAAACTCTTATATTACCTTATATCAAATAAAAATCAAGTTATAACCCGATCTGAACTTCTGCAGGCTGTGTGGGGTTACTCTGAGGGTAATGTAGCCACTAGGACTGTTGACAACCATATAGCTCGTTTGAGATTAAAAATTGAGAGCGATCCGAATATACCGAAACACTTAGTAACTGTACACGGAGTAGGCTATAAGTTTGTTGATTGAAACCTTTTTGATATAAACTCCTGTATCTCCTCAGGAAGTATTTTGGAGTAATCAAATTTTAACACTATAGCTTGCCTTGCTAGTGACGAGGATATCCAGCTGTACTCTGGGGAGCATAGTAGTGTGACGACTTCAAGTTCATGGTTTAAGTTTCGCATACCGTTGCAGAATTGAAGTTCGAAATCAAAATCAGAAACTCCCCTGATACCTCGAAGTATAAAATTTATATTTTTAAGTTTACAAAGATCAACAAGTGATCCATGATGAGCTAGAGCCTCAATCCTACCATTAAATCTGTGAGCAATCTTCTCTAGCATAGCTAGCCTGTGTTCTAGGTCGAAAAAAGGAGTTTTTGACAGGTTGGTGAGTATAACTACGTAAAGCTTATCAAAAATTCTTAGTCCTCGGTTTACAAGATCAAGATGCCCCATAGTAAAAGGATCAAAACTTCCAGGAAAAACCGCTGTTTTCATTCTAAAAAATTCCTCTCAAACACTCCTGTTTGCAAAAAATAATTAATTGCTCTCTCAAGATTCTTATTCCCATCACACTGTGATACAACTTCAAGAGTGTCAGCATTAGACTCGAGTGTTATTGTACATCGGGTATCCTTTATATGAAAATCAAAGTTTGTGGTACTTCCATCTGAGGTGATGTTAAATTTTACATCCAGAATTTTGGTAAGCAAAATAACAAGGTCATTAAAAACTTTGTTTTGTTGATTGGCCTCAAAAAAAATTTTGTTTGGAGTTGATTGCAACTCCAACGCATGCCTAAATTTTACGTGGTTTTTCGAACTTGCACAACTCAAGATGAGTAATGCTAGTAACAGATTAAAGGTTGTCTTTTTTATTGAAAAAAAGCACATAGGTATCCCCATAAATTCTATCTCTAACTAATTCAAAAAAAGCAGGGTTTAAATCAAACTTCTCACGTTTATCAATTTGAGCAATTACAGTTCCACGCGAAGCCACTAAACTTGGTCTAGAAAAAATCTCAAACAAAGCCTTGAACGCCAATCCTTGGAATTGAGGTGGTGCCACATAGATGTAATCAAACTCTTTGGTTGTATCCCTGATAAATCGAAAAGCATCGACGTTGTAAATCTGAGTTTTGCTCTGATATCCAAGAATAGAGATATTTTTCTTCAGAATCTCAAACACTCGCCTATTTAATTCAACGAAGCAACAATAGCTCGCTCCCCTGCTCAAAGCCTCAAGTCCAAAAGATCCTGTGCCCGCGAAAACATCCAAAACAGATTTAGCTACAATAGATTCTCCTAATATGTTAAATATTGCTTCTTTGACTTTAGCTGGAATTGGTCTCAACCCTTTACTGTTACAGGAAATTAATTTGAAACCTTTTTTCTCCCCCCCAAGAATACGCAGCATGTAGTGTTGAATATAGCATGATTAAATGGTCTAATCTAAGAGTGGAAGACATTATCAATGACTTTTTGAAGAAAAATCTAACCTCTAAGAATGATACTCTCAGGGAAATGATTAGTTACATGCTTAATGGAGGCAGTGCACGATTGAGATCATCGTTACTTTTAAATCTGATTAAGGATATTTCTCCGAACAATTTTGATAACAAGCTTAACAAGGCTCTTTATGTGGCTGCTGCAATAGAACTTTTACATGAATCCTCATTGGTTCATGATGATTTACCAGCTCTTGATAATGATTCAATTAGAAGAGGGAAACCCTCAATTCATGTAAAATTTGGTGAAGCAAAGGCAATTTTGTTTGGCGATTGGCTTTTAAATGAGGCTTTTTACTTTCTTAAGATGTCGGGATTAAATTCAGATATTTTGATAAACTTATTGTATGAATTCTCTTCTTGTAACAAGGAGCTTATCGAGGGACAGCTCTTGGATTTACAAGAAAACTCGGATCCTTTAATTGTGGCTCAACTCAAAACTGGGTCTTTATTCAAATTAGTGTTTGTCTCTAGTAGTATACTTAGTGGCTTAGATGAGTACACTAAAAAGTTTCTTCAAGATCTTGGGCTAAAGGTTGGTATACTTTACCAAATTAAAGACGATATTAAAGACAAAGAATCTGATGCTACAAAAAGAGCACATTCAAATATAATTTTAAAAAGCACAGAGAGCTTCACTTTTGAAACCATAGCAAAACTTAAAAATGAGATTGACAATATTCTAACCTCACTCAAGAATAATTTTAATATTGAGCTTGTTAATACTATAAAAGTTCTTGAAAAAATTTTTTAAACCTTCTTAAGCTCAATTTCGATTATCAGTATTATTTACTGTTTATTTAATTCTTTAATTGCTTCCTTAAAAATTTCCAGCTTGGATAAGGAAAAGGTTCTAATTTACCGTCAGCGTTTTCTCGCAAGCTACCCTTTGCATCAGCTAAACATAATAA